>DASUGW010000248.1:0-7356 GCA_036273805.1 Mycobacterium sp.
GGGCACCAGCCAGGACCGGGCGGATGCCTCGATGAGGTCTGGTGCGTGCCGCATACCCCAGAGACTCATTGCCGTGTACCCGCCGAGAGGTTTGAGGTGCTTGCCGATCACCGGCAGCGACGCCGAGGCCGCGCTGGCGGCCAGCAAGTAGTCGGCGGGACGGGCGCGCAGCAACCAAGCCGCACTCGAAGCCAGGTCGAAGCCTGGCTGCTGACGTGCTGTCATCGCGCGAGCGTACACCCGGATTACTGGCCAGTAATGACAGATTCGCCGATCTGTTTTCGGGGTGTCGAAGCAATCATTGGGGGCGACAATATTGTCGATCCGGCGACTGGGCCTGAGACGATGATCCGATGACCTCTGAACAGCGCGCACTACGCGAAACGGTGGCCAGCCTACTCGAGAAACGCTCCCCGGAACCACGGGTACGTGAGCTCATGGCGACCGACTCCGGGTACGACGAGACGACGTGGCAGGAATTGGCCGACATGGGTCTGCTCGGCCTAGCGATACCTGAAGAATTCGGCGGCACCGGGGCCGGTCATACCGAATTGGGAATCGTCGCCGAAGAGATGGGCGCCGCGTTGTTATGCGCTCCATTCCTTTCGACGGCCGTGCTCGCGCCGGCCTTGATCCGCGCCGTCGGCCACCCCGCCACCGAGGACGACGTACTGGCCGGCATCGCCTCGGGTTCGCTGATCGTGACGCTGGCCTACGCCGAAGGTACTTCGGTGCTGGTGCCGTCTGTCGTCACCACTCGCGCCGAAGAAGGTTCCGGAGGCTGGGAGCTGAGCGGCACCAAAAACTACGTCCTCGACGGCCTGGCCGCGGATCTTTTCTATGTACTCGCCGATACCGGTGCCGGGCCCGCGGTGTTCGCAGTGGAACGCGGTGCCGCTGGACTGGTGCCGACTCCCCTGGAGACGGTCGACATGACCCGCAAGCAGTGCACGCTGCGCCTGCACCACACCCCGGCCCGTTTGGTCGGGGAAACCGGTTGTGGTGCGCTGTCTTTCGCGGAGGCGATCGGCATAGCGGGTGTTGCACTGATCAGTGAGCAGGCCGGCGGTACACATCGCGCGATGCAGATGGGCGCCGACTACGCCCGCACCCGATTTCAGTTCGGCCGAGCGATCGGCAGCTTCCAGGCCGTCAAACACATGTGCGCAGACATGCTCACCGAGGCCGAGTCGGCAATTTCGGCCGCCCGCCATGTCGCAGCGAGCTTCGACGCGGCGGCGCCGACTCGACTGGCCGACCTGGCGCTGGCGCAGGCCTACTGCGCAGAGGCGTTCGTGTTCGTGGCCGCGACGAACATTCAGGTGCACGGCGGAATTGGCTTCACCTGGGAACATCCGGCACATCTATACCTGCGGCGTGCCCGCACCGACGCGCAACTCCTCGGCGCTGCGGCCTATCACCGCGAGCGTTACCTCGCACTGAAAGAAGTCTGAAATGCCAGATAATTCGGACCAGACGCAGTCTGTGGCGGACGTCCGCGCGCAGGTGCGGGACTGGCTGGCGGCGAACTGGACACCGGGCATGGACCGCACCCACTGGGCGGACCTGGTGCAGGAATCCGGGTGGGGTGTGCCCTCATGGGAGCCCCAGTGGTGGGGACGCAGCCTGTCCGATGCCCAATCACGCGCCGTGGCAGCGGAATTCGCCGCGGTAGGCGCGCCGGGTACCGGCAATGACCGGGCCAACCTGTTCGCGTGCACGCTCCACGATGAGGGCACCGACGAACAGAAGCGACGATTGATACCGCCGTCGCTGCGGGGAGAGAGCAAGTGGTGCCTGCTCTACAGCGAGCCGGGGGCAGGCTCCGACCTAGCCGGACTGCGCACTCGCGCCGACCGTGCCTCCGGCGATGGGTTCGACGGATACATAGTCAACGGGCAGAAGGTCTGGACATCGTTCGCGGCTCGCGCCGACTACGGACTGCTGGTGGCGCGGACCAACTGGGATGTACCCAAGCATCAGGGCATGAGCTTCTTCATGTTCCCCATGCGTCAGGACGGTGTCGAGGTCCGGCCCATCCACCAGATCACCGGTGAGTCGGAGTTCAACGAGGTCTTCATCACCAACGCGCGGGTGCCTGCGGAAAACATGATCGGGGCCGAAGGCGACGGCTGGCGGGTGCTGCAGACTGCACTCGGATACGAACGCCGCCTGATGGGCGATCTTGCCCGCACTTCACGCAGTTCCACCAAGCAGACCGATGCCGAGGACGAGTTGATCTCCCTGGCACGGCAGTTCGGCAGGCTCGACGATGGCTATATCCGTCAGCGGATCGCCAGAATCCACGAGCTAGTGGCGGTCAACAAGTGGAATACGCAGCGTGCCAAGGTTTCCGGTCGCGCGGAAGCCGGCACCCTGATGTCCTTCGGCAAAATCGCGATGTCGCGCATTCTGCATGAGACGGCGGCAGTGCAGACCGAGATCGTCGGGGCCCAGTCCATGCTGAACGGACCGGACAACGCCGTCGGTGACGCCGTGACGTTCCGGGCCTTCAACGCCTACTTCACGTCGATCGGTGGCGGAACGGATCAGATTCAGCGCAACATCGTCGGCGAGCGCGTGCTGGGCCTGCCGAAAGAGCCGGACCCGTACCGGGATTCGGCATTCCGGGAGCTGCCGCACTGAGGGTCAGCGTCCAGACGGCTGTTCTTGGCCACCGATTATCGTCGCGACCACCCGGTCGCCGTCCAACTCGGCGAGCACCTCGGCCGGTGTACCGGTCAGCACGCACAGGTCGCCGGGTTCACCGACAGCTACCCGGCGCGGGCGGGCCGGGGTATCAGCGGCACCCAGGAACATCGCCAGAGCCGTTGCCGGGGTGACACATTCAGTTGCCCCCAGCACCACACCGCCCGGGGTTTTGCGTGTTACCGCGGCCCGCATGGAGGCCCAGGGGTCGCCGTCACCGAACGGGGTGTCGGTGGACAGGGCCACCGGGATGCCCGCAGCACGCAGCGACGCCACCCGCCAGAGCTGCTCGTACTCCGACGGCGGGACGTCCGTCAGGTATTCGTCACCGCGCTCGGCCACGAAGTTCGGCTGGGTGACCACCGTGACACCGAGTCCGGCGACGTCGGCGATACAGTCCGACGGGACCATCGCGGCGTGCTCTATCCGGTCGCCCGGATGCACGCCGGTGGCACGCAGGGCCGCAACGGCGACCACCAACTGACTGGCGGTCACACAGTGCACGGCGACGGGGTGTCCGGCCGCGTGGTTGGCGGCGATGTCGTGGCACAGCGCATCCAGATCCAGGGTGGTGTCATCGAGGATGAACTTCGCCGGGCCGATACTCACGTGCGCGGTGGCCGGCGTACCTGCGGCGGCCATACAGTGCAGGCGTTGCCGAAGATCGCCGGATCTCCTTGCTGCGGTGAAATTCTCGACATCGGTGCGCGTATAACCGGGAGTCGCATCGGTGACACCGGTGACACCCCGCGCGGTGAGTGCTTCGCTCAGCCGGCGCAGTCCGGGTGCGGCCGACCGCGGGATGGCCGGATCCGCCCGGAAGAAGCGTCCATCGGGGTGATCAGGCGCTCCGATCCGCTGCAGCGCGGCGGAATTCAGGATCCACATCGCGCCGCTACGGTGCTGTACACGCACCGGTACCTGAGGTGAAACATCGTCCAGCAGCCGGCGATCGAGATCACCGGCGACGCTGTCGTGATAGCCGACGGCGCGCAGCCATCCGTCGGCGCCCGGGACCGCGGCGCGCAGTGCGTGCCTAAGCGCCTCGACGTCGCGCACCTGGGGCGGTCCGGCCGCCACCGAGTCCAATGCCGCTGCGGCGGAACGCAGATGGACGTGGTGGTCATGCAGACCCGGCAGCACGGTGCCCAACGCCGCGTCGTACACGTGCTCGTCGGTCAGCGCTCGCAGGCGCGGTGCAACGTCCGTGATCGTCTGCGCCACCCGGATATCGCAGCGGGTGCCGTCGAGCAGGGTGGCGCGGGTGATCAGCACGAGGAGCCATGCCGGGCCGCAACCAGGCGGCGCACCTCCGCGTTATCGGCACCCAGTTGTGCGGCGGGCGCACCGACGGTGGGACGAACCGGCTCGACCCCGCTGTCCGAGCCCGCATCCTGGGCGTAGCATGCGGCCACGTCGGCCAGTGCGATCTCGATCAATTCCCCACCTCCGCAACGCAATGACCGCAGCACCACGGCCGCGGCCTCCAGCCCGGTGAGCGGGTCTGCGATCGCGTCACCGGCGAAGGACGGTCCGTCTGCGGTGTGACGCACCAGACCCCCGGCGACCGCGGCGTCGTCGCCGAAGGCCACCCGGTCGGCCGCGCGCGGGTCGGTGCCATAGCCACTCAGTCGCAACCACACCCGCCCGGGTGGTCCGGCGACCTGCCGCGGCCCCAGCCCACGACGCTCCAATGCCGCGGGCCGAGAACCTTCCAGAACAACGTCGGCCGCACCGAGCAGCTGCGCGAGCTGCTCGGCATGACGGTCGAATTCGATTGCGTAGCTCAGCTTTCCGCTGTTGACCCAGTCGTAGAATCCCGAATCACCCAGGCGCGTGCCGTCCGGCCGCGATGGGCTCTCCACCTTGATCACCGTCGCCCCGGCGCGAGCCAGCAACTGGCCGCACAACGGCCCGGCCCACATCGAGGTCAGGTCCGCCACCAGCAGCCCATCCGCCGCACGCGGGGCCGATGGCATCCCGCAGTTGGCGCGGCGAGGTCCCGTGGCGACGGTCTCACCGAGGACGGCCGCGGGCAGGTCAAGTAGCCGCGCACGCTCGACCGCCGCGGATGCCGGCTGCGTGGCAGCCCAGTCGGCGACGGCGGGCCAGGGATCAGGCCCGACGGAATTGGACTCCACCAGCGCGGGCACCGCAGCGATGTCGTCGGGGCGGGACAACGTCAACGCGAACCAGTCGTCCGCTGTCGCCAGCAGCCGGGTGGCGCCGCCCGCCGAGACCTGGTCTCGTGGCGCGATGCCCAGCATCGCGGCGCGGCCGGTCAGTATTTCTGCAGCGTCGACGCCGAGGCTGGTGCTCACCGCGGTCGCGCGCCACACCACACCGCCCGGGATGCCCAATGCGCTCACACCCACCATTCTTGCGTCCGGCCCGGTCGCTCGACACCCGCGACCGGCCTGGCACCCAGAACTGCGGTTCACATATTTGGCCGTACAAAATGTAGCGCACCGATGTTGTACCGCGGATGAGCCCTGTGTCAGTATCTTCGATATGGCCGTACATTTAGTGGATTCGTTCGGGTTGTCCGACGAGGAAGACCTTTTGGTCAAGACCGTGCGGGCGTTCATCGACCGGGACGTCAAGCCGACCGTGCGCGATGTCGAACATGCCAACGAATATCCCGAAGCCTGGATCGAACAGATGAAGCGGATCGGGATCTTCGGGCTCGCGGTGCCCGAGGAGTACGGCGGTTCACCGGTCGCGATGCCCTGCTATGTGTTGGTGACCCAAGAGCTGGCGCGGGGCTGGATGAGCCTCGCCGGCGCGATGGGCGGCCACACCGTGGTTGCGAAGCTGCTGGACCTGTTCGGCACCGAGGAACAGAAACGCCAGTACCTGCCCCGGATGGCCATGGGCGAACTGCGGGCAACCATGGCTCTGACCGAGCCCGGCGGCGGATCCGATCTGCAGAACATGACGACCGTCGCACGACGCGACGGCGAAGACCTGGTGATCAACGGGGCCAAGACCTGGATCACCAACGCACGCCGCTCCGGGCTGATCGCGCTGCTGTGCAAGACCGACCCCGAGGCCACCCCCAAACACAAGGGCATATCGGTGGTGCTCGTCGAGCACGGCCCCGGGCTGACGGTGTCGCGGGATCTGCCCAAACTCGGCTACAAGGGCGTCGAAAGCTGCGAGCTGTCCTTCGACAACTACCGGATTCCTGCGTCGGCCATTCTGGGTGCAACGCCCGGCAAGGGTTTCGCGCAGATGATGAAGGGGCTGGAGACGGGGCGCATCCAGGTGGCGTCGCGGGCACTCGGGGTGGCGACCGCCGCGCTGGAAGACGCGCTGGCCTACGCCCAGGATCGGGAGAGCTTCGGGGTACCGATCTGGAAGCATCAGTCGGTCGGCAACTACCTCGCCGACATGGCCACCAAGCTGACGGCGGCCCGCCAGCTCACCCTGCACGCCGCCCGCTGCTATGACAGCGGCGAACGCTGCGACATGGAGGCCGGGATGGCGAAGCTGTTCGCCTCCGAGGTGGCCATGGAGGTCGCACTCAACGCGGTTCGCATCCACGGTGGCTACGGCTACTCCACGGAGTACGACGTGGAGCGCTACTTCCGGGACGCGCCGCTGATGATCGTCGGCGAGGGCACCAACGAGATACAGCGCAATGTCATTGCCGCTCAGCTAGTTTCCCGTGGTGGAATCTGAGCCGTGAAGTCCGAACCGGCATATCAAACGCTCAGCAACCAGCTGCGCGAGGCGATCGCGGCCGGCGTGTACCGGGACGGGGCCCGGCTGCCGACCGAATCAGAGCTGGTGGCGCAGCACGGTGTGAGCCGGCAGACGGTTCGGCGGGCATTTCAGGACCTGGTGGCCGAGGGTGTGGTCTACCGGGTGCCCGGCCGCGGTACCTACGCAAACGACTCGGCGCCCCGCTACCTGCGACAGCTCGGCTCCATCGAAGATCTGATGAGCCTGTCGGAAGACACCACCATGGAAGTGCTCGCCGGTCTGCGCCGGCGGGTCGATGTCGACGCGGCAAGCCGGCTGCGCCTCGACGACGACGTGGTGTACACCGTGGCGTTCCGGCGCTTGCATGGCGGTGTGCCGTTCGTGCTGACCCGGGTACACCTGATCGAGGAGATCGCCCTGCCGGTATTGCACGCGCCGGAATTGGCCGACGGCGCGGTGAGCGAGCACACCATCATCGGGCTGCTCGAGCCGTCACTGAGCCATCCGATAACCGAAGCGGCGCAATGGATAACGGTGGCCAGCGCAGATTCCGACGTCGCCGACGCCGTGGGCTGCGCAGCCGGGCACGCGATGTTGCGGGTAGACCGGCTGTACTCCGATGCCACCGGGCGCCCCGTTGAACTGGCCGTCAGTCACTTCCTGCCGGAGCAGTACACCTACCGCGTCACGCTGCGCCGCGGCACCTGAACGCTGAAATCGACAGGAGTTAGTCAGGCGGGGGTGATAGCGTCGATCAGCCCCCACGCCAGCGCGGTTTCGGGTCCGATCGTCTGCCCGGAGATCACCAGATACGCTGTGCGCCAACGACCGATGCGCCGGGTCACGCTGACCGCGCCGCCTGCGCCGGGGATGAGGCCGAGCTTCAGTTCCGGCAGGCCCAGCGTTGCTCCCGGTCGGCAGTTGACCGTCCCGCAGTAG
>DASUGW010000249.1:0-44728 GCA_036273805.1 Mycobacterium sp.
CCGGTGACATCGGGCAGCGACGCGATCGACAGCGCGGTCGAGTGTTGCCAGACCCCGGCACTGACCGTGAAGACCGGCTCCGGGGACAGGCGGGTCAGCGAAACCCCTTGGGCGGCAGCGTGTAACTGTGTCAGCAGCGCCGCCGGGTCGTTATCGCCGACCAAGTCGGGGATGCGGCCGACCACGCGGGTGGGGCCGCGATAGTCCGACGGCGAGAAGCTCATCGGGCCGTCGCATGCGTACGGCAGATCGCTGGGTATGAACTGATCCGGGTCGTCGTTGGGATCACCCGTCCACAAGGGATTGGTCAGGTTCACGGTCTGCACCAGATCGGGCCCGCCGAGCAGGACTACGTACGCCGGCTGCCAGGCGGCGACGATCTGATCGATCGCGGCCTTGATGCCAGTGACATCGCCTGGGCCGGTCACCGGCGTCGCATGGACCCGTTTGAGTGTGCTGGCCGAATCCAGGGCCACCAGCCGGGTGGTCAGGCCGCGCTGCTTGTCGGCGCTGATCAATGTCCGGACAGCGCGTTTGATGCTGTTCCAGTGCGTGTTGCCGTACTTGGTGCGTCCGGCCGCGTCGTGAGTGAGGACTACCTTGACGACAGGTGCAGCGGGCATCCGGACCCCTAACGGCGCCGATGTGATGACGGCCAGTACGGCCTGAACTCTAGCGCTGAGATACCCGCCGGACCGGGAATGCGCGCGAATGCGCGTGAACGGCCGGTGGCGATGCTGCCGGCACGCGCAGGCCGAAACCTATGGCTACTGGCCCCAGTTGAAGCAGCCGACGCCGGGGACGCAGCCGCCGCCACCGGTGGGCCCGCCGTGGCCGCAGATACCGCCTGCCGTGCAGCCGCTGCCGCCGCCCGGGCCGCCACTGCCGCAAGTTCCGTCGGTGGTGCAGCCGCTGCCGCCGCCCGACCCGCCGCTACCGCAAACGCCATTGACACAGCCGCCGCCACCGGGGTCGGCGACGGCCACGGGTGCGGCGGCGATCGCGGCGGCAACTGCGCCCGCCATGAACATCGATCCGAGAAATCTCTTCATACCCGTCATATTTCTGGTCTACCACGCCGGAATTGCCAACGCCCAGTCTGATCCCGAGTGACGGTGGTCGTGTTGGTGCGCGAATCACGTTCCACGCGTGCGTGTTTGGTTGCTCAAAGATCAGCAAGCGGGCTTCGCCGCAGCCTGGCGGGGCGACGTCCCGGTGGTGGCTTTTGCCGGTCGGCTGCGGCAATGAGGAGAATCGTGCGGGCTGCCGAATCCGCACCGTTCATTGTGCGCCCGGATGCGGTAGCTATGAAGGGCGAACCTGAAGAAACCGCCTGTGCTCGGGGTAACGGTGCAGGTTCACGCGCCGGTAGGTTGACAATATGTTCACGTTTCTGCCCGGCCTGCCTGGGCTGCCCAGCCTCGGCGACCTGCGTGCTGCGGTCCGCAAAGTCGACACCGTACGTCACCATGGCGTCGCCAACGGCTGCCTGCTCGAGCTCGACTTACACAATGTGCCGCCGGAGACTGCCGGCTTCGACCCCCTTGCGTTCGTCAACGGCGCGGGCAAGCCGCTGCTGCTGCGCGAGGTGGTCACCGCCCTGCACCGCGCTGCCGAAGACGACCGGGTCGCCGGCCTGATCGCCCGGGTGCAACTCGACGCCGCCCCGGCCGGCCCGGTTCAGGAACTGCGCGAGGCCGTTTCGGCCTTTACCGCGGTCAAGCCATCGCTGGCCTGGGCCGAGACCTACCCTGGCACGCTTTCCTACTATCTGGCCTCGGCGTTCAGTGAGGTCTGGATGCAGCCGTCGGGGACCGTCGGCCTGATCGGCTTCGCCACCAGCCCGATGTTCCTGCGGGACGCCTTCGACAAGGCCGGTATCGAAGCACAGTTCGTCACGCGCGGTGAATACAAGTCGGCGGCAAACCTTTTCACGGAAAGCGGCTACACCGAAGCGCATCGCGAAGCCGACGGCCGTTTGATCGAGAGTCTGCATGCGCAGGTGTGGCAGGCCATCGCGGAATCCCGCGACCTGGACGAGGCGGCCCTGGACGCGCTGGCTGACCGCGCACCGCTACTGCGTGACGACGCGCTGACGGGCCGGCTGATCGACCGCGTGGGCTTTCGTGACGAGGCCTATCTGCGGATCGCTGAAATGGCTGGGGCGCAAGACCTTTCCAGTGCAGACGCCGAGGATGCCCCGAACCGTCTGTACCTGTCTCGCTACGCCCGTTCCGGCGGACCTGCGTTGCCCGCCGTGCCGATTCCCGGCCGCAAATCCACGCCCACGATCGCGGTCGTGACACTGGATGGTCCCATTGTCAGTGGTCGCGGCGGGCGCGGAGTGCTGCCGCTCGGAAATTCCAGCGCCGGTGGCGACACCATCGCCGCTGCGCTGCGGGAGGCGGTTGCCGACGGCGACGTGGAGGCCATTGTCTTGCGGGTGAACAGCCCAGGCGGTTCGGTGACCGCGTCGGAGACCATTTGGAGGGAGGTGACGCGGGCCCGCGCGGCGGGCAAGCCGGTGATCGCCTCGATGGGCGCGGTCGCCGCCTCCGGTGGCTACTACGTATCCATGTCGGCCGACGTGATCGTCGCGAACCCGGGCACCATCACGGGCTCGATCGGGGTGCTGGCCGGCAAGCTGGTGGCCCGCGATCTCAAGGATCGTCTGGGTGTCGGCACCGGCGTCATTCGGACCAACCCCAATGCCGATGCCTGGTCGGTGAATGAACCGTTCACTGCCGAACAGCAGGCGCAGGTGCAAGCCGAAGCCGACCTGTCCTATGACGATTTCGTGGCGCGGGTGGCCGAGGGGCGCACGATGAGCGTCGAGGCCGTCGACGCGATTGCGCGCGGCCGGGTGTGGACGGGAGCCGATGCCGCCGAGCGTGGCCTGGTCGACGAACTCGGCGGGCTACGCACCGCGATCCGCCGCGCCAAGGTGCTGGCCGGCTACGACGCGGACACCAAAGCCAAGATCATCGACTACCCCGGCTCTTCGCTGCGGGACCGGCTGCGCCCCAAGCCGTCGTCGGTGCCCGCCGCGGCGACGCTGCCCGAGGCCGTGGGCGCGTTGTTGGTGAGTTCGGTGGCCGGTGTGCTCGACCAGACGCAGCGTGGCCTATCCGGCGTGACCGCGGTGTGGCTTGGGTCCTGGCGGTTCTAAGGCAGCGTCGCCGATACGTAGACGATCTCACCCAAAGCGTCGGCGGCGTTCATCTCCGGGGCGGGCAGTCCGTAGTCGGCGAACAGCTGGCTGCGGGGTGAACCCGTTACCTGCCAACCCTTTTCGTCCAGATACTCCATCATGTGGCTGCGGTCTCCGGCGTAGACGAGCTTCGACATGTCGAGATCGAGGCCTTGGCGCCGGAAGGCTTCGGAGCGTTCCTGCGACCGCCGGATATTGAAGTCGAAGATGCCGGGCGCGTATTCGGTCGCCACCGCGCTACCGGGTGCCGACAGTGCGGTGATGTCGTCGAACAACCGGTCCTGCGCCTCGGCGGGCAGGTAGATCAGCAGCCCCTCGGCCAGCCAGGCGGTGGGCGCGGCGGGGTCGAGACCCGCGGCCTGCAGCGCGGCCGGCCAGTCTTCACGCAGGTCGACTCCGACAGTGCGGCGATCCGCGGTTGGCTGCGCGCCGATCTCGGACAGGGTGCGGGTCTTGAACTCGATGACGTCGGGCTGGTCGAGCTCGTAGACCACCGTGCCCTTGGGCGATGGCAGTCGAAATGCCCGGGAGTCCAGTCCAGAGGCCAGGATCACCGCCTGCCGGATCTTGCTGCCCGCTGTGAGGGTGTGCGTGAAGTAATCGTCGAAGAACTTGGTGCGCACCGCCATTCCGTTGATGATGGCCAGCACCCTTTCGGGGGAGCCGTCCGGAAAGTCAGAGATGTCCAGTTCGCCGTCGAGCATCTTGACGAAGAATTCCATCCCGACGGCGCGCACCAGGGGGGCGGCATACGGATCGTTGATCAGCGGGTCGTATTGCGCGCTCGCCACTGCCCGTGTCGCGGCCACCAAGGTCGCGGTGGTGCCGACGCTGGAGGCCAGATCCCAGGTGTCACCGTGATGCCGGTCGTTGTTGGTCATGGTGACTACCCGCGCGCCAGCGTGGCGGTCAGGTATCCGGAGTCTCCTGCCAGCGTCATGATCTCGGCGGGCGGCGGGGGAAATCCGTTGGCCTCGAACGCTTGCGCGGTCGGCAGCACCGCGATCTGCCAGCCCAGACTCTCCAGGTGATCGCGCGCCGGATTGCGTTCACCGGCATAGAACAACGACGCCAGGTCGATGTCGCTGCCCGCGCGCCTGGAGCGTTCGGTCAGCCGTTTGGCCCATTCTCCGGTCAGCGCCCTGGGGTCCATGTGTTCGGTCGCCAGCCGGCTGCCCGGCGCCGACAATGCGGTGATGTTGTCCAGCAGGCGATCCTGAGCCTCCGGTGGCAAGTAGATCAGCAGGCCCTCGGCGATCCAGGCGGTCGGCTGGCTGGTATCGAAACCGCTGTCGCGCAGCGCTTTCGGCCAATCCTCACGGAGGTCTATCGCCACGGTGCGTCGATCCACCGACAGCTGTGCGCCGGCATCGGCGAGCGTGCGCGTCTTGAACTCGATGACCTGGGGCTGATCGATCTCGAAGACAACCGTCCCGGCCGGCCAGTCCAGCCGGTATGCCCGGGTGTCCAGTCCCGAAGCCAGGATCACCGCCTGGCGGATGCCGGCTTCGGTGGCACTGGTGAAGAAGTCGTCGAAAAACCGTGTGCGGACCGCGATCTGTTCGCACATGTGCTTCTTGTCGAGCATGGGGTCGCTGTCGAAGTCGAGCTTGCCGTCGGCGACTCGATTGCAGTAGTCCAATCCGACGGCCTTGACCAGTACGTCGGCGTAGGGATCGTTGATCAGTGGATCGGGCTGTTTGGTCGCCAGCGCCCGCGACGCGGCCACCGACGTCGCCGTCGCGCCCACGCTCGAGGCCAGATCCCAGGTGTCGCCTTCGGTACGGGCCGCCGCCGACGCCGGCGGCGCAGCGTCGGCTGTGCGAATCGCGGTGATGGCGACCGAATTCTGCAGCGGTGCAGTGGCTTTGGTGGGATCGGCGGAGTCGGTATCGGTGTCGGTACCCCACCCGCTGGGCAGCGGACGGCCGTAGTCGGAGAACAGGTCCACCCGGTTGCGAGTGTGCACGTCCCACCCGCGTTCGCCCAGGTAGTCCACCACGTGGTTGCGCTGTCCGGCATAGAACAAATTGGTGAAGTCCACGTCGAAGCCGTCACCCTGCCAGGCGCCTGCGATGTGCTTTGCGCGCTCGGCCAGGGCGGCTCCGTAGTCACCGCTGTGGAATTCCGTTCCGATCCGGCTGCCCGGGGCGGTGAGCGCGGTGATGTTGTCGAACAGCCGGTCCTGGGCGTCCGGCGGCAGGTACATCAGGAGCCCCTCGGCGCTCCAGGCGCTGGGCTGGCTGGGGTCGAAACCGCTCTCGCGTAGCGCTTTCGGCCAGTCCTCACGCAGATCGATGGCCACCGTGCGCAACTCGGCCGTTGCAGTGGCGCCGAATTTCGCCATGGCCGCGGTCTTGGCCGCGATCACCTGCGGTTGGTCGATCTCGTACACCACGGTGCCTTCGGGCCACGGCAACCGGTAGGGGCGCGAATCCAGCCCGGAGGCCAGAATCACCGCCTGGCGGATGCCGGCGCCGGTGGCTTCGAGGAAGAAGTCGTCGAAGAACTTGCTGCGCACCGCGATCGTGTCGGTCATCAGCGCAATGCCCGCGGCGGTCCGCTCGTCGGTGGGGCCGAGGTCACCGTCGACGACCTTGGTGAACAGGTCGATGCCGACTTCGCGCACCAGTGGTGCCGCATACGGGTCGACCACGAGGGGATTTGCCTCCCGAGAGGCCAGTGCCCGCGCGGCGGCGACCATGGTGGCTGTTGCGCCCACGCTCGAGGCCAGATCCCAGCTGTCGTTGTCTGTGCGTGTCACGTTCGCTCGCTCGCTCATTCGGCTACTTCACTGCACTGACGTAGGTGACGTCGGCGAAACCCTCGTCGGAATCCAGGGGAGTCAGACCGTATTTGACGAGCAGTTCGTTGGTGGCCTGCGCGGTGGTCGTCCAACCGTGCGCCTGCAGGTAGCCGCCGACCTCGGAGCGTTCGCCGAGGAAGACCAGTTCGGAGAAGTCGATGTCGAACCCATGTGCCCGCCACCGATCGGCGGCAGCCTGCATGCGCTGGCGGACCGCCTCGTCGTCGCCGTCCTCGGGTTGCCGCTGCTGGGCGGCGACACTCTCGGCAGCCACCCGGCTACCGGCCGGGCTCAACGCGCTGATCTGGTCGAGCAGTCGGTCCTGTGCCTCCGGTGGCAGGTAGCCGAACAGGCCTTCGGCGATCCACGCCGTGGGCTGGCTGGGGTCGAACCCGGCGTCGGTCAGCGCGGCGGGCCAGTCGTGACGCAGGTCGGCGGCGACCGGCCGGAGATCGGCGGTGGGCTCGGCGCCGAGGGCGGCCAGCGTGGCCTTCTTGAATGCGATCACCTCGGGCTGGTCGATCTCGAAGACCACCATGCCGTCCGGCCAGTCCAGCCGATAAGAGCGGGCGTCGAGCCCGGAGGCCAGGATCACCGCTTGCCGGACCCGCGGGCTCTCCGCACGAAAAGCCTGCTCGAAGAACTCATCGAAGAATTTGGTGCGCGCCGCCATCCCGTCGGCGAACCGGCGCATCCCCACCGGTGACTCACCGCCGTCGAGTTGCTCGGGCTTGAGCTCCCCGGTCGCCAGCTTGGTGAAGAAGTCGACCCCGACGGCCCGCACCAGAGGTTCGGCAAACGGATCCTCGATGACCGGATCGGTGGACCTGCTGGCGACCGCTCGGGCGGCCGCGACCAGCGTCGCGGTTGCACCGACGCTCGAGGCGAGGTCCCAGGTGTCGTCATTTGTGCGCGGCATTCAGATGCTCCTTGACTGTTGTGGCCCGTGAAGGCCCAACGAAACGATAATTAATTAGTCGATATAACCAGATATTGACGACAGTACCCCTGGCTGTCTGGGGGATTCCTGAGAAAAAGCAGGGGCCGGGGGAGCAGCGGGGACGAGCGGGGATCCGGGAGGCCAGCTGTTACTCTCGTAGACTGTTTGACGGGCGCGTCTGTGGCTCTCGCATTACCTGCGGGAGCCGCTCGGATCGCCACATGACAACGTACGAACCCGACGCTGGCTTAGCTTTTTCCGCGGCCAGCCCCATCGGCACGCCGCGACAGGTGTTCCGGCTGCCCAGGAGGAAGAGTGCTCTCGGCTTTCATCTCGTCGCTGCGGACACCTGACCTCAGGCGAAAGATTCTGTTCACCCTGGGCTTGGTGATCGTGTATCGCGCCGGGGCGTCGCTGCCGTCGCCCGGTGTCAACTACCGCAACGTGCACCAGTGCATCGAGCAGGTCAGCGGTGGCGATGCGGCACAGATCTACTCCCTGATCAACCTGTTCTCCGGTGGCGCGCTGCTGCAGCTGGCGGTGTTCGCCGTCGGCATCATGCCGTACATCACCGCCAGCATCATCGTGCAGCTACTCGGTGTGGTGATCCCGCGCTTCGAGCAACTCCGCAAAGAGGGCCAGGCCGGGCAGGCCAAACTTACGCAGTACACCCGCTACCTCGCGATCGCGCTGGCGGTACTGCAGGCCACATCCATCGTGGCGCTCGCCGCCAACGGCGGCCTGATGCCGGGCTGCACCCTGGACATCATCCCCGACACCAGCATCTTCTCGCTGATCGTCATCGTCATCGTGATGACCGCCGGTGCCGCCCTGGTGATGTGGATGGGCGAACTGGTCACCGAGCGCGGTATCGGCAACGGCATGTCGCTGCTGATCTTCTCCGGCATCGCCGCGCGCATCCCGGCGGAGGGCAAGTCGATCCTCGACAGCCGCGGCGGTCTGGTCTTCGCCGCGGTGTGCGTCGCCGCGCTGATCATCATCGTGGGCGTGGTCTTCGTCGAGCAGGGCCAGCGCCGTATCCCGGTGCAGTACGCCAAGCGGATGGTCGGCCGGCGCATGTACGGCGGCACCTCGACCTATCTGCCGCTGAAGGTCAACCAGGCCGGTGTTATCCCCGTCATCTTCGCGTCCTCGCTGATCTACATCCCGCACCTGGTCACCCAGCTGATCCGCAGCGGCCAGAACAACCCGGGCAACAACTGGTGGGACAAGTTCGTCGGCAACTACCTCACCAACCCGGCAGATCCGGTGTACATCGGGATCTACTTCGGCCTCATCATCTTCTTCACCTACTTCTATGTGTCGATCACGTTCAACCCCGATGAGCGTGCCGATGAGATGAAGAAGTTCGGCGGCTTCATCCCGGGCATCCGGCCCGGTAAGCCCACTGCCGACTACCTGCGCTACGTGCTGAGCCGTATTACGCTGCCGGGATCGATCTACCTGGGTGTGATCGCCGTTCTGCCCAACCTTTTCCTTGAGATGGGTAATGGTGGGAGCGCCCAGAACCTGCCGTTCGGCGGCACAGCGGTGCTGATCATGATCGGCGTCGGTCTGGACACGGTTAAACAGATCGAAAGCCAGCTCATGCAGCGCAACTACGAAGGGTTCCTCAAGTGAGAATCGTTTTGCTCGGACCGCCGGGCGCAGGCAAGGGCACTCAAGCGGTCAAGCTGGCGGAGAAGCTCGGGGTTCCGCAGATCTCCACTGGAGATCTGTTCCGGCACCACATCAGCACCGGCACCGAACTCGGTGTCGAGGCCAAGAAATATCTCGACGCCGGCGACCTGGTGCCCGCGACGCTGACCAACGCTCTGGTCGACCATCGCCTCGATGATGAAGACGCCGGTGCCGGGTTCATTCTGGACGGGTACCCGCGCTCGGTGGAGCAGGCCGAGGCGCTGACCGAGATGCTGGCCAAGCGCGGTCTCAAGCTCGACGGGGTCCTGGAATTCCGCGTACCCACCGAGGAGCTGGTGGAGCGTCTCAAGGGCCGCGGTCGCGCCGACGACACCGAGGACGTCATCCGCAACCGGATGAAGGTCTACGAGTCCGAGACCGCGCCGCTGCTGCACTTCTACGGTTCAGAGGTCAAGACGGTGGACGCCGTGGGCTCCCTCGAGGATGTGTTCGCGCGCGCCCTGCGAGCGCTCGGCCGCTGATGGTCTCGCTGCCCGGGCGGCGTAACCGCAAGGTGGTGGCGCAGCGGACGGCAGGCGAGCTGGACGCGATGGCCGCAGCCGGTGCGGTTGTGGCCGCGGCACTGTCCGCGGTCCAGCGTGCCGCCGCTCCTGGGGTCTCAACCCATGACCTCGACCAGATCGCCGAGCAGGTGATTCGGTCTTCGGGCGCGGTACCTTCTTTCCTCGGCTACCACGGCTATCCGGCGTCGATCTGCTCATCGGTCAACGACCGCGTCGTGCACGGCATCCCTTCGGACGCCGAGCTGCTGGCCGCCGGCGATCTGGTGTCGATCGACTGCGGCGCGATTCTGGAGGGCTGGCACGGCGACTCGGCAGTCACCTTCGGGGTTGGTGCGCTGATCGCCGCCGACGAAGCTTTGTCGGCCGCAACCCGGGATTCGATGGAGGCCGGTATCGCGGCAATGGTGCCCGGTAACCGGCTCACCGATGTGTCGCATGCCATCGAGAACGGAACCCGCGCCGCCGAGGCCCGCTACGGCCGTCGGTACGGCATCGTCGAGGGCTACGGCGGGCACGGCATCGGCCGCCAGATGCACATGGACCCGTTCCTGCCCAACGAAGGCCAGCCGGGGCGCGGCCCGATGCTGGCGGCGGGGTCGGTACTGGCCATCGAGCCGATGCTGACGCTGGGCACCGCCAAGACCCGGATCCTCGACGACGAGTGGACCGTGGTCACCACCGACGGTTCCCGGGCCGCGCACTGGGAGCACACCGTCGCGGCCACCGACGACGGTCCCCGCATTCTCACGTTGCCCGCCTGACTTTTCCCGGCGAGCAGACACCAAATTTCGCGCGAAGGCTGGTGCTTTTGTGCCTGTTCGCGGTCAACTGAGGTGAACTGTTCGGCAGTCGGTCTCGTATCCCCGTCGGAGGGCGTGATGGGAAGAACCGAGAACCCGGAGAACACACTGTTGCGTGTGCTCTACGACGAGCACGCGGGCGCGCTTTGGCGTTACGCGGTGCGGCTGACCGGCGATCGCGCCCGTGCCGAGGACGTGGTGCAGGAGACGTTGCTGCGTGCCTGGCAGCACCCGGAGGTCACCTCCGACGGTGAGCGGTCGGCGCGGGCCTGGCTATTCACGGTGGCGCGCCACCTGATCATCGACGATGCCCGCAGCGCGCGGTCGCGCCGGGAGAGCACCTGTCTGGACTCCGACAAGACGCCGGAACCCGCCGGCGTCGACGAAGTGAACACCGCCCTGGACCGCTTGCTACTCGGCGACGCGATGGCGGCCTTGTCGATCGAGCATCGTGCGGTGATCCGGCGGGCTTACTATTTAGGGTGGACTACGGCGCAGATCGCGGATGACCTCGAGATTCCCGAGGGGACAGTGAAGTCGCGACTGCACTACGCGGTGCGGGCGTTGCGGCTGACGTTGCAGGAGATGGGGGTGACGCGATGAGCGCGGACATGTCCCAATACGGTCTGCACGCCGCCGGAGCCGGGCGCGATCCCTACGAGATGTGGGACGCCTCCTACGTGCTCGGATCGCTGTCGAGCAGTGAGCGCAGGGAATTCGAAGAGCATCTCGACGAGTGTCTGCGGTGCCGGACGGCGGTCGCCGAACTCAGCGGGATGCCGGCGCTGCTGGCTCTGCTCGACCATGACGATGACGCCGATGACGGCCAGCCGCGGCCCGGTGACCCACCGCCGCTGCGCCCGGAGGTCTTCGATGCATTGGTGACCCGAGTCAACGCGCAGCGCCGCAGGTTCCGCCGAGTTACGTGGGTGCTGGCCGCTGCCGCTGCCGCCGTTGTGCTCGCCTTGGGTGCGACCGCGGCGGTGCAGTCCACGCTTCCATCGGGCGGCGCCGATCGCACCGCTTCGCCGGCGGCCGCGGAGTACTCGATGGCTCCGGTCGCGCCGTCGTCAGTGACGGCCACCGTTTCGTTGACTCCGCACGCCTGGGGTACGGCCATCGGGATGTCGTGCACGTACGGTCCCGAAGAAGCCGACGATCACGACGGGGGAGGCGACCGGTTAGCGATGGTGGCCGTCGGCCGCGACGGCAGCCACGTCCAAATGGCGACCTGGCTGGCGCTGGACGGGGTGACGGCCGAGCCGTCGGGTGCCACGTCGATGCCGGTCGACGCCATCGCCGCGGTGCAGGTGGTTGCCGCCGACACCGGTGACGTGCTGCTGCAGAAATCCCTCTGAGACGGTAATAGCCCTGCAACCCTGGGCAATGCCGTGCCCGGCGGCCCGGATGCGGTATGAATGGGCCGATGTCCGAAGCGGAGAAGCACGACCCGATTGCGGTGGCGAAGGCCAACTGGAACCGTGCCGGTTGGGGTGATGTTGCCGAGGGCATGGTGGCGGTGACATCGGTGATGCGTGCCCATCAGATCCTGCTGGCCCGGGTCGAGACCGCGTTGCGCCCCTACGACCTGAGTTTCTCGCGGTTCGAGTTATTGCGGCTGCTGGCTTTCAGCCGCACCGGTGCTCTTCCGATCACCAAGGCGTCGGACCGGCTGCAGGTGCACGTCACCAGTGTCACCCATGCGATACGTCGCCTCGAGGCCAGTGGTCTGGTGCGCCGCCTGCCGCATCCCACCGACGGCCGCACCACCCTGGTGGAGATCACCGAGTTGGGCCGTTCGACCGTCGAGGACGCGACCGTGACGCTCAACCAGAAGGTGTTCTCGGACATCGGGATGTCCAACGACGAAGCCGGTTCGCTGGTGGCGTCGATCGAGACCCTGCGCCGAAGCGCAGGCGACTTCTGAAATCGCCTCTGCGGGCAGGTCACGCAACGGCGTCGAAATGATTAACCCGTGGCGGTAACGCGGGTGGCGGGGCGCTTGGTCTGCGACGATTGACCTACCAGGTGAACATTGCAACCGACCTGGGTATAGCAATTCCCTGGGGGTCGGCGTACGCGTCGACAGTAGGGAAGGGCGCGCGGATGCTCCAGTCGACGCAGACTGTTCTGCGATGGCTGGCGAGTTTGGTCGGGCTCGCCGCGGTTCTGGGCGCGCTGGTCTCGCTCTGTCTGCCGATGGCCCTCAGCGTGGTCGACCGCACGGGCACCCCGATCGCCTGTGGCACCGGCTACCACCCCGACAGTACGGTTGCCGGCCACGAAGACGCGCTCAATCATCAGGAGCACCACCTGGTCGGCGCGCAATACGTGTTGAGTAACTACACCGGTGAATGCGGCGGCATGATCGCCGAGCGACGGCGGCTCGCGGCAGGGGTCGGCGGCGTGGGCGCGGTGCTGGTGCTCGTTGCAGTCGGCCGCGTGATCGCGATATCGCTGCGCCCGGCGCCCCGCCGCGCGGACCCGAACGCCGGTTCGCTCAGTTCGTACGCAGCGTCGTGATGACGGCGCTGAAGTCCAGCGCGGTGTTGTCCGCGTCGGCTCCGGCGAACTCCGCATAGATCTGGGCGGCGTGGCTGCCCAGTGGTGCTGCCGACCCAGTCGAGTTCACGGCATCCATGGCAAGCCCAAGGTCCTTGTTCATCAACGCCGTGGCGAAACCGGGCTTGAAATCGTTGTTGGCCGGCGACGACGGCACGGGTCCGGGTACAGGGCAATTCACCTGCACGGCCCAGCAGTTGCCGGTGGCGCCGGTGATCACGTCGAAGAGCGCCTGGGCCGACAGGCCCAGCTTCTCCGCGAGGACGAACGCCTCGCCGACGGCGATCTGCTGAACCGCCAGCACCATGTTGTTGCACAGCTTGGCGGCCTGCCCGGCGCCCGGCCCACCGCAATGCACCACTTTGCCAGACATCGGTTCGAGGACCGCGCGCGCAGCGGCGACAGCTTCGTCGGTGCCGCCGACCATGAACGCCAGCGTGCCGGCCACGGCGCCCTTGACTCCGCCGGACACCGGCGCATCCAACTGTGCGAAGCCGTGCTCGGCGGCCAGGGCGTTGACCGCCCGCGCGTCGTCGACCGAGATCGTCGAGCTGTCGATGAACAGCGCGCCCGGTTTCGCGGCAGGCAGGATCTCGGCGTAGCACTGCTTCACCAGATTCCCGTTGGGCAGCATGGTGATCACGACGTCGGCGCCGGCCACGGCCTCAGCGCCGCTGCCGAAAACCTTGGCGCCGTGGCTTTCTGCGGCCTGCGCAGCGGCGGCCACCGGGTCGAAACCCCGCACGGTGTGCCCGGCCGTCACCAGATTGGCCGCCATCGGGCCGCCCATGTTGCCCAGCCCGAGAAAAGCGACAGTGCTCTTCGGCGTCGTTGCGGACGTCGAGGATGTCATAGCGGACCTTTCTGTACTTTCGGTTGGTCGCCAGTCTGTCAGGCGGAGGCGCGGGCACGGGCCGCTTCGGCCCGGCCGATGACAACCCGCATGATTTCGTTGGTGCCCTCCAGGATTCGGTGCACCCGTAGATCCCGGAGGATCTTCTCCAGCCCGTACTCCCGCAGGTACCCGTAGCCGCCATGCAGTTGCAGCGCCTGGTCGGCGACCTCGAAGCAGGCGTCGGTGACGTACAGCTTGGCCATGGCGCAGAGTTCCACCTTGTCAGCGGCTCCGGCGTCGAGCGCACAAGCCGCGCGCCACAACATCATTCGTGATGTCTCCAGCGCGGTCGCCATGTCGGCGAGGGTGAACCGCACGGTGGGCTCGTCGAGCAGCGAACCGCCGAACGCTTCGCGGTCCCGGACGTAGGCGGCGGCCTTCTCATGGGCGGCGCGCGCTCCGCCGAGCGAGCAGGCGGCGATGTTGATCCGCCCGCCGTTGAGGCCGTTCATCGCGATGCCGAATCCGGTGCCCTCGCCCTCGGGTCCACCGAGCAGGGCGGTAGCGGGTACCCGCACCTGCTCGAGGATCACCTGGGCGGTGGGCTGGGTGTTCCAGCCCATCTTCGCCTCGTTGGGGCCGAAAGTCAGCCCGGGAGTGCCCTTTTCGATGAGGAACGCGGAGATCCCCTTCGGCCCTGGTTTGGTTTCGGGGTCACCGGTGCGCGCCATCACGAGGTAGACATCGGATGTGCCCGCACCCGAGATGAACTGCTTCACCCCGTCAAGGACGTAATCGTCGCCGTCACGGACGGCGCGGGTGCGCAGGGCCGACGCATCGGAACCCGCACCGGGCTCGGTCAGGCAGTAGCTCGCGATCGCCTCCATGGAGGCCAGGCGCGGTATCCATATCTCGCGCTGCTCGGCGGTCCCGTAAGTGTCGACCATCCAGGCGCACATGTTGTGAATGGACAAGAACGAAGCGAGCGCCGGGTCGGCCGCGGCCAGTTCCTCGAAGATGCGAACCGCATCGATGCGACGCAGTCCGCTGCCTCCGATGTCCTCGGCGCAATAGATGGCCGCCATGCCGAGTTCGGCGGCCTCGCGCAGCACGTCGGTGGGGAAGTGTTTGGTCTCGTCCCACTCGAGGGCGTGCGGCGCAAGGCGTTTGGCGGCGAACGCGGCCGCCGTCTCGGCGATCACGCGTTCGTCGTCGTCCATTTCCAGCATGAGCTATTTCATGGTCGGGATGACGAACTCAGCGCCATCCTTGATGCCCGACGGCCAGCGCTCGGTGACCGTCTTGACCTTGGTGTAGAACTGGATCGACGCGGTGCCGTACTGGTTGAGGTCACCGAATCCGGACCGCTTCCAGCCACCGAAGCTGTGGTAGGACACCGGAACCGGGATCGGTACGTTGACGCCCACCATGCCCACCTGAACCCGGGACACGAAGTCGCGTGCGGTGTCGCCGTCACGGGTGAACACGGCCACACCGTTGCCGTACTCGTGCTCCGACGGCAGCCGCAGCGCCTCTTCGTAGTCCGTGGCCCGCACGATGCACAGCACCGGGCCGAAGATCTCGTCGGTGTAGATCGACATTTCGGGGGTGACGTGGTCGAACAGGGTGGGGCCTAGAAAAAATCCAGCAGAAAGCTCCGCTCCGTCGAAGGTGAGTTCGTCGGAGGCGCGCTCGCGGCCGTCGACCACCAGGTCGGCGCCGGCCTCGACGCCCTGGGCGATGTAGTCCTTGACCCGGGCCAGCGCGGCGTCGGTGACCAGTGGTCCGTAGTCGGCCTTGGGGTCCAGGCTGTGGCCCACCCGCAGCTGGCTGATCCGCTCGACGAGCCTGGCGCGTAAGCGGTCCGCAGTTTCTTTGCCGACGGGCACCGCGACGCTGATCGCCATGCAGCGCTCACCGGCGCTGCCGTAGCCGGCGCCGATCAGCGCGTCGACGGCCTGCTCGAGGTCGGCGTCAGGCATCACGATCATGTGGTTCTTGGCCCCGCCGAAGCACTGGGCGCGCTTACCGTGGGCCGCCGCGCCGGAGTAGATGTACTGGGCGATGTCGGAGCTGCCCACGAAGCCGACCGCCTTGATGTCGGGGTGCTCCAGGATGGCGTCGACCGCCTCCTTGTCGCCCTGCACCACCTGCAGGACGCCCGGCGGCAGGCCCGCCTCGATGAAGAGCTCGGCCAGCCGCAGCGGCACCGAGGGGTCGCGCTCCGAGGGCTTGAGGATCAACGCATTTCCACACGCGAGGGCCGGGCCGGCCTTCCACAGCGGGATCATTGCGGGGAAGTTGAACGGGGTGATACCGGCGACCACGCCCAGCGGCTGGCGGATCGAGTACACATCGATGCCGGAGCCTGCGCCCTCGGTGAACTCGCCCTTCATCAGATGTGGGATGCCGACGGCGAACTCGATGACCTCGACGCCGCGCTGGATGTCGCCGAGCGAGTCGGCCACGGTCTTGCCGTGCTCCAGTGAGAGCAGTTCGGCCAGTTCGTTGGCGTTCGCGTTGACCAGTTCGATGAACTTCATCAACACCCGGGACCGGCGCTGCGGGTTCCACGCCGCCCATTCCTTCTGCGCGACGACGGCCGAGGCCACCGCGGTGTCGACGTCGGCGGCCGAGGCCAACAACACCTGTGCCTGAACAGCGCCGGTGCTGGGGTTCAGCACGTCGGCGGTACGTGAGGAGGCCAGATTGCTGCGCTGGCCGTCGATGAAGTGGGGGATCTGCTTGGTCATGACAAAGCCTCTCGGCGCGCGGTGAATCAGAATTACTTGGATATCCTAGTAAACGCCGGAAGGGGTCCGCAAGGGTGGTGGTGCATCGCAAGTACGGGCAGCCGGATGGTTGCGCCGTGGATGCCCAATGATCTTGGGCCGCAAAGAAGACCGCCGCGGCGGTTTACCCGGGCAGCCCCAGCGGGCCGGCCAGCGCGGTCAGGGTGGGGATCAGCTCCTCCGGGCCACCGAGCACCTGCACGGCGACGTGGTCGGCACCGGCGTCGAGGTGTTCGGTCAGCCGTTTGGCGATCGCTTCCGGGGTGCCATAGGCCACCACCGCGTCGATCAACCTGTCGCTGCCCGGCTCGGCGACGTCGACGGAGGTGAAGCCGAGGCGCCGCCAGTTGTTCACGTAGTTCGACAGGTCGAGGTAGAAGCCGACGGACTTGCGGCCGATCTCGCGCGCCCGGGCGGCGTCGGTGGTCAGCACCACCTTGTGCTCGGGGGCAAGGAAAACCGCGTTGCCTATCAGCTCGCGCGCCTGTGCGGTGTGCGCCGGAGTCGTGAGGTACGGATGCGCGCCGGCGCTGCGGTCGTGCGCCAGCTTGAGCACCTTCGGGCCCAGCGCCGCCAGCACGCGTCGGCTGGTGGGAACCTTGGCCGCGTCGAGCTTGTCCAAGTAGTCGACCAGGGCTTCGTAGGGGCTGACGTATTCCTCGGTGTGTTCCGGGTGGCCGACACCGATGCCGAGCAGAAACCTTCCCGGATAGGCGTTTTCGATGCGGTGGTAGGCCTCGGCGACGTCCTCGGCCGGTGCCGACCAGATGTTGACGATGCCGGTGGCCACCTGCAGGCCGTCGGTCTTCTCCAGGATCGGCTCGACGAACGCCAGGTCCGCTGCTGGTGATCCACCGACCCACAGCGCGCCGTAGCCCAGCCGCTCGATTTCGCGGGCGATCTCCGGTGTCACCGCGCCGGCGGTCCAGACGCCGACGCGGCCGAGCTCGGGTTTCAATTCGACCAGCGGCTCGGGGCCGGTATGCGGGTCGCTGTGCTCGGTCATTGCAGTCCTTCTTGTCAGCGGGCGGCCAGGCCCAGCGGCCCAGCGAGTTCGGCCAGGGCGTCGACCAGTTTCTCGGGGGAGGTGAGCACCTGGACCGGCACATGGTCGGCGCCGGCGTCGAGGTGTTGACGCAGGCGTGCCGCGATCTGTTCCGGCGTGCCGTAGGCGACCACGGCGTCCACCAGGGCGTCGCTGCCCGGCCGGGCCAGGTCTTCGTCGGTGAATCCCAGACGTTTCCAGTTGCTCAGGTAGTTCTGCAGGTTCAGATAGATGTCGAGGGCTTTGCGTCCCACCGCGCGGGCGTGGTCGGCGTCGGTGGTCATGACGACCTTGTGTTCGGGTGCCAGGAAGGCCTCCGGCCCGATGATCGTGCGCGCCATCGCGGTGTGCTCCGGGGTCGTCAGATAGGGGTGTGCGCCGGCGCTGCGTTGCGCCGAGAGTTCGAGTACCCGCGGGCCCAGTGCGGCAACCACCCGGCGGTTGCGGGGCACGCCGTGTTCGTCGAGCCGGTCCAGGTACTCGCGTAGTGCCGCCAGTGGCGTGCGGTAGGTGGCGTGTGCTTCGGGGTGTCCGACTCCGATGCCCAGCAGAAACCTGCCCGGGTAGGCGGCGTCGATGCGGTGAAAGGATTCTGCGACCGGACCTGGCGCCGCGGTCCAGATGTTGACGATTCCTGTCGCGACCGCAAGCGTGCTGGTCGCCTCCAGCAGCGGTTCCACCCAGGCGAGTTCGGCGGGCGGTGATCCACCCACCCAGACCGCGCCGTAGCCCAGCGCTTCGATGTCGCGGGCCTGCTGCGGGGTGACGCCGCGTCCGAAGGAACCGAAGCGGCCGAGGTCGGGTTTCTCGTCAGGCTGGGTCATTTGTGCTGTAACCCACACCTGGACGCCCGCTATTCCGATCCGGGCGCGGGAGCTTCGATCGGCAACAGAATGATGAACCGGGTGTCGCCCGGCTTGGACTCCACGCGCAGATTCCCGTGGTGCTTCTCGGCGACGATGCGCCATGCCAGATCAAGGCCCAGGCCGGTGCCCTCGCCGAACGGCTTGGTGGTGAAGAACGGGGTGAAGATCCGGTCCACGATGTCCTGCGGGATGCCGGGGCCGTCATCGCTGATCTCGACGCGAACCATGTCGTCGCCTTCGCGCATGGCACGGATGGTCAACGTCCCCGTCCCGCCACCGGCCTGTATCGCCTGGATGGCGTTGTCGATGATGTTCGTCCATACCTGGTTGAGATCGCCTGGGTAGCAAAGGATTTCCGGGATCGAGGCGTCGTATTCCCAGACCTTCTTGATCGGCTTCTCCGGTCCGACCTTGTCGCCGAACATCATCAGTGTGCTCTTCAGCAGGTCGCGCAGGTTGGCGCTCTGATAGGCCGCGCGGTCCATCTGCGAGTACTGCTTCGCGCCGGCCAGCAACGCTGAGATGCGCTGGCTGGCTTCGGCGATCTGGTTCATCATCAGCTCGGTGTCGATGGTGTACTTCAGCCAGCCCACCGCGCCCTGCAGGGACGCCGAGCAGTCCACGGCGTCGACGGAGGCATCTACGCGTTCGAGCCAGTCGATGTCCAGGCCGGCCTCGACGAAGCTCGGCGCGTAATCCCAGGCGCCGACGATGCCGCGATCTTCGAGCCATTCGCCGATCTGCTCCTCGCGGTCGGAGCTCTCGAGCGCGGTCAGTTCGACTTTCTGGGCCTTGGCCACCTGCTCGGCAACTTCCTCCTGCATGGCGACCAGCACACGCAGCGCCTCCGGGGTGAACTTGCCGTCAGCCAGCATCCCCAGTTTGTGGCGCATCTTGCCGACCACTTCGCGCAGGTCTGCGACGGCGCGGGCATTGGCCGCAGCGGGGTTGTTGAGTTGATGCGTCAGGCCCGCGGTGATGGTGCCCAGCGCCACCAGCTTCTCGTGCTGGTCGATGATCTTGCGCTGACGCAGGCCACCGACCTTCAGCCCTTCCAACAGATGTACCGCCATCGGGAACTCGTCTTTGACGAAGTTCCCGAAGGCCGCGGCGTCCAGCACGAAGAACCGCGACGGCACGGTGACCCGGACCGACGACTCGTAAACGTGCTGCACGCCGTCCACGTACGCGCTCCAGGCGCCGCAGTACACCCCGCGTTGCGAGGTTCGGCCGGTGACGATGTCCTCGCCGCTCGAGCGCTTCGACATCACCAATTCACCGTCGATCAGGACGTAGAAACAGGTGGCAGGTTCGCCCTCGACGCAGATCGGGCCCGGTTCGTAATGCGCGATGTGCCCGTTCTGGCACAGCTTTTCCAGCTGTTCGTCGGACAACGCCTCGAACAGGAAAAGCGTCCGGAGCTCAGTCGGCAGGCAGGTCTCGCCCATGGATCCTCCTCTACGGTCGGGCCGCGATCAGGTTTCGGCCAGGTACCGGTGCACCAGCATCACGGCCATCGACCCTTCGCCGACCGCCGCCGCCACTCGCTTGGCCGATTCCGCGCGCACATCGCCTGCAACAAACACACCCAGCACACTTGTTTCCAGGTGGTGCGGTGGCCGGTCGGGCAGCCAGCCGACGACCTCGCGCAGATCCGGACCGGCCAGGATGAAACCGTGGTCATCACGCGCCACGACGCCGTCGAGCCAATCGGTGCGCGGTTCGGCGCCGATGAAGATGAACATCCGGCCGCAGTCGAACTGTTCCCGGGCGCCGGTCTCGGTGTGCTCCAGGCAGATGTGCTGCAGATGACCGTCGCCCTTGGCCGCATGTACGACGGTGTAGGGCATCTCCTTGATGTTGTCGGTGGCCCTGATCTGCTGGATCAGATAGTGCGACATCGAGTCCTCGAGGGTGCGCCGGCTGACGATGGTCACCGTCCGGGCGTAGCGGGACAGGTTCATCGCGGCCTGCCCGGCCGAATTGGCACCGCCGATCACGTAGACCTCGTCGTCGTCGCAGTCGAGCGCGACCGACGCATTGGCGCCGTAGTAGACGCCGGCGCCGGTCAGATCCGAGCAGCCGTCGGCGGCGAGTTGCCGGTACTCCACCCCCATCGCGAGGATCACCGCCCGGGTTCCGATCGAGCGGCCGTCCGACAGCTGCAGCGTGCGGGTGTTGCCGTTCACTTCGAGGCCCACCACCTCGGCGGCGGTGATCAGCTCGGCTGCGAATTTCTCGGCCTGCCGACGGGCCCGTTCGGCCAACTGGGCTCCCGACAATCCGTCGGGAAAGCCGAGGTAATTCTCGATCCGCGAGCTCTGGCCGGCCTGCCCGCCGGTCGCCGTGCGCTCGATGAGCACCGTCTTGAGGCCCTCGGAGGCGCCGTACACCGCGGCGGCCAGCCCGGCCGGGCCGCCACCGATGACCACCAGGTCGTAGAAATCCTCGGCGGGCGTGGTGGTCAAGCCCAGCGTCGCCGCCAGTTCGGCGTCGGTCGGGGCGACCAGCGTCTCACCCTGTTCGGTGATGACCACCGGCAGCGTCTGTGCGTCCAGGCCCGCCGCTTCCAGCAGTTGGGCACCCTTGGGCTCGTCGGCGCGCAGCCACGTGTAGTGCAACCGATTTCGGACGAGGAATTCGCGTACTTCCGAGGACCGCGCGTTCCACGGGTGGCCGATGATCTTGGTGTGCGGGATGGCCCGGTCCCCGGTGGCGCGCCACGCGTCGATCAGCCCGTCGAGCACGGGGTAGAGCTTCTCCTCCGGCGGATCCCACGGCTTGAGCAGATAGTGATCCAGGTCCACGACGTTGATGGCGTCGATGGCAGCGTGGGTGTCGGCGTAGGCCGTCAGCAGCACCCGGCGGGCCATCGGGTAGATGTCCATCGCCTCTTCGAGGAACTCGATGCCGCTCATGCCGGGCATCCGGTAGTCGGCGACGAATACCGCGACCGTTTCGCCGCGCAGTTTCAGTTCGTTGAGGGTCTGCAGGGCGTCCAGGCCGGATTCGGCCCGCACGATGCGGAAGTCCTCGCCGTAATGACGGCGCAGGTCGCGCGCCACCGCGCGCGAGACAGCCGGGTCATCATCGACTGTCAGCAGGATGGGTTTACGGGTCTGGTGATCCGGTGTGGTCATCACTGGTAAGTATGCGCCCAGCGGGACGGGCCCTCGCAGGTCAGGCGTTTTGGAGGTTGGCCACCGAGCGGGTATCGTGGACCAACGGTGCGGTCCTCGCGCCGGCTTCTTCGCGTGCCCTGTTCTGGAATTTCTTGGCTCGGTCCACGTTAGTAGTCGGAGCGAGCGTGCGCACAGCACGGGCGAACAAGAAACGAAACCAAACGACAGGATCGCCAGGAAGTTATGGCCAAGAAAGACGGTGCCATAGAGGTCGAGGGCCGCGTGGTCGAGCCCCTGCCCAATGCGATGTTCCGCATTGAGCTGGAGAACGGTCACAAGGTGCTCGCGCACATCAGCGGCAAGATGCGGCAGCACTACATCCGCATCCTGCCCGAGGACCGCGTCGTGGTGGAGCTCTCTCCATACGACCTGTCCCGGGGCCGCATCGTGTACCGCTACAAGTAAACGAAGCCCGAACCAGTAAATCGACGGTGACGAGCGTCCGCGCGCGTCACCGACAGACCAAGAAGGATCGACGACAGCCGTGAAGGTGAACCCGAGCGTCAAGCCGATCTGCGACAAGTGCAGGGTGATCCGCCGGCATGGCCGGGTCATGGTGATCTGCTCTGATCCCCGCCACAAGCAGCGGCAGGGCTGACCTCCGGGTCAAGCCCCGCAGTACCCACAACTAAATGCAGACCTCCCAGTTCCAACAAGTGGATTCGCCGCTTGATGAGCGCTTGCCCGAAGTACGACAAGCACTCGCACGTCCGGCACGGAGGCCGGACCCCGTGAGGGGAACGGACTGGGAACGAAACCTCCGCAGAGAAGAAAGAGCACTGCCTGATGGCACGTCTAATGGGCGTCGACCTCCCGCGCGACAAGCGCATGGAGATCGCGCTGACCTACATCTACGGCATCGGCCGTACCCGCTCCCAGGAAATCCTGGCAGCCACCGGCATCGACCGGGACCAGCGTTCGAAGGACCTGACCGACGATCAGGTGACCCAGCTGCGCGACTACATCGAGGGCAACCTCAAGGTGGAGGGCGATCTGCGCCGCGAGGTGCAGGCGGACATCCGCCGCACGATCGAGATCGGCTGCTACCAGGGCCTGCGGCACCGCCGTGGCCTGCCGGTGCGCGGCCAGCGGACCAAGACCAACGCGCGTACCCGCAAGGGGCCGAAGCGCACCATCGCCGGCAAGAAGAAGGCCAGGTAATCCGACATGCCACCAGCAAAGAAGGGTGCTGCGGGCGCCGCCAAGAAGGGCGCCGCGAAGACCCGCCGCCGGGAAAAGAAGAACGTCCCGCACGGCGCCGCGCACATCAAGAGCACGTTCAACAACACCATCGTTTCGATCACCGATCCGCAGGGCAACGTCATCGCCTGGGCATCGTCGGGACATGTCGGCTTCAAGGGTTCGCGTAAGTCGACCCCGTTCGCCGCGCAGTTGGCCGCCGAGAACGCCGCCCGCAAGGCGCAGGAGCACGGCGTGAAGAAGGTCGACGTGTTCGTCAAGGGCCCGGGTTCGGGCCGTGAGACCGCCATCCGTTCATTGCAGGCCGCCGGCCTCGAGGTGGGCGCGATTTCCGATGTCACCCCGCAGCCGCACAACGGCTGCCGTCCGCCCAAGCGGCGCCGGGTCTAGGGCCAGTAGGAAGAGGTAGGAACTAGAAATGGCTCGTTATACCGGACCCATGACGCGCAAGTCGCGTCGTCTCGGCGTCGACCTTGTCGGCGGCGATCAGTCCTTCGAGAAGCGCCCCTACCCGCCCGGCCAGCACGGCCGCGCGCGGATCAAGGAGAGCGAATACCGCCAGCAGCTGCACGAGAAGCAGAAGGCCCGCTTCACCTACGGCGTGCTGGAGAAGCAGTTCCGTCGCTACTACGAAGAGGCCGTGCGCAAGCCGGGCAAGACGGGTGAGAACCTGCTGCAGATCCTCGAGAGCCGTCTGGACAACGTGGTCTACCGCGCCGGTCTGGCGCGCACCCGCCGGATGGCCCGCCAGCTGGTCAGCCACGGGCACTTCACCGTCAACGGCGTGAAGGTCAACGTCCCGAGCTACCGGGTGTCGCAGTACGACATCGTCGACATCAAGAACAAGTCGCTCAACACCGACCCGTTCATCATCTCGCGGGAGACCGCCGGTGATCGTCCGATCCCGGGTTGGCTGCAGGTTGTCGGCGAGCGTCAGCGCATCCTCGTGCACCAGTTGCCCGAGCGCGCGCAGATCGATGTCCCGCTGTCCGAACAGCTGATCGTCGAGCTCTACTCGAAGTAATCCTGACGCCGCGCATGCGGCATCAGGCCACCTAACGGCATCAAATAGCGGTTGCCGAGAAGGAGAAACACCATGCTGATCTCTCAGCGCCCCACCCTCAGCGAAGAAGTCATCGCCGAGAACCGGTCCCAGTTCGTCATCGAGCCGCTGGAGCCGGGATTCGGTTACACCCTTGGCAACTCGCTGCGTCGCACGCTGCTGTCGTCCATCCCGGGCGCGGCGGTCACCAGCATCCGTATCGACGGTGTGCTGCACGAGTTCACGACCGTGCCGGGCGTCAAGGAAGACGTCACCGACATGATCCTGAACCTCAAGGGCCTGGTCGTGTCATCGGAGGAAGACGAGCCGGTCACCATGTACCTGCGCAAGCAGGGACCCGGTGAGGTCACCGCGGGGGACATTGTCCCGCCGGCCGGTGTCACCGTGCACAACACCGACATGCACATCGCAACGCTGAACGACAAGGGCAAGCTGGAGGTCGAGCTCGTCGTCGAGCGCGGTCGCGGCTACGTCCCGGCCGTGCAGAACAAGGCGTCGGGCGCCGAGATCGGCCGCATCCCGGTCGACTCGATCTACTCGCCGGTCCTCAAGGTCACCTACAAGGTGGAGGCCACCCGTGTCGAGCAGCGCACCGACTTCGACAAGCTGATCCTCGATGTCGAGACCAAGAACTCGATCAGCCCGCGTGACGCGCTGGCTTCGGCCGGCAAGACGCTGGTCGAACTGTTCGGTCTGGCACGGGAACTCAACGTCGAGGCCGAGGGCATCGAGATCGGCCCGTCGCCGGCCGAGGCCGATCACATCGCCAGCTTCGCGCTGCCGATCGACGACCTGGACCTGACCGTCCGCTCGTACAACTGCCTCAAGCGTGAGGGTGTGCACACGGTGGGCGAGCTCGTTGCCCGCACGGAGTCCGACCTGCTGGACATCCGCAACTTCGGCCAGAAGTCCATCGACGAGGTCAAGATCAAGCTGCATCAGCTGGGTCTCTCGCTCAAGGACAGCCCGGCCACCTTCGATCCGTCCGAGGTTGCCGGCTACGACGTCGCCACCGGCACCTGGAACAGTGACGCCGGCTACGACCTGGACGACAACCAGGACTACGCCGAAACCGAACAGCTCTAAAAAATCCGTCCCGGTCCTACCTGATACGGGGGCCGGCCCCATTTAGGAGATAGTCGCAATGCCCAAGCCCACCAAGGGTGCTCGCCTCGGCGGGTCGTCCTCGCACCAGAAGGCGATCCTGGCCAACCTGGCCACCTCGCTCTTCGAGCACGGCCGCATCAAGACGACCGATGCCAAGGCCCGGGCGTTGCGTCCGTACGCCGAGAAGCTGATCACCCACGCCAAGAAGGGCACGCTGCACAACCGGCGTGAGGTGCTCAAGAAGATCCGCGACAAGGATGTGGTCCACACCCTGTTCGCCGAGATCGGTCCCTTCTTCGCGGACCGCAATGGCGGCTACACCCGCATCATCAAGGTCGAGAACCGCAAGGGCGACAACGCTCCCATGGCGGTCATCGAACTGGTGCGGGAGAAGACCGTGACCTCTGAGGCCGACCGCGCTCGTCGGGCCGCTGCGGCTCAGGCCAAGGCCGCCGAACCCGCCCCGGTCGAAGAGGCCCCGGCTGCCGAGGTTGAGGCCGAGGAGACCCCGGTCGCCGAGGTTGAGGCCGAGGACACCGCGATCGCCGACGCTGAGACCGCTGAGGCCGAGGCCGACGCTGCCGAGTAAGCAAGACGTACAGGACATGCCCGCCATCGACTCCGGTGGCGGGCATGTTCGTCTTCGGCTCGACATCGCCTACGACGGAACCGAATTCGCGGGCTGGGCAACGCAAGACGGGCAGCGCACGGTTGCCGGTGTGCTCGACGCGGCGCTGTCGACGGTGTTCCGGCTTCCGGTGGTCCTGCGTGCCGCTGGACGCACCGACACCGGGGTGCACGCCACCGGTCAGGTGGCGCACGTCGACGTCCCCGCAGACGCACTGTCTCATGCCTATCCCCGGTCGCGGCGCGACGGGGCGCCCGAATTCCTGCCGCTGGTGCGGCGGCTGGCGCGGTTCCTGCCTCCCGATGTGCGGGTGCGCGAAATCGGCCGTGCCCCCGCTGGTTTCGATGCACGCTTCTCCGCGTTGCGCCGCCACTACCGGTACCGGCTCTCGACGGCGCCCTACGGGGTGGACCCGCAGGAGGCGCGTTTCGTCACCGCCTGGCCGCGACCGCTTGACGTCGACGCGATGGCGGAAGCCTCGCAGATCTTGTTGGGGCTCAACGATTTCGCGGCGTTCTGTCGGCATCGCGACGGTGCCACCACCATCCGGGATCTGCAGCGTCTGGAGTGGTCACGCGACGGCCACGCGGTCACCGCATTGGTCACCGCGGATGCGTTCTGCTGGAACATGGTGCGTTCGCTGGCGGGTGCGTTGCTGGCGGTGGGAGAGGGTCGCCGCGAGCCGGACTGGATCATCGGCCTGCTTGATCAAACCCGCCGCTCGAGTGCCTTCGCCGCGGCGCCGGCGCGCGGGTTGACGCTGATCGGCGTGGACTATCCGCCTGACGATCAGCTGGCCGACCGCATCCTGGTGACGCGGGATCTACGTACCCGTCCCTGACCCGGTCGTTATTCGGCGAACGTCCGCATTTGTACACATTTTTCGGCGTGTCGTCGTACAGACACGGCCCCTCGGCGAATGTTTGTTCAGAGTCGGCCGGCGGCGAAATCGGCCGCCTGGTTGACCATGCCGGCCTTGATGTAGGCCGGCGCAAGGTGATCGGGCCAATACGTCTGCCAGTTGTTCGGGTCGGTCGGGTTGCAGATCGGGTCGTCGCCGTGGCACAGCTCGATGGTCCGGTCGCGGTACACCGGGCTGAACGCCCCGATCGGACCGACCCACTGGATGCCGTTGCCGAACAGGGTGACCGCGGCGATGTGGTCTTCGGAGCCCGCCGGTAGCGGGTTGCGGAAGGTGAACGCCATCATCGGTACTGCCAGCACCACGTCGGCCACCGCGGCGCCCAGCGAATAGCCGCCGACCACGATCTTGGTGTCCGGGCAGCTCGCAATGGTGCGTTGGATGTGCTGGCTCATGTCGTTGGCGCCGATGTCCACCTCGGTGTTGGCCGGATAGTTCACGGCGTACAACGAGGTGTTCTTGCCGGTCTTCTTACGCAGGGCGTCAGCGAGCGCGTAGCCGATCTGCCCGGCGCCGGGCGCTTCCAGGCGACCGCGGGCGAAGACCAGTTCGGCGGCTGGGCAGGGTGCGGCCTGCACCGGTGGGGCGGGTGCAGCCAATACCGTTGCGACCGCTGCGATTACTGCCGATACCGGGGCCAGCATGCGACGGGTGAGCATGGCTGTCATGTTAACGGCGAAGCCGCGGCCGGACCCGATGAGATCCCAGGTTGCCAACAGGTACACGGCCAACCGTCTGGATTGCCGCAGCGGTGCTCAGCCGTTGATGCGGGCGGCGACGAAGTCGGCGGCCTGATTGACCATCCCCGAGTCGATGTAGGCGGGCTGCAGGTGATCCGACCAGTTCGACACGAATGTGTTGACGTTGGGCGTGACGTTGCAGATCGGGTCGTCGGTGTGGCACATCTCGACGATCTTGCCGGCGAAGGCCGGGCTGGCCCCGCCGATGGAGCCCACCCACTGAGTGCCGTTACCGAACAGGGCGACTGCGGCGACGTGCGGGGCAGCGCTCGGTGGTAACGGCTTCTTGAAGCCCATCACCGGGTTCGGCATGGCCAGCACCATGTCGGTGGAAGCGGCCCCCAGCGAGTAGCCACCGAGCACGATCTTGGTGTTCGGGCAGCCGGCGGCCATGTTCTGCACGTGCTGGCTCATGTCATTGGCGCCGATGTCGATCTGGGTGTCCGCCGGGTAGTTGACGCCGTAGAGCGTGACGTTCTTGTCGGTGCGTGCCCGCAGGGCGCTGTAGAGCGCGTCGCCGATACGCCCGGCGCCGAACGGTTCGTGACGGCCCCGGGCGAAGACGAGCTCGGCATCCGGGCAGTCGGCGCCCGCGGTGGGAAGCGCGCCCGGCGCGAGGAGCAGAATTGCCACAGCAGCCAACAATGTTGCGGAGTAGGCACCTGCGAGGGTCAAAACGGTGGGCACACGCATGACGTTCATGGTACCGCCGGGCCGCGGTAGTCTTCGGGCCCGCGCGATTGCGAGTTTGCTAGACCAGGTTCGCGATGAATCCGGCGGCTTCACCCGGCATGGGGCCGGCTTCGTAGCTGGTGTGCGCGAACGGGTTGCGACCGCGCGAGCAGATCGGATCACCGTCGCTGCACAGGTCGATGGACCGGCCGCCGACACTGCTTGCGGTCACCGGGTTGCCGAACTTGGTGGCGGGGTTTCCGAACACCGCGACCGCGGAGACGTTGCGCACCAGGTTGGCCGGCAGCGGCGGGGCCGAGCCGATCTCACCGATGCGATTGCCCAGGGGGGGAACTCCCACCAGCATGTCGACAACCGCGGCGCCCTGCGAGTAGCCGCCGAGCACGATGCGGGTGTTCGGGCACTGCTGGGCCATCGCCGAGATGTGATTGGTGGCGTCGTCGGCGCCGTCGGCCGTGGTGAGGAAGTCGTAGGACGCCGGATAGGCGACCGCGTACACGCCGATGGTGCGACCGCCGAGGGTGCCCTGCAGGTTGTCGACCAGCGCCTGGCCCACCCGGCCGATGCCCGGATCCTCGTGCGTCCCGCGCGCGAAGACCACCTCGACGTCGGGGCACGGTGCTGCCGAGGCGACGGCGGCGGGGCCGATTGGTGCCACCGCGGCGATCGCGGCGGCGGCCAACGTGAGCGAAGTGGCGGCGGGGCGCAACAGCTTTACCAGGGCGTCGAACATAGCGCTAATGGTCACACATCGTTAGCTGATCTTCCGAATCGCCGGGTTCGGTGAGCGGTGTAGTTCCGCGAGCACGAGGCCCGGCGATGACGGAACCGCCGGGTTCGGTGAGCGGTGTAGTTCCGCGACTACAGCAGACCCGCGACGAAGCCCGCTGCCTGGGCGGTCAGGCCCGACTCCGGATAGGAGCTGTGCGCGGCGAAGCTCTCGCCCGACGAGCAGATCGGGTCGCCGGCAGTGCACAGGTCGATGGCCCGTGAACCCCATACCGGACTGGTGGTCAGGGGTAGCCCGGCCTTGGCAGTCGGGTTGCCGAACACCGCGATGGCCGCGACGTGGTCGGGGGTGTTGGGCGGCAGCGGAGCGTTGAAGCCGACCGCAGGGAAGGGAATCGCGGCAATGACGTCGATGACGGCGGCGCCCTGGGAGTAACCGCCCAGCACGAGGCGGGTGTTCGGGCAGTTGTCCATCATCCACTGGATGTGTCCACTGGCGTCGTTCGCGCCGTCGGCGGCTGCCAGGAAGTCCCAGCTGGCGGGATAGTTCACGCCGTAGACACCGACTGAGCGACCGCCGACCTGCCGGCGCAGCGAGTCGACGAAGGCTTGGCCGACTCGGCCGATACCCGCGGGTTCGGTGGTGCCGCGCGCGAAGACGACTTCAATGTCGGGGCAGCCGTCGGCGTGGGCGGGTGCGCCCCCGGGCCCGGTGATCAATGCGGTGGCTGCGATCAACGCGGCGGCAACGGCGCATATCGACCGGTGCACCCACAACCGCGCGAACCTGGTCAAGCTGGTGGACAACGGCCTGCTCGAGGGGGAGGTCACACCGAGCATGCTAACCGGCCAAACTTATCGGCCGACATCACGTCGCCCGGCCCCGCCGCCGTCGGTGACCGATGGGTGACCGGTTGTCAGGCCGCGGAATGTTCGGCAGCGGCCGAGGTTTCGGCCAATTCCACTGCTTCGACCGGGGTCGCGCCACCGCGGGCGAGCGCGAGACCGACGAGCACCACGGCACCGCCGATGGCCTGGGTAGGACTCAGTGCCTCGCCGACGAGCAGCCAGGCCCACGCGACAGCGAACAACACTTCGGCGAGGCCGACCAGCGATGCGAAACCGGCCCGCAGCCAGGCGACCCCGTAGATGCCCAGGGTGTAGGCGACGGCGGTGCTGACCACACCGAGTGCCAGCACCGGAATCAGCCACGGCAGCGAGTGCCCGGCCAGTACCGCGTTGTTGGCGGTGAATGTCAGTGGCATCAGCCCGGACACGCCGAGCGCGGCGACGGTGAGGCTGCCCACCACCAATCCGCCCGCGGCGAGGGTGACCACATGCGGGCCGCTGCCGTCGGTGCTGTTACTGCTGGCGCGGGCTCCCATCAGGAAATAGCAGGCCGCGCACACTGCCGCACCGGCGCCCCACAACACGCCGATACCAGAGATACGCATCGCGGAGTCGCCAAAGATGTTGAGCACCAGCGTGATTCCAACCACTGCAAGGGCGATCCCGGCCATTGTCCGATAATCGGGCCGGCGTCTGGTGGTGGCCCAGATCCACGCCGCCACCAGGATCGGTGCGGTGTACTCGAGCAGCAGTGCGACGCCCACCGATAGGTGGGAGATGGCGTTGTAGTAGCACAGTTGTGCGCCGGCGATTGGAACGGCGCCATAGGTCAGCACCACGCCGAAGTGGCGGCGGGCCTCACCGATCCATCCGGGGCGCACGACGGAGGCAAAGACCGCCATCACGACGGCGGCGACACCCATTCGGGCCGTGACCGCTGCGGTCGGAGACCAGCCCGCTTCCATGAGCGATTTCGCAAAGGGGCCGGATAGCCCGAAGGTGATGGCCGAGGCTACGGCGAACGCCAGTCCCAGCCGGAATTGCGTCGCCGGCGCCGCCATCAGCACAGCCCACACCTCCCCGGTGCATGTAATGAGTAAAATCAGCTTTACTCGTGACGTTAGAGGAAGGGCGTGTCAGGAGTCAAATGATATTCAGTCATGACACCGAAATCACACTGCGTGATGCCTGTGTGCTGGTCAACAGCAACCGCGTGGACGGTGAACAACTGGGTGACCAGACCGCCCTCGACGAGTTCCTCACCGCGTCCGGCTGGACGGGCCGGCGCGACCGAGACGACGCCGAGCTCGTCGACGTGCACGGGCTGCGTGACCGGTTGGGCAGGATCTGGGGTGTTGCCGACGACGAGGAGCACACCGTCGCACGGGTCAACGCGTTGTTGTCGGACACCCAGGCATCGCCGTGGCTGACGCGGCACCCGGAGATGCCCGAATGGCATCTGCACCTGGCATCCGATCGCGATCCGCTGGCACAGCGGATGGGAGCCGAGATGGCGATGGCGCTGGCCGACCTGATCCGCGCCGGTGAGTTGCGCCGGCTCAAGGTGTGCGCCGCCCCGGACTGTGATGCGGTGCTCGTAGATCTGTCACGTAACCGGTCCCGGATTTTCTGCGACACCGGCAACTGCGCGAACCGCCAGCACGTGGCGGCCTACCGGGAGCGGCGCGCCAAAGACCATCAGGGCAGCCAGTAGCCGCGGATCCGGTGGAACCTCCCGCGCCCCAGCACCGCGTTGGCGGCCTCCAAACCGGACATCACCGCCGCCTCGATGCATCCTGCGTTCATCCCGCTGTCGGTCCAGTCACCGGCCAGGACGAGATTGTCGTAGCCGCTTTCGTCGGGGCGCAGCCGGTAGCGGTCCGAGCCGGGTACCGATTGCACATAGCGATCCGACGGGTCGACGTTGACACTCACGTATTGGGTGCACAACGCGGCGGCTCCGGTCTGATCTTGGGTTCCGGCGAGCAGACGCCAGTCGAAACCCTTGTCGGTGAACGCCTTTGGGAAGAACAGGCCCAGGTTGTCCTCGATGTGGGCCACGGCCGCGTCGACGACCTTGCCGCGGTGGTGGGCGAGGTAGTCGGCGCCGGGGTGCTGCGCCTCGATCGGCCACGGGGCGTCGAGGCTGCCGCAGAAGTACGCCACCGTCGCGGGTGCGTCGTGTTGCGGCCAGTCCTCGGCCCACAGCGTCTGTGGCATCGACGCCCAGGTCTCGAACGGCCGGGTGTAGGCGCTGACCGTCACGCCCGGCCGGCTCCAGCCCAGCGCTTCTTCCCGGGGCCGCAGCCAGAGCTGGAACGCCTGGGTCGCCACGGTGCGCACCGAGGCGCACATCTCGCGCCAGCCCGGGCTGTCCTCCAGCAGTTCGCGCGCGACCACGTCGACCATGCCCAGCGACACCGCCAGCACGACGACGTCGAAATCCTCGCCGCTGCGCAACACCCTGGTCGCTGCGTCTTCAGGCGTAGCGAAATACGTCTCCAGGGCGTGCCAGCCATCGGCGGGTTCCGGTCCGGCCACCTGGTCGGTGCGCGGAGCGTCCGGGAACACGGGTAACCCGCGCACGCGCACCAGGGGGTCGTACTCGGCGACATCGGCGGCCAGCGGGATCTGACGGGCCATGGTCATTGCGTCCACGGTGCGGCGCTCGGGATCGAGGTGCAGGGCGTCGAGACGGTGGAAGAACTCGAACCGCACCCCGCGCCGTCGCAGCACCTGATAGATCGGGGCGATGATGACGTCACCCATCCCGGCCGTCATCTTCCAGAAGATTGCACCCTTGTATTCGAAGAGCACCAGGCCGATGAGGAAGATCATCAATCCCGCGGCCACCGCCGGACGCGCGGGATCGGCATCCTCATAACCGAACACCAGGTCGTAGACACCCCTGATGAGGGGATAGTCGAGCACGTCGGCGTGGGCGCCGTGGCGCAGAATCCACTGCCCGAAGTCCTCGTCGTCGATGGCGTGGAAACCGCGCGGATCGGTGACCAGGTTGTCGGCGACGATGCCGCGGACGACGGCGGTGACCATCGAGACGAGCAGCCACGCGCGCCGGTGATCGGGCCGGTGCTCGTCGTCCAATTGGGCGCGGATCGCGTCGAGCCCATCGCGAAGCAGTTCGTCACCGCTGCGGCGCGCCGTATCCGGTGACGTCAACGCCAGCATCGCCGCCACGATGGTGCGCTGCAGCGTCGCCGCCTGCGCCGACCGGCCGGGAGCGGGGATATCGGGTCCGGCGGACAACGCCAGCGCCGGGGGATCGTTGATCGAGTCGAGGAAGTCCAGCACGAGTTGCAGTGCACGCTGGGCGAATCCGACGACCGTCATCTCGCGCCCGGTGCCGCCGGGGTCCCCGGGCAGTGAATCGTTGCGTGCGAAGGTGCCCAGCCAGGTCAGCCAGTCGCTGCCGAACTGGTCAGCCAGGCCGAGGTCGTCGGCGGGGATCATCGCTTGACGCCAGTCCCGAATCGGTGCCCCGGGATCCGTTGTAGCACGGTCTAATTCGTGGTAGCACTCGCGCAACAGGGCGAATGCGTTCTCGTAGGATCCGAGCCAGATGTGCAGTCCGTGTTCCTCGATACGGCCGTGCACGCCGCGGCTCGATGCGCCCTTGCCGCCCAGCCGCCAGCCCCGCTGGTAGATCGTGATGGATTCGAACCTGTCCTGCCAGCCCGGCTCGCTGAGCCGCCACGCGGTCGACAGTCCGGCCATGCCGCCGCCGACGATGGCGACTTTCCGGCGATTTCGTGTCACTGCAGCAGCGCGTGCGCGCGCGTCAGGTCCGGCCAGCTGCTTTCGACGGGGAACTTGGCGACCGCGGCGATCAGCGCGGGCCGCGACTGTTCGCCGATGAGAATGAAATCATCTATGGCACAGCGTAGTTCGTAGATCAAACCCCGCTGCTCGCGGGCCAGTGCCAGTGCTTCGAGCAGGTTGGCGTGCCGCAGTTCGGGGTCGTCATGGGTCTGCGCCCGGAGTCGCAGCAACTCGGCGTCGTGGTAGTGCATACCGGTGTCGTGGGCCAGTTGAAGCGCGGCGTCGATCCGCTCCCGGGCCGCCATCAACTCACCCGCGCCGATGTGCAGGCGGGCGATCATCGCCTCGTAGGACGGCAGCAGGCAGATGACACCGAGGGCCCGCCAGAGGTCGACGGTACCCTGCAGCACCGCAATGTGTTGTCCGAGTGCCTCGGGATCGGGGTTGGCGAGATCGCTTATCGCGGTGACGAATCCGCGCTGGGCGGCTCCGGCCAGCGTCCACGAGTCGAAGCCATGCTGCTCGCCGATCGCCACGATCTGGTCGGCCGCTTCGGCGGCCCGGGCGAGTTCGCCGGCATCGATACGGATCAGGACTTCGAGTTGCAGCGCGTACGCCAGGCTGAACGGCCCCTGCGGGAACGCGAGGTCGGCACAGCGCTGCGCGGTGCGCGCAAGTTCGGCTTCGGCGCCCGCGAGATCGCCTCGCGTGTAACGGGCCAGCGCCACGTGGGTGTAGATCGACGCCTTGCCCTCATTGGGCATGAACCACAAGCGCTCGAAGGCCGCCACGCCCTCGTCGGTGACGGCGTCCGCGGCATCTTCCAGACGTTCGGCGGCTGCCCCGAATTGTCCCCGGTACCACGCCAGCATCCCGAAACCGGCGTCGTTGAACGGTTTGAACCAGTCACGGCCGGTCATGTTCAGCCGGATCGACTGCAGCACCGTCTCCACCCGCGCGAAATCGGCCCGCATGGCGTAATAGCCGTACATTGCGGTGAGCGTCGCGAACAGTTCGTCGCCGTGGACATCGGCGCCACTGAGTTGCAGGCAACGCTCATAGTCGTTGGCCGCGTTGACACTTGAGGCGCCTTCGGCCGCATAAGCGAGTTGTCCGCGGGCGAGGCGCAGCATGGTCTCTTGTTTGTCGCGGTCGCGTCCGGGCGATGCGTCCTCGACCTGTGCGATGGCGTGCGTGAGGTAGGTGCGCGATTCGATGAGCGCGCCGCGCTGGCGGGCGTTGGTGGCGGCGCCGGCGTACGCAGAGGCGGCCTCCGCGAACCGTTCGGCGTTGGCGTAGTGCCGGGCGAGCAGCGGCCAGTCGGGGTTGCGGTCGGTCGCCGAGGACACCAGTGCGTCGGCGAAGCGCCCGTGCAGTGCCCGCCGGACCGTCGGCGGTGAGAGTTCGGCGGCGACTTCCCGCAGCAGTTCGTGCCGAAAACTCCAACTGTCGTTGTCGAGGGTGCGTAACACCCTGCCGGAGATCAATTGGGCTATCGCACTGTCGATTTCGTCGGCATCGAGATCGACAACGGCATGTAGCAGAGCGCGGTCGAAGCGGCTACCCGCCAGCGCGGCCGCCTCGGCGACACGTACCGTGGCAGGACTGGACCGCAGTCGGGCGAACAGGGCCTCGTAGAGCGTGTCCGGTACGCCGGGCGACCGCGCCTCGTCGGTCGGCAGTTCCTTGACCTTGGTGGCTATCTCCTCGATGAACAACGGCACACCATCGCTGCGGCGCCGCACCGCGTGGCGTTCCTCGGCTGTGGCCGAGGGATGGATCGACATGATCAGCCGGTCGGCTTCGTCGTCGGTCAGGGGTTTGAGATCCAGGATCGTGACCTGGTCGGGAAGCGGAATGACCGCCTCGGTGCGGCCGGTCATCAGAACCATGGTGTGTCCGCCGGTGTCGGCGCGCAGCAGCGTTTCCAGCAGTTCGATGGTGTCCTCGTCGAACCAGTGGATGTCGTCGGCGAAGACCAGTGTGGGGGTGTGGTCGATGCAGGCCATCAGGTACTCGTGGATCGCCCCGATGATCTGCGCGAAAAGCTTGAGGCCCTCCGCGGAAGCCGGCTGGTAACCGGTGGTGATGCCGAGCACCGGTGCCAACAGCGGGATCAAGTCGGTGCGTCCGGGCAACCGGACGGTGACCTCGCGCTCGAGGCGTCGCAGGCTCTCGGCCGGATCGGAGGTGCGGTCGATACCGCATCGACGCTCCAGCAGGCGGCGCACCGGACGCAGGCCGACGTCGGCGTGGAAGGGGGAACCGGCCAGCGGCAGCACCACCGCGCCCGATCGTTCGGCAAGCTCGACCACCGACCACGCCAGCCGGCTCTTGCCCAGCCCGGCCTCTCCGCGCAGCAACACCCCGGGGCACGTCAGCTCACCGGCGACCGCGCGCTGCCAGCTGTCGTGCAGGAATTGCGACTCCCGATCGCGGCCGACGAGTTCGCCCATCCGGACCTCGTCGACGTCGCGTTCGGCGAGGATGAGGTAACTGCGGACCGGGCCCTCGATTCCTTTGACCTCCATCGGCAGCTGAGCCTGCATGTCGTATGCGCCGTGGACCAGGCGTTCGACCGCGTCCGAGACGGCAACAGTTCCGGGGTCGGCCAATGAGCACATTCGGGCCGCCAGGTTCGCCCCGAGTCCGTAGACATCGTCTTCGGCGATGTCGAGATAGACGGTGCCGTGGTGGATGCCCACCCGAACCGCGATGTCGAACCCGAAGCTGCGGCGGACCTTCTTGCTGAGCACTTCGACTTCGCGCGTGATGTCCATGCCGGCCTGTATCGCGCGCCGCACGTCGTCTTCGTGCGCCTGTGGGTGCCCGAACAATACGAGCAACCCGTCGCCCTTGGTCGACGCCAGGTGACCGCCGTAACGCTGTACGGTCGCGCGGACGTCGCGCCGATACTGACCGACGACCGTGCGGTACACCTCCGGCTCGACCTGGGTCGACAGTGCTGTCGAGTCCACCAGGTCGACGAACATGATTGTCAGGCGTCGGATCTCACCGCGATCGACCGGAGCGGTCAGCAGATCCCCGGCGTCGGCGTTGCTCTGGTCCAGCGCCAGCACCTGTTCGGCGAGGTCGTTGGCGGCGGCGCGGTCGCCCCTGCTGATGGCTTCGAAGGCGCGTTCCAGCAGCAGGTCGATGGCCTGTGGTGCTCCTGCGGGTTCTTCGCTGGAGTCGTCGTCGGGTGGGATTGCGGTGTCACTCATGGCGTTGCGCTTCCGGACATCGCCTCACAGCCGTAGCGCGACGACCAGCGGCGGTGTCGCGTTCGAGGAGGCGGCGCCACTGTCGTTACTACCTAGACCGACCGTGCCGACGTAGATCCCACTGGGCAAGCTGACTTCGTCGACCACGACGCGAAACTCGCGTTGTCGCGCGTCCAATGCCTTGGGGGCGAAGGAGATTCGCTCCGCTGGTATGGGCTCGGTGGTGCCGGGCCGCTTGAATCCGTCGACCACACAGAGCGTTCCGGCTTCGGTCCCTTCCAGCCGAAACGGATCGGAGACGAATTTGGGAGGGCCGTACGGCGCGGGACCCGCCACAGCGGTTTCCACCGCTTCGATGGCACCCACGACAGCGACGTCGGTTAGCTTCATCGCCGCTGCCGTCCACTCCTTGAAGTCCGGCGGCTTGCCTTCGAGTGTGGCGCGGTTGTCGGCGACGACCCCGCGCATGCCGGCGACCGCGCGCTGCCCGACAGCGGCGAGGTTGTCGCCGAGGGCGAGGAGGTTGATATCAGACGGGCGGGGCCGGTCCGACAGTGCGGACTCGGCGAGTTCGAGCCCACCGGCCAGGGTGATCCCGGCCAGGCGCACCGCAGTCTTGACCAGGTCGCTGAACCCCAACCCGCCGGCATCGACCTTGGCTGAGACGTCTTTCGCCGCCTCGGTAGCCTGCTGCAACGTCTCGCTGGCGATGTCCCTGAGGCGGTTCGCCGCTTCTTCGGCCCTGGGTTGTCCCGCTGCGCCGGCGTCGTCGGAGGTCATGAGTCTTGGTCTTCCCGATTCGGCCGCACCGAGTCGACGGCGACGGCGAACAGCTTCTGGACCGAACTCGACACATCGCGTCCCAATTCGGTTCCGATGGCGGTGACGTCCTCTGGGGTCAACCCGTCGCGCCAGCGGTCGGTGGTCTTGCCGACCGCTGTCGTGAGTCCGTTAAGGAGCACTTTGGCCTCGTCGGTCACCGTCTGCATGATCTCTGCCCGGTTGCCGGGGGGCAAGCGCCACGTAGACGAGAGGACGGCAGGACGCTTGGGTAACGGCGGTGTGTTCGCTCCATCCGCGGTCGGCGCCCACGGTTTGAAGCCGCCCGAAGCCACGTAGGACGTGTTGCGGGCGACGTCGAAGAACATCTTTTCGCCGGCGTCGCCCCAGCCCAGGCGGCAGGCCAGATTCGCTGTCGCGGTGGGGCTCACACCGCGGATCGCGAGTTCCTTGCTGGTGTGCAGCCGCACACCTTGCTTCGGTTTCTCCCGGTCCAGCGGCGTCGCGACGACGTAGCCGTTGTCGACGACCACCAGCCGGCTGTTGTCGGCGCTGTCGAACCGCTCGTAGTCGAGGTCGTAGTTGACGAAAATGCCCTGGCCGTCAGGAAGCTCACCCATCCAGAACCGCAGCGGAGTCCGCAGCGTGAGGCCGCCACCGGTGCCGGTGCCGATCACTTCCTCGATGGGCAGCCACCCCTCGGTCTGCTCGGTCCCCGGCTGCGGGGTCATGGCCGTGAAGAACGACGAACACATTGGCCAGTTCTCGGGATTGAGGACCGGCTTCAGAGCATCGACGCCGATATCCTCCGCGGTGGACTCGGTCAACAGAACCGTGCAGTATTCACCGTTGACTTCGCGAACGTAACTGGTGCACTTGCTGAAAGAATCGGCGGCGTTGAGGGCGCCGATTCGTCTCTGCACGGCGCCCAGCGCGGCGTCGTCGAAATCGAGCAATGCGATTCGCGGGTAGCCCGCTCCATTCTTTGCTTCGGCAGCGTCGGCGGTCTTGCGGATCTCGGCCAGCAGGTCAACAGCTTTGGCCAGCCGCGCGATGTCATAGGTGGTCAGGCGGGTTCCGTCGGGAGTCGCAGAGGTTGCCACATCGACGTTGGTCAACATTGCCAGCGCGGCATTGACGCCCTCGACGGTGATCGCGGGCAGCTTTCCCCCGGACAACTTGCGGTACTCGGTGTACCAGCCACGTTGCGCGATTCGGGTACTGCCTGGAGAACGTTTCTCGATCAGCTTCAGGATCGCGGGATCGGTCGAAGTGCGCGCAATTTCGTCAATCGCCCCGTAAACCACCAAAGCGGCTTCAAGATTCGGCATGCCCCCGCTTCCCCTCAAACTTCGACTTAGCATACCTTTCACTGCTAGAACGCCGCTGGACATGGGTTGCGTAGTCAAACGGAGGCAATGTGGTCGACTCCAGGCCCGGCAATGACGGAAGCATCGCTCCCGTGCCATGGGCGTCGGTGTTCGATCCGGACAACAACGCCAGGGCGATCGGCGCCATTCAGGAGCGTGGTTTCCGGGCGGCCCGAGAAGTGGTCGACCGCCTCCTCAACACCGGCAATCGCCCCGCCGCCCCCGGCAGTCCCGGGGATCTCGGGGAGACGGCAGCCGCCGACTCCGCCGCAGACCGCGAGGGCGGTGACGCTTCGGACCGGGTCCAGGCACCTGACGTGGATCGGGTCCTGACGACGTGGCAGAACATGATGGGGCAGTTGGCTGACTCGTTACGCAGCACGATCGCCCCACCGGCCGCGGCGGCCATCGATTTGGGCAATCGGCAGGCGGGCGGTCACGTGCAGACCGAGCCGGTGGCACCCGGCACCGTCGGTACGGCCGAGGTGTGGCTGCACAACCGCGGCGGCACCGAACTGGGGCGGGTGCGGCTGCGGTGCAGCGATCTGCTGGCCCACGACGGAGCACTCGTGCCCGCGTCGGCGGTCAGCTTCGAACCCGAATCGCTGCTTTTGGAGCAGCGCAGCAGTCGCGGCGTGGTGGTGCGCATCGAGGTGCCCGCGGACGCGGCACCCGGCGCCTACCGTGGCACTCTGCTCGCCGACGGCCACGCCGATGTGTGGCTGCCCGTCACCGTTGTCGTCGAATCGGCATCGTGACGAGCACTACCGATCACACCGGTTTGATCGCCACGGTCGAGGAGCGGCTGCGCGCCGTCGGCAAGGTGGTCCGGCGGTCCATGCTGGACGTGATGCCCGACGGTGAACCGCACCAATGGCTCTACGGCCCGATGCGGGAGTACCCGAGCCGTCCGGGCAAGGCCCTGCGTCCGGCCCTGTGCATGTCGGCGGGCCGTGCTTTCGGCGCCAAGCCGGATGACATCCTCGGTTTCGCGGTGGCAATCGAGTTGTTGCACAACGCATTTCTGGTGCACGACGATATTGCCGACGGCAGCGTGATGCGGCGCGGTCGCCCCACTCTGGCAGCTTCTCACGGAGTGGCTGCCGCGCTGAATGCCGGAGACGGTCTGGCAATCGTCTCCAGCCAGGTGCTGCGCCGGGCGGCACGGCGCCTGAACCGCGACCTCGCCGATCTGGTCACAGCGGAGTTCGACACCATGGCAATGCGGACCCTGGAGGGTCAGGCGATCGAAATAGGCTGGCAGGCAGACGATATCGATAATCTCGGCCCGGAAGATTATCTCGATCTGATCATGCACAAGACCTGCTGGTACACCACGATCCATCCGCTGCGGGTCGGGGCGATGGTCGGATCGGGTGGATCGGTCGACCTGGATCCCATGGTGCGCTTCGGATTTCACTTCGGTGCGGCATTCCAGATTCGGGACGACCTGCTGAATCTCACCGGCGACGAGCGCGTGTACGGCAAGGAGATCCTCGGGGATCTCTACGAGGGCAAACGAACACTTCCCCTGTTGCACCTGTTGAGTGCGGCCGGCGGTGCTGACCGTGATCTGATGCGCGACTACCTGCGCCGCACTCGTGCGGAGCGGTCGCAGGAGCTGGTCCGCACGGTGCGGGCACTCATGGACGACTACGGCAGCATCGACTTCACCCGGGAGTACGCCGAAGGCATTCTGCTGGTCGCCGAGGAGTACTTCGAGCGGGCGTTCGCCGATGCCACCGCGGGAGTGGATTTGGATTTCCTGCGTTGCCTGGTGCCCTACGTATGGGCACGCTGGCGCTGAGCGCAGCGTCAGAACGGTTCCTCCGCAACTGAATTGCAGGCTGCTGCGCCGGGTTCTACCGTCCCCGGCATGCCCGCCCTCTTCGAGCTTCCGGTCGCATCGCCGGTGAATCCGCGCCGACCGGTGACCGCGGTGTATGAGGTAGGCCCCGGTGTGGTGCGGCGACTGGCGCCGTCGGGGCTCGCTCCGGTGAGCCCCGACCCGAAGGCCGATGCGGCCCTGGCGGCCGGCGACGACGAGTTGACCCTGCTCGACGACCGTCCGGTTGTGACCGCCGCACTCTGGTCGCAGGTGCTCGCCGGTGAGCTTGCCGACGTCGGCGTCACGTCGGTGCTGCTGATCCATCCGTCGTGCTGGACACGACGCCGCATCGATGCCGTCGCCGCTGCCGCGCGAAGGGTGGCTGGCCCCGGAACTGTGGTGGAGACCTGCGCGAGGATGCGGATCGACTCGCGGGCAGCAGTTTTCGTCGAGGTCGGACCGGAACACGTTGCCATCGGCGGGGATGGCCGGAACTTCACGTTGCTTGCGCGCGACGAGCCGCTGGAACAGCTGGTGCAGCGGGCCCTCGCGGAGGTCGGCGACCAGTGCACGGCGGTGTCGCTCGACGCACCGGCCGGGGTGACCGGCGCCCGCGCCCTTGCCGCCGCGCTGGGCACGCGGCTGCGGGAAGCAGGCTCGGTAGTCGAGGAATTCGACATCCGTCGGGCGGCGGTCGCGCTGCTCGATGACGGTGCCGACGCGGAACCAGAGGTGTTCGCCAGCGGTGCTCCGAAGCGTTGGCGCAGGCCGGCCCGTACCGCCCTGGCCGCCGCGTCGATCATCGCCGCGGTCGCCGGCGCAGCTGTCGGTCTCGACGCGTTCGGGATTCCGGGGAGGCGGTCTCAGGGTAGTGAGATCGCCAAAAACGACTGGCGGACAACGGAAGTCATTGAAGGTGTGTTGGCGGTCGAGGTACCAGCCGGCTGGTCGGTGCGTCGCATCACCGATGGACCCGGATCGGCCCGGGTGCAGCTGAACTCATCGCACGACCCCCAGACCACAGTGCACGTCACCCAGGCCCGGGTGCCCGGCAGCGACCTCGCCGCAACCGCTGCGACGCTCTTGGCCGCTGTGGCCACGCAACCGCCCGGTGTATTCGTCGACTTCGACCCCACCAGCCGACGCGGCGACCGGCCGGCGGTGACCTACCGGGAGGTGCGCGCCGGCCACGACATCCGCTGGGCGGTGTTCGTCGACGGCGACCTGCGAATCGGGGTCGGCTGCCAGCGCGGCCCGGATAGCGAGACTGCGGCCGATGCAGCTTGCGACCAGGTGGTGCGCGGCGCGCACCGAATCCGCTGAACACGATGCATCCGCAAGCTTCTGCACGGCCCCAGAAGGGAGGAGAGCCCGACCGGGGCCGTGCAGGCCCTTTCATGCGTATCGTGAGCGAACAGGAGTGCAGGAGAGTGAGTTTTGGCGCAGTCGCAGTCGCGGCCACCAGCGCGGACGCCGCAGAACGCTGAGCTTCCCCGCAACCGGGCCGCCGCCCGGGCGCTGTTGGCTGCCCGCGAGAGGTTTCTGGCCGGGGAACTTGATGCCGAAGGCCTCGACGTCGTGCGCCCCGTCGTCGTCGAAAGCTGGCAGCGCAGCCTGGCCCGGGGCGTGGACCCCGACCTCGGCAGCGCCCGCACGTCGCGACCCGCGTTGAGCACGGGCAGTCTGGCCCGGCTGCGGGAGACCCATCCGCTGGCGCCGGCATTGCCGGTGATCCGCCGGCTGCTGGTTGACGATGCCGTCGATTCCGGAGTTGTGGTCGCGGTGACCGGCGCCGACGGCACCCTGTTGTGGGTGGAGGGCGACCCGGTTGCCCGCGCGAAGGCCGAGAAGATGAATTTCTCGCCCGGTGCGGATTGGAGCGAGCGCGCCGCCGGCACCAACGCCCCGGGAACCGCCCTCGCCGTCGACGGTGAGGTGCAGATCCAGGGCTCGGAGCACTTCTCCCGGATCGTGTCGCCGTGGAGTTGCACGGCCGCCCCGGTGCACGACCCGGACAGCGGCGCGCTGCTGGGTGCCATCGACCTAACGGGCGACGTGCACGTCGCGTCCGCCCAGGCATTGGCGCTGGTGCGCGCCACCGCGGTCGCGGTCGAGAACCACTTGGCGCTGCTGCGGCTGACCGGCGCCGTGCCCGCCCCGGTGGCGCCGCGACCACATCTGGTGGTGCTGGGTGGGGACCGCCCGCGCTGGGTCACCACCGACGAGTTCGGACACCTGCGCGCCAGCTTGCTGACCGGCCGGCATGCCGACATCCTGGTGCTGCTCAGCCGGCATCCCGAGGGGCTCTCCGCCGACCATCTGGCGGTGCTGCTCGACGACAAGGACCTTGACGTGGTGACCGTGCGGGCCGAGATGTCGCGGCTGCGGCGGGTGATCGGGCCCGAGCACTTGGCGTCCCGTCCCTACCGGCTGCAGGCGCCGATCACCAGCGACGTCGGTGAGGTGTTCGAGGCGCTGGACGCCGGCGATGTCGAGTCGGCGCTGGCCCGCTACCAGGGACAGTTGTTGCCCGCGTCGGTGTCGCCGGGAATCGCCCGGTTGCGCACCCAGTTGTCGGCCACCCTGCGGGCCGCGGTGCTGGCCGAGTCGGCGCTGCAGCCCCGGTTGCTGAGCCGCTGGCTGGAGCTGCCGGAAGGCCGTGACGACCGCGACGGCTGGGAGGTGCTGCAGCGTCGTTCTGCCGACCCTGCCGGGCGTGCCAAGGCCGGCGGGCACCTGGCCGGCTTGGATTTCGAACTCGGCTGAACTGTTCTCCGCGCGACCGGCCGTGTTTGTACACCTTTAGCCGGCGTGTCGCGAACAAACCCGGACGCTCGGTGCGAAACGGGGTGGCATCCCAACGCTGCAACCGTGGTGCAACCCTGACCTCCCTACTGTGAGTGATGACCGACACACTTCGGCCGAAGTGGTCCGCCGCAGGAGAGGGTTTCCATGACTGTTTACGCCCGCCCGGGTGCCGAGGGCTCGCTGATGACCTTCCGCAGCCGCTACGACAACTACATCGGCGGCGGCTGGATGCCGCCCGTCAATGGCCGGTACTTCGAGAACCGCACGCCCGTCACCGGCGAGGTGTTCTGTGAGGTCGCCCGTTCCGACGAGGCCGACATCGAGAAAGCCCTCGACGCTGCACACGCCGCGGCCCCCGCGTGGGGCAGGACCACCGCGGCCGACCGCGCGGTGATCCTCAACCGGATCGCCGACCGGATCGAGGAGAACCTGGAGTCCATCGCGGTCGCCGAGTCCTGGGACAACGGCAAGCCGATCCGCGAAACGCTCAACGCTGACATCCCGCTGGCGGTCGACCATTTCCGCTATTACGCCGGTGCGATCCGGGCCCAGGAAGGCAGCCTCTCGGAGATCGACGAGGAGACCGTCGCCTATCACTTCCACGAGCCGCTGGGCGTCGTCGGGCAGATCATCCCGTGGAACTTCCCGATCCTGATGGCGGTCTGGAAACTGGCTCCCGCACTGGCCGCCGGCAACGCTATCGTCCTCAAACCCGCCGAGCAGACGCCGGTTTCGGTTCTGTACCTGATCAGCATCATCGGCGACCTGCTGCCGCCGGGCGTGCTGAACATCGTCAACGGATTCGGCGTCGAGGCCGGAAAGCCCCTGGCGTCGAGCAACCGGATCGCCAAGATCGCGTTCACCGGCGAGACCACCACGGGCCGCCTGATCATGCAGTACGCCAGCCAGAACCTGATCCCGGTGACGCTGGAACTCGGCGGCAAGAGCCCGAACATCTTCTTCAACGACGTGATGGCCGCCAATGACGACTACCAGGACAAGGCCCTGGAGGGATTCACGCTGTTCGCACTCAATCAGGGCGAGGTGTGCACCTGCCCGTCCCGGTCGCTGATCCAGCAGGACATCTACGACGAGTTCCTGGCGATGGCCGCGATCCGCACCAAAGCGGTGCGCCAGGGCAACCCGCTGGACACCGAGACCATGATCGGTGCGCAGGCCTCCAACGACCAGTTGGAAAAGATCCTGTCCTACATCGAGATCGGCAAAAGCGAGGGCGCCCAGGTCATCACCGGCGGTGAGCGCGCCGACCTCGGCGGCGATCTGGGCGGCGGCTACTACGTCGCGCCGACGATCTTCACCGGCAACAACAAGATGCGGGTCTTCCAGGAGGAGATCTTCGGCCCGGTTGTGGCGGTGACGTCGTTCAAGGACTACGCCGAGGCCATCGACATCGCCAACGACACCCTGTACGGCCTGGGTGCCGGCGTGTGGAGCCGCGACGGCAACACCGCCTACCGCGCCGGCCGCGACATCAAGGCCGGCCGGGTGTGGACCAACTGCTATCACCAGTACCCCGCACACGCGGCGTTCGGCGGCTACAAGCAGTCGGGCATCGGCCGGGAGAACCACCTGATGATGCTCGACCACTACCAGCAGACCAAGAACCTGTTGGTGAGCTACTCGAGCAAGGCACTCGGCTTCTTCTGATCGGCCCGGCCGGCAGCTGTGCCCTCGCGCAGCCGCCCTGGTGGCACGGTCCGCGGTCCCCTCGCACGGACCGTG
>DASUGW010000250.1:0-18331 GCA_036273805.1 Mycobacterium sp.
AACGGATGCTCGGACACAAGTCCGCGAAGGTCACTCTGGACACCTACGCAGACCTCTTCGACACCGATCTAGATGCAGTTGCGGTCACTCTGCATGCATCCTATTCACCTGCGACTGTGGGCAAAATGTGGGCACGGAACGGGCAGGACTGTCCACAGCAAACATGAAAATAGCCCCTCACCTGCAGTTGCAGGTTTGGGGCTATGGCGGTGGCGGAGGGATTTGAACCCTCGGACGGGGGTTACCCGTCACACGCTTTCGAGGCGTGCTCCTTAGGCCGCTCGGACACGCCACCGTGTGGCAGCTTACCGGTCGACAGCGGACTGCCCTAATCGCTCCCGGAGCAGCACCCGACCGCGATCGAGCGTGCGCAAACCACGCGATAGGAGCGGCGTGGCGGCCGGGGACACGCACGCTCGCGGGGGAGTGGGGACTCGCGGGGGTCAGGCTGGCACTACCGCTGGCGGGCGAAAAAATCCTCCAACAAGGTTGCACACTCGTCGGCGAGCACTCCGCCGCGCACCTGCGGCCTATGCGTAAGCCGCCGGTCGCGCACGACATCCCACAACGAACCGACGGCGCCGGTCTTGGGCTCCCAGGCGCCAAAAACCACTCGGGAAACCCGCGCCAGCACCAGCGCTCCGGCGCACATGGTGCACGGTTCGACCGTCACCGCGAGGGTCGCTCCCTCCAGCCGCCACCCATCCCCAAGGACGGCCGCGGCCGCTCGCAAGGCCAGGATCTCCGCATGCGCGGTGGGGTCGCCCAACTCCTCACGAGCATTGGCCGCCCGCGCCAACTCCACCCCGTCAGCACCGAAGATCACCGCACCGATCGGCACATCCCTGGGATCGGCGGCGACAGCGGCCGACAGGGCAGCCCGAATCAGCTGCTCGTCGGATTTCACCGATCGAGTTTGTCGAGCACCGCCGCCAGCTCGTCGGCGAAGCCCATCTCCCGGGCGATGCGCACCAGCTGGTCATCGGCATAAAGCTCGGTGTCCGACAGGATGACGCCCAGTACGTCGGCATGCAGGCCGATGTCGGACAGCACTCCCACGTCGCCTTCTTCGAACGGCTCGGCGTCCTCGAGGTCGTCGTCTTCGATATCCGCGTCCAACATCTCCAGCACCTCGGCGGCGATGTCGTAGTCGAGCGCCGCGGTGGCATCCGACAAGAGCAAGTGGGTGCCCGACGGCGCGGGCCGGACGATGATGAAGAAATCGTCGTCGATGTTGATCAGACCGAAAACCGCCCCCGCGCTGCGTAACTCACGCAACTCGGTCTCCGCCGCGGTCAAGCTGGTCAGCGCGCCGGAGCCCATCGCCGAGCAACGCCATTTGCCATCCTCGCGGACGACGGCCACCGCGAAGCCGTCCGGGATGTCATCCCCGGGCGTTGTCGTACCCGACTGGGAGGCCCGCTGTGCTGCCATGGACGGTAACGCTAGTCCTCCTGGCGCCCGGTTGACCAGGCATTCAACCCCGCATCGGAATGTGTCAACCTTGGACGGTGACGCTGCAATCTGGTCAGGTGCCGGTCTGTGTCCTCGGCCTGGGGCTCATTGGCGGATCGCTCCTGCGTGCGGCGCGGGCCGCGGGACGCGAAGCTTTTGGCTACAACCGCTCGGTTGACGGTGCAACTGCCGCCACGTTCGACGGCTACGACGCCTCGACCGATCTCGACCAGGTCCTCACCCGCGCCGCCGAGGTGGATGCGCTGATCGTGATCGCGGTCCCGATGCCGGCGGTCCCGATCATGCTGGAGCACATTGCCGAGCACGCCGCCGACTGCCCGCTGACCGACGTGATCAGCGTCAAACAGGCCGTCCTCGACGAAGTGCGCAAGGCGGGGCTTATGGCGCGGTTCGTCGGCGGCCATCCCATGACCGGCACCGCGCATTCCGGCTGGACCGCCGGCGACGCGGGCTTGTTCACCGGAACCCCGTGGGTGGTGTCGGTCGACGAGCACGTGAACCCCGAAGTCTGGGCAATGGTGATGCAGCTGGCGCTGGACTGCGGGTCATTCGTGGTGCCGGCACGCTCCGACGAGCACGACGCCGCGGCTGCCGCGATCTCGCACTTACCGCACCTGGCGGCCGAGGCGCTGGCCGTCACTGCAGGTGAGATCCCGCTGTCCTTCGCGCTGGCGGCGGGATCGTTCCGCGACGGCACCCGGGTTGCGGCGACCGCCCCCGATTTGGTGCGCGCGATGTGCGAGGCCAACGCCAGCGACCTGCTGCCGCTGTTGGACCGGGCCATCGAGTTGCTCACCAACGCCCGCACCGGGCTGGCCGAACGTGTCTCGGTCGCCGAACTGGTCGAGGCGGGGCATGCGGCGCGAATCCGCTACGACAGCTTCACGCGGCCCGAAATCCTCACTGTCACCCTCGGTGGGGAGAACTGGCGCGACGAACTCGCTGCCGCGGGGCGGGCCGGCGGGGTGCTCAGATCCGCTCTGCCAGGCCTGGATAGTCGATGATGAACCCTTCGTCGTCCACGGTGATCGTGGTGTCGGCGACCGGTGAATGCAGTTTGATGCGGTCCGGGGTGCCGGGGTGGTCGGTGGCGTAGCTGATGGTCACCGGCTCCACAACCAGCTGAGGTATCCGCACATAGACCACCGGCAGGCTGACCGAATCGGTACGCCGGTACAACTCGGTGCGCCGGATGGGCAACGCGTTGAAGAACGGGCTGAACACCACGTCGACATCGAGCGCGCCGTCATACGCCGCGCGCGAGGTCTGACCGGTGTGGTCCTGGACCAGCCACATGTTCTCTTCGTCCCGCGCGATCGACAGCTGCCGTTCGCGCTCGGCGAGGGTGACCGTCATCGACAGCCTCTTGGTGCCGCCCGACTCATCGGTGACAAGGTCGTAGGACGCACTGAAGGCTGGGGTGACGTCGGTGGCCGCGGAGACGATGCGGCCGTAGGCCTTGATCCGATTACCGGACAGCTGGACCCGTACCGATTCCATCCGCGGCAGGTTGTGGGCACGCCACGTCAAGATGGCCGGCCAGGCGCGTTCCTTCTGGTCAGGGGCTGTACTCACTCATCTACCGTATGCGACGGCCAGCGAAGTTCGTAGCCCAGTTGCCGGAAAGTGACCGGGCCACTCGCCTCTCTTCAGATCGAGGGCCGAAGCGAGCATCTCGCGGGCCCGCGCAGACCGAACGGATCCTGCAGCGGGCGGATCACCGCAACCCGCATAGACCCCGATCACTCAACCCGGTGGAGTCGCTCCGTGGCCGCCCGGCGCGGCGCTCTGCAGCGCGATTTCGTCACCGAGTAACGGCTGCGGGAGGTGCGCGCCGCCGGCCCGCCGGAACCGGCCCGTGCCGGGTACCGAGGCCCACACCGCGAGTGCCAGCATCCCGTCGAGCAATAGCGCCAACAGCGTCACCATCAGCGCCCCCACCAGCGCAATATGGAACTGCCGCACCTTGATTCCGTCGATCAGGTATCGCCCCAGACCGCCGAGGCTGGCATAAGCGGCCACCGTCGCAGTGGCAACAATCTGCAATGTGGCCGTGCGCAAGCCACCCAGGATCAACGGCATCGCGTTCGGCGTCTCGACGCGCAACAGAATGCGAGACTCGGTCATCCCCATCGACCTCGCGGCGTCGACGATGTCGCGGCCGACGTTCGCGATGCCGGCGTAGGTGCCGCTGAGCAAGGGGGGGATGCCGAGAAGCATCAGCGCCACCGTTGGCGGCACCAAGCCCAGCCCCCACAGCAATACCCCCAACAGCAGTACGCCGAGGGTCGGCAGCGCGCGCAACGCGTTGACTCCGGTCACGACGAGGAAGGTGCCCCGCCCGGTGTGCCCGATGACCATGCCGGCCGGAATCGCGATGATCGCGGATGCGACGACGGCAACGACGGTGTACTGCAGATGTTCGAGGATGCGTGCGCTCAGCCCGGACGGGCCGGCCCAGTTGCCCGCGGTGAAGATGAAGTGCAGTGCCTGCTGCAGGAAGTTCACGGTGCGGCCGCCTGCCGGGCCTGCGCCGGTCTGTTCGCACGCACCCAGGGGGTCAACGCCCTCCCGGCCAGCATGATGAGCGCGTCGATGACGATTGCCAGCACGAAGATCGCAATGATCCCGGCGATGATCTGATCGCTCTTGTCTGCCTGATAACCCTCGGTGAACCAGGTGCCCAGCCCGCCGATGCCGATCACCGAGCCGACCGCCACCATCGAGATGTTCGTCACGGCGACCACTCGCAGGCTGGCAATCAGCACCGGAAGCGCCAGTGGCAGTTCGACTTTCAGCATTCGGGTCAACGGCTTGTAACCGACCGCGGTCGCGGCGTCGCGCACCTGTTCGGGCACGGCGTCCAGGGCTTCGGGCACCGCGCGCACCAGCAGCGCCGCGGTGTAGAGCGTCAGCGCGACGATGACGTTGGCTTCATCGAGGATGCGGGTGGGGATGATCAGCGGCAGCACCACGAACAACGCCAGCGACGGGATGGTGAAGATGATGCTCGCCGTGAAAGTGGTGATCCGGCGCAGCGTGGAGGCACGCTGCACCGCCGCGCCCCAGGGCACCGCGACCAGCAGGCCGAGCAGGATCGGGATCAGCGACAGTCGCAGGTGGATCAGTGTCAGCGCCCAGGCGGTGTCGAGGTGGGTCAGTAGATAGCGCACTAGTCACCCGCGCCCTGAAAGCGCTGCGCGCGTTCGGCATCCAGTGCGGCCAGCACGTCCTCGGCGCGCACTCCCCCGGCGACCCGTCCGTGCGCATCGACCGCCACCCCGAGCCCCGAGGGCGAAGACAGCGCGCTGTCGAGCGCCTGACGCAGGGTGCCCTCGGGCGGCAGCAGCGACCCGCCCGCGATGGTGCTGTCGTACACCGACGCGCCGTCGCGATGCAATGCAACGCCCGCGGCATCGATCCAGGCGTATGGGGCACCGTCGGGCTTGGTGACCAGCGACCACTGGCCGGGGCCGAGATCCAGTGTGTCGATGCCGGCTTCGGAAACGTGGACGATCTCATGCAGGGGCACCGTGGTTGCGCCGAAGAACTGCAGTCGCCGGTAGCCGCGGTCAGCGCCGACGAACCCCGAGACGAAGTCGTTGGCCGGATTGGACAACAACCGCGCCGGTGGGTCGTACTGCTGCAGCACACCACCGGGTCCGAACACTGCCACCTTGTCCCCCAATGTGATCGCCTCATCGATGTCATGGGTGACGAAAACGATCGTCTTGTGCAGTTCGTTCTGCAGACGCAAGATCTCGGCCTGCAGATCGTCGCGGACCACTGGGTCCACCGCGGAAAACGGTTCGTCCATCAGCAGGATCGGCGGGTCGGCCGCCAGCGCGCGGGCCACCCCGACCCGCTGTTGCTGACCTCCGGACAGTTGCGCCGGGTAACGCGTCGCGAGCTTGGGGTCCAGACCGACCCGCTCGAGCACACCGTAGGCCGCTTTGCGAGCCTGGCGGCGTGACTGCCCCTTGAGTACGGGAACGGTTGCGACGTTGTCGATCACTCGCTGATGCGGCATAAGGCCGGCGCTTTGGATGACATAACCGATGCCCAGGCGCAGCTTGACGGGATCGACACCGGCGACGTCGCGGCCGTCGACGGTGACGGTTCCGGCGGTGGGCTCGATCATCCGGTTGATCATCCGCATCGCCGTGGTCTTGCCACACCCCGACGGTCCGACGAACACCGCCAGCGTGCCGTCAGGCACGTCCAGCGTCAGGCCGTCGAGTGCCACCGTGCCGTCGGGATAGCGCTTTGCGACCTGCTCGAAGGTGATCACGTGCAACTCACTTGCTTGGGACAGGTTTGTCGAAACTGTTGTCCTGTAACCATTTTCGAGCCGCATGGTCGGGATCTACACCGGAGTTGCCCGACACCGCGGCATTGAGGTCGATCAGGGCCTGCGTGGTCAGCCTGGCTGACACCGCGTCGAGAACCCGTTTGAGTTGATCAGAACTCTTCTGTGCGCTGAGCACCGGCACGACGTTGGCCGCCGGGAAGTTGTTCTTGGGGTCCTCGAGCACCACGAGATTGTTCTTCGGGATTGCCGGCGAGGTCGAGAAGATGTCGGCCGCAGTCACCGTGCCGTCAACCAGTGCGCGCACCGTGGCCGGACCGCCGCCGTCGCTGATGGCCACGAAGTTGCGTTCGGAGATGTCGAGACCGTAGTTCTTCTTCAGACCGGGGATGCCCTCGGTACGGTTCAGGAACTCCGAGGGTGCACCGAATTTCACCTCCGCCGAGTGCGCCGCAAGGTCGCCGATCGTCTTCAGACTCCACTTGCGTGCGGTATCCGCAGTGACGGCAACGGTGTCGACATCCGCAGCCGGCGACGGGGTGAACATGGTCAGTCCCCCGGGAAGCGCATGGTAGAGCGCCAATTCGACGGCATCGGGCGCGGTGGCCGTCGCGTTGGGATCGAAATACTTCAGCAGGTTTCCGGTGTACTCCGGGATCAGGTCGATCGAATGGTCCTGCAGCGCAGGGATATAGGTCTCCCGGCTACCGATGCCGAACTGACGCCCCACGGTGAAGCCGTTGGCCTCCAGCGCCTGTGCGTAGATCTCGGCGAGGATCTTCGATTCGGGGAAGTCCGCCGACCCGATCACCAGTGATTTCAAGTCGCCTGAGACGGCACCGCCGCCGAGCGGGTTCGCGCTGCCACATCCGGTGATGACGGTCGCGATGAACGCGAGCAGAGTCACGAGACCTCGCGTGCGATGGCGCAGCGTGCTCATTCACCGACACTATCGGGCCATGTCGGACGGCGGTGGGCTTTGGCTCAGCGTGGGTGTTTGCTTCTGCCGCCGAAAGAGCAATGATTGCAGCTATGACCAGCGATCCTCAGGTGCCGGCCCCGTCCGGTGACGCACCGGCACACGCACCCCATCCGGCGCGCGGCGTGAGTCGTGCCGCTGCGATGTGGGTAGCGCTGATCTTCGGCTTCCTGATTCTCATCGTGCTGCTGATCTTCATCGCACAGAACACCGAGTCCACGGCCTTCCAGTTCCTGGGCTGGCACTGGAGCCTGCCGCTCGGCGTCGCCATCCTGTTCGCCGCGGTAGCGGGAGGATTGATCACCGTGGCCGTCGGAGCCGTGCGCATCTTCCAGTTGCGCCGCACCGCCAAGCGTCTCAGCGCGGGGCTGCTTTAGCCGCAGAGCTGATCTGGTCGGCCAGCACATCCGGGTGGGTGTCGACGATCATGTGGCTGCCGTCCACCACAGTCAGCTGAGCATCTCGCAGTGCGTGCTGCAATTGGCGCACATAGGGCAGCTCGACCAGCTTGTCGTCCTGTGCCGCCACAATGTGCACCGGCGCCCGTACCTCGCCGACATGGCCATCGAGCCACCGCATGACGGAATCGAACTCGAGTCGGTCGTCGGCAAGAGCGGCGAGGTTGCCGGGCGTCATGCTCACCGCCAACAGGCGATGCACGTAGTCACCGGCCACCCGTCCGGGGTCGAAGGCCTCGCGCGCCCCCATCTCCGCCGACGCTCGTAACACGAGATTCCCGACCGTCATGTTGAACAGCTCGCCCAGCACCGGCTTCTCGGTTGCCTTCACGATGCGCGCCTGCGCGATCATCAACCGGTCTGCCCGCATGTCGCCGCCGGCCGGTGCGGCCAATACCAGGGATGTGACGTCGTCGGGAAAGCGCGCCGCCAGCCCAAGCGCCGCCGTGCCGCCGTAGGAATGGCCGACCACGACGGCGGGAGCCAGATGCAGCCGGGCGACCAGGTCGTGCAAGACGTCGAGCTGCTGCTGAAAAGGCAGCCAACCGCCCCGCGACCACCCGAAGCCCGGGCGATCCACCGCAACGACATGCCGCCCAGGAAGCCGGGCAATCACCTGGTCGAAATCGTCGACGCTGCCCGGCAACCCGTGCACCATCACCACGGCGGGGTCGGCGCCTGGCCGCTCGGTGTAGTGAATCTCTTTGCCCTGCAACGTGATGAATTCACCGCTGGCCGCCGGCATAGCCGGCAGCTTCGCAGACGTCAGGTTGACAGCGATCAGCACGACGAGCAGTGCCCCGAGGGCCACAAGCGACTTCTTCAGCACCGGGCAACCTTATCCACCTGGGAGGTTGCGGCGCATCCAGTTTTTCCCCGGAAGGCATTCCCGCCGAGAATTGTTGATGTGCTGAATAATTCGTGGCTTCGCGGCATTAGCTCACCGTCGTCAACCCCTGCGCAATCAGCGGTGCCACGGCCTCGCCGACCTGGCTGCGGTCAGCGGTGCCACTGCCCAAACGGAAGCGGTAGTCGATGCCCGCAGCGATGATCGCCAGCTTGAAGTAGGCCAGCCCCATGTAGAAGTCCCAGTGATCCAGGGGCTGCCCTGAGGCCAGCGAATACCGTTGCGCCAGATCGTCGGATGTCGGGATCAACGGCGACGCCCAGGCCGCGTCCGAATGCACCAACTCGAACTCCGGATGCCGGTATAAACACATCAACGCCGCGTCACTGAGCGGGTCGCCGAGGGTCGACATCTCCCAGTCCAGCACGGCACGTACCACGGTGGCGTCCGTCGCATCCAGGATCGTGTTGTCGATGCGGTAGTCGCCGTGCACGATCGAGGACCGGCTGTTCGACGGAATCGATTGTGCCAGAATCGAATGCAGGCGTTGGACATCTGCGTCGCGCGGATCATCGGGAAAACGGATCAGTTCCCACTGCGATCCCCAACGCCGCACCTGCCGTTCCAGATAGCCGTTGGGCTTCCCGAAGTCGGCCAGCCCGACAGCGTCAGGATCGACGGCGTGCAGATCGGCCAGCACCCGGATGAGCGCGTCGACGCAGCCGTCGATCGTCCGCTGATCGCCCAATGCTTCAAGCTCACCGGCGTGGCGGATGACCCTTCCCGGGACGTATTCGACCATCTGGAAGGGGGCACCCAGCACGGAATCGTCATCGCACAGCGTTACCGCCCGCGCCACTGGGACGGCACTATCCTGCAGCGCCGCCACCACCCGGTACTCGCGGGCCATGTCGTGTGCGGACGGAGTAACGCCGTGCAGCGGAGGACGCCGCAGCACCCATTTGGAGACGTCGTCGTAGACGAGGAAGGTCAGGTTGGACGCCCCGCCGGAGATGTACTCGGCCCCCAGCTCTCCCGTGCGTGGGATGCCCGCCTCCGTGAGATGGCGGTCAAGGGCAACGAGATCCAGGCCTTCGAGCGACGTCATCTGCTCTGTCTATCACCGCCGCGCATCGCGAACGTCCGCATTTGTACGCCAGAAGCGGTGTGTCACCGTACAAACACGCCACGCTCGCGGCAATGGAAAGAGAGGCTCAGCGCGGCTGGTTGCGTGGCAGCAAATCCCACACATGCTCGGTGCCGTTGGTGGCGACCACACTGGCCAGTCCGCTGCGCGAGTACAGCAGCCGGGTCACCGAGGCGTAGTCGATGGGGAAGGACAGCAGTCGTCGGGTGCCGAGAATCTCGTGCAGCAACACGTTGATGACACCGCCATGGCTGAACATCGCGACGGTGTCCTCATGCTCACCCGCGGCGACAATGTCGGCGAGCCCCGCGCTGATGCGCGCCCGGAACGCGGCTTCGTCGACACCAGCGGGCAGATGACCGTCGGCCATCCGGGCCCAGTCCTCGGGACGCTCGGTGCGCAAGTGCTCGATCGGCAGGTAGCCCGCCATGTCGCGGTCGTACTCGGCCAACCGCGCGTCGGTCTCCACCGACAGGCCCAGCGCATCGGCCACCGGCTGCGCGGTCTGTACCGCGCGGCGCTGCGGACTGCTGACCAGGCGAGTGATGGGGAACCGGGCCAGCGCCTCGGGTAACCGGCGGGCCTGCTCCCAGCCGGTCTCCGAGAGCTCGGGGTCAGACCCCTGCCCGTGTTCACTGCGATTCGGCAGCGCGTGCCGGATCAAAAGCAGCTGCATATCTCCAACCTTCGAAGTGGGTTCGGCGCGTGCAACCCTATGCCCACACACACCTGCAGCTGCAAACCCCGACCGGTCGAAGCGGTTACGGGGTGATGATGTTGAACGCCGGGTCAGGACGGTCCAGCACGCCGACCAGCGCGCTGAGCACCTGCTGATCCCCGCCGATCTGCAGGCCGGGGCCGGTGGCATCGCCGGCGACCAGGCCCAGCAGCCGGGCCTTGTCGCTGACCTGCAGCGTCACCCCGGCGGTGTCCGGATCGGCGGCGACCCTCCGGTACACCAGCACTCCGTTGCGCAGCGTCAGCCGGTAGTTGGCGCCCGAGTCGCCGAACGTGATGTCGACGGCCAGGTCCAGATCCCAGGCGCTGGGGCCGTTGACGTTGATCGCCAGGGTGTCGAAGATCTGCTCGGGAGACAGCTGCGCGAGCATCGTGGGTGACACCAACTGCATCGGGGTGCCGAAATTCCCGTCCCTCAGCTCGGTGCTGCCGGCGAGGAAGAAGTTGCGCCAGGGCGCACATTCGGCGCCGTAGGCCAGCTGCTCTAGGGTGTCGGCATACAGCCGCCGAGCTTCGGCGTGACTCTCTTCGGTGAAGATCACATGGTCGAGAAGAGTTGCCGCCCAACGATAATCACCGTCATCGAAGGCCTGCTGTGCGATTTCGACGACTTTGTCGCTACCTCCCATGGCAGCCACATAACGTGGGCCGACAGCCTCCGGCGGGTGCTGCCATAGCCGGGCCGGGTTTCCGTCGAACCAGCCCATGTACCGCTGATAGACGGCTTTGACGTTATGGCTGACCGAACCGTAGTAGCCGTGTGCGTGCCAGGCCTTCGCAAGCGCCGGCGGCATCTGGAAGTCTTCGGCGATCTCGATGCCGGTGTGGCCCTGGTTGAGCTGCCGCAGCGTCTGGTCATGCAGATAGGCGTACAGATCACGTTGCAGGGAAAGGAATTCGACGATGTGCTCGCGGCCCCAGGTGGGCCAGTGATGCGAGGCGAACACCACATCGGCACGGTCCGCGAAGGTGTCGATGGCCTCCGTCAGATAGCCCGCCCACCCGTGCGGGTCGCGGACCAGCGCCCCGCGCAGCGTGAGCAGATTGTGCAGGTTGTGCGTCGCGTTCTCGGCCATACACAGTGCCCGGAACTTGGGAAAATAAAAGTGCATCTCGGCCGGGGCCTCGGTGCCCGGGGCCATCTGGAACTCGATGTCGACACCGTCGATCGTGTGCGTCTCGCCGGTAGTGGTGATGTCGATGGTCGGCACGATGATGGCGACCTCGCCGGTCGACGGGATCTGGCCCAGCCCGCAGCCAACCTGGCCCTGAGGTCCCCGTTCGAGCAGGTTTCCGTACATGTAGGACGCACGCCGCGTCATGGCGGTTCCGGCGTAGACGTTCTCCTGAACGGCGTGTTCCACGAACCCTTCGGGTGCGAGCACGACGACCTTGCCGGCATCGACGTCGGCCTGGTTCGTAACGCCCAGGACACCGCCGAAGTGGTCCGCGTGGCTGTGGGTATAGATCACTGCGGTGACAGCGCGGTCGCCGCGGTGGGCCCGGTAGAGCGCAAGCGCGGCAGCGGACACCTCGGTGGACGTCAACGGGTCGATGACGATGATCCCGGTGTCACCTTCCACGAAGGTGACGTTCGAGATGTCCAGGCCGCGCACCTGGTAGATGCCCTCGACCACTTCATAGAGCCCCTGCTTTGCGCACAACTGGGACTGCCGCCACAGGCTGGGATGCACGGAAGGTGGCGCGTCACCCGTCAGAAAGTTGTACGAATCGTTGTCCCAGACCACCCGGCCGTCAGCGGCGTGCACGACGCACGGTTGCAACGCGGCGATGAAGCCGCGGTCGGCGTCGGCGAAGTCTCGGGTGTCGTCGAACGGCAGGTTCTGCGTGGCCGCGGCATGGGCGGTTTCGATGACTGCACTGACCGGCTTATGTTCCATACCAGCTGTTCTACCCGGATACATCCGGGCCGTCACCCAATGCTGTTAGGGCGTGCAGCCGTTGGCGTGCACCCAGCGACCGTTCCAGCCGACACATCCGTTGACATTGGGTGCTGGTGGTGGCGGGGGTGGCGGATAGTCCTCCGGCAGCGGCGCGTAGTAGCCCGGGGGTGGCGCGTAATCCGCGATGGCTCCGGCGACATTGACGCAGCCTCCCACCGAGACCCGGCGGCCGACGTTGGCGCAGACGTCCGCGCCCGCCTCGCCGGCGCCGGCAACGGTGATCACGGCGGCGGGGATTCCGGCCAGCGCCAAAACGACTACGGCCCCCCGCAATGATCTGACGAACGCTTCCCGCATACCCGAATCCTAAATCCAGACAGTCGGGTTGTTAACACCTTTTCCGTAGCGGTGCCAGCGCCCGACGGTCTACATGCGCGGGTTCATCCGCTCCGGGCTGGCGCCCTCACTACCGAACCCGACGGTCAGTCAGGCCTGCAGGTCGTAGATCGTGTTGCCGTCCACGGTCTGCGGAATGAAGTTGGCCTGGATCCATGCGCTGATCTGGCTGCTGGTAGACGGTGCCGCGTCGTCGCCGTGCCCGCCCGGACCGCCATGGCCGCCCGGCCCGCCCGGGCCCCGGCCGTCACCGGCGAGGAAGTAACGCACCTGGCCGTCCTTGACGCACCGCTGGAACTGCTCCAGCGTGGGCGAGTTGTCGCTGCCGGTGAATCCGCCGATGGCCATGATCGAGGTGCCGGTGCTCAACTCCAGGCTGCCCGCCTGGTGTGATCCGATAGCGGCTGCGGCCCAACGGTTATCGGTGTTCTTCAGCATCGACTCCAACTGCTCGGTCGAGCCACTCTGGCCGCCGAATCCGCCGGGACCGCCGGGACCACCCGGACCACCGGGGCCGCCCGGGAAACCGTGACCGCCTGCGCGGGCCGGGCCAGAAGTAGGCATCGGTCCACCGCCATGACCGTTAAGCACGGTCTCGACGGTGTAAGCCGCAGTGCCGGCAAGACCGAACATCAGGCCGGCCGCCGCGACCACCGCGGTGTAGCGGCCCAACCGGTTGGCGCCGACGATCAGGATCGCCGCCACCAGGATGGAGCCGGCCAACACCACCCACCGCAGCCACGGGTACCAGTCAGGGGTGCGGTCGAGCAGGACGTAACCCCATACTCCGGTCGCGGCCAGCATCACACCGAGCGCGATCCGCGGCGCGCGGAACTGCTTGCCCCGCCACAACTCTGCGACCGCGATGCCGATCACGCCGGCGATGCCGGGCGCCAGAGCGATGGTGTAGTAGGGATGCATGATCCCCTTCATGTAGCTGAACACCAGCACGGTGATGACCATCCATCCGCCCCACAGCAGCAGGCCGGCGCGGGTCAGGCTGGTCCGCGGTGACCGCCGGGTGAACCACAGTCCAGCAAGCAGTCCGATCAGCGCGGCGGGCAACAGCCAGGAAATCTCGGTGCCCATGGATTCGCCGAACATCCGGTACAGCCCGGTGTTTCCGCCGAACATTCCGCCGCCCGGGCCACCCCCACCGGGGGCGCCACTGGCGCTCTGGGTCGGGTTGCCATCCCCGCCGAGCACCCGGCCCAGCCCGTTGTAGCCGAGTGCCAGCTGTAGCAGGGTGTTATCGGTCGAGCCGCCGATGTACGGCCGCGAGTCCGCGGGCCACAGACTGACCAGGGCCACGAACCAGCCGCCCGACACCACCATGGTGACGAGTCCAACGAGCAAGTCGCGCAGCCGTTTCCAGATGCTGCCCGGAACCGCGACCAGGACGACCAACGCCAGCGCCGGCACCACGACGAATGCCTGCAGCAACTTGGCCAGGAAGGCGAACCCCAGCGCGACGCCGGCCCAAGCAACCCACCGGGTGGACTGCGCGCCCCCGTTGGCCAGCGCCCGCACGATGCAGTAGCCGGCCGCCACCAGCAGCAGCACCAGCAGCGCGTCGGGGTTGTTGTAACGGAACATCAGCGCGGCCACCGGCGTCAACGCCAGTGCGGTGCCTGCGATCAGCCCGGCGGCCGGACCGGAGGTGCGACGCACCGCGGCCCGCAGCAGGGCCACCGACCCGACACCCATCAGCGCCTGCGGCAGCAGCATGCTCCACGCGTTGAAGCCGAAGATCCGGCCCGCCAGTGCCATCACCCACAGCGCCGCGGGTGGCTTGTCCACGGTGATCGCGTTGCCGGAGTCCAGCGAGCCGAACAGCAAGGCCTTCCAGTCCTGGGTGCCGGCCTGCACAGCCGCGGCGTAGAAATCGTTGCCCCAGCCCACCGACCCGAGTGCCCAGACGTAGAGCACCGTGGTGATCGCCAGCAGCGTCAGCAGCGCCGGGCGCTCCCAGGCGGGATGCTCCGGGTTGCCTCGCAGCAGTGCGCGCAGGCGACCGCTTCGGCGGCCCGGCGCGGGAGTGACCCAGATGGTGTTGGTCGCGGCATCTTCCATGATCGTCACGGTCACTTGCCCTTCTCGAATGTCGATCGCGAGGTCCGGGGCCGACTAGCGGTCGGCGCCGGAATCGATCTGCGACAAAAGCCGGCCGGTACGGCGGGGGTGGAACACCCAGCCGCGCAGCAGCACGAAGCGCACGACCGTAGCGAGCAGGTTGGCCGCCACCAGCACCACCACTTCGACGGCGCGGTGCGGGTGATAGTCGGTGAGCAGATTGAGTGCGGCCAGCGAGCCGCTGGTGAGGGCCAGGCCGATACCGAAGACCACCAGTCCCTCGAACTGATGGCGGGCCACACCCGCGCGTCCGCGCACCCCGAAGGTGAACCTGCGGTTGGCCGCGGTGTTGGCGACGGCGGTGACCAGCAGGGCGATCAGGTTGGCGCCCTGGGCACCCGTCATCCCGCGCAGCGCGAGGAACAACACCAGGTAGGCCAGGGTGCTTATGACGCCGATCGTCGCGAAGAACACGCCCTGGCGGAAGAGCGAACGAGGTTGCGGCGTCAGGTCGTTGGCGGCCCGGCCGGAGCTGAACTGTGCCGCAATGGCAGCGACCGGGATGTCACCGGCGGCGAAGCCCTTGAGCAACCGGGCGACACCCTTGAGGTCGGCGACCGCGGTGGCGACGATGTCGACGCGGCTGTCGGGGTCGTCGACCCAGTCGACGGGCACCTCGTGGATGCGCAGGCCACTGCGTTCGGCCAGCACCAGCAATTCAGTGTCGAAGAACCAGCCGGTGTCCTCGACCAGCGGCAGCAGCGCGTGCGCCACCTCGGCCCGGATTGCCTTGAATCCGCACTGCGCGTCGGAGAACCGCGCGGCCAGTGTCGACCTCAGGATCAGGTTGTAGCAGCGGGAGATGATCTCGCGCTTGGGGCCCCGCACCACGCGCGAACCACGCGACAGCCGGGTACCGATCGCGATGTCGGAATGCCCGGAGATCAAGGGTGCCACCAGCGGCAGCAGCGCGGCCAGGTCGGTAGACAGGTCGACGTCCATGTAAGCCAGCACCGGGGCATCGGAGCTTTCCCATACGGTGTGCAGCGCCCGGCCGCGGCCCTTCTGCTCGAGCCGGCACACCCGGACCTCGTCGAACTGCTCGGCCAGCTCGGCGGCCACCACCGGGGTGGCGTCGATGCTCGCGTTGTCGGCGATGGTGATGCGGAAGGTGAACGGGAACTGCTCGGTGAGGTGGCGGTGCAGCCGGCGGACCGAGTCGGCCAGGGCGGCCTGCTCGTTGTACACCGGCACCACGACGTCGAGCACGGGCACGCCGCGCTCGGCCGCGATCAGGGCCGCGTTGCGTTGCGCAACAGGCTCGATGAACTCCTGAGCGGATTCCTGCTGCTGCTCGAGTGCGATGGTCATGTCTCCATGTTCAGTGGCCAGCTTTGGACTGGTATTTGTCCTTGCTATGCCGAACCTGTGAATCATTCGGCGAGGTTGTAGACGGTGACGGCGGACCGAGAGCCCGCCGCACCCACGGTCTGGGGAACGAAGTTGGTCGCGACCCAGTCGCTGATCTGTTGAGCGGCATCGCTGCCGCCGGTGTCGGTGCGGCCCATCCTCGGAAAGCCCGACGAGTTCGAGACGAAGTAGTGGATGTGACCGGCGGCAACGTCTGCCTGGAACTGCGCCAGGGTGGGTGCGGGGTCGGTGCCGTTGAAGCCGCCGATTGCCATCACCGGGAGTCCAGTGGCCAGCTGGTAGCCGGCGGCGTTGTTGGAGCCGACCGCGGCGGCCACCCAGGTGAAGTCGGCGGCGTGCTCATTGAGCACTTCGACCATCTGCGCACTGGGCTTGGTGGCGTCGAGGAATCCAGGGATGCCGAACCCTGAACCGGCACCCACCGAGGGGATGGCGCCATGGTGCGGGGTCGCCGCGGTGGCCACGGCCATTGCTCCCGATCCGGCCAGCGCGGCGAGAACCGCAACCGCCCCGAGTACCCGGGCAGCACCGGCCGGCCAGCGACCGACCGTCAGCACCAACAGTCCGGCGGCCAGGCCGATCACCAGCACCGTCGGGCGCAGCCACGGCATCCAGTCAGAATCACGTTGCAGTAGCACGAAACTGACCGCAACGGTGATGAGCACGAGACCGGACAGTGTGGTCGCGGCGCGGATGTCGGCACGTCGCTGCCACAGCAGATGCACCCCGATGCCGAGGCACGCCGCGACAGCCGGGGCGAGTGCCACGGTGTAGTAGGGATGCACGATCCCGTTCATGTAGCTGAAGGTGACGGCGGTGACGATCAGCCAGCCGACCCAGAGCAGCAGCGCCGCCCGGGTGGCGTCCGTGCGCGGCGCCCGGCGGGTGATCACCAGTCCGGCCACCGCCGCGATCAGAGCCGCGGGCGGCAGCCACCCGACATGGGCCCCCATGTCCCCGGCCAGCAGCCGGGTCCAGCCGACGTCATGGTTCATGTTGCCCAGACCGCCGGTTTCGTCACCGGTGAGCCGGCCCAGACCGTTGTAGCCCAGCGCGAGCTCAAGGATCGAATTGTGTTGCGAACCACCGATATAGGGACGGGAGCCCGAGGGCCATAGCTCCACCAGCAGCAGATACCAGCCCGCCGACACAGCCAACGCCATCGTGCCGCCAAGCAATCGGCGCCACCGGCTGCGCCACGCCAGGTCGGCACACAGCAGGAACACCAGCGCGAAGACCGGCGCCACCAGGAACGCCTGCAACATTTTGGCCAGGAACCCGATACCGACGGCGACACCCGTCCCGACCAACCACCACGAGTTGCTGGATCTCTCAAGCGCCCGCAGCGTGCAGTAGGCGCCCACCACGAGCGAGAGCACCAGCAGCGCGTCGGGGTTGTTGAACCGGAACATCAGGGCCGCAGCGGGAGTCAGCGCCAGCACGGCCCCGGAAAGCAGGGCGGCCTTCGGTCCGCTGACCCGCCGGACCGCGGCATAGAGAACCGCGACAGCGGCCACGCCCATCAGCGCCTGGGGCACCAGCATGCTCCAGCTGTTGAAGCCGAAGATCCGGGCCGACAAGCCCATCACCCAGAGGGCGGCGGGCGTCTTGTCGACCGTGATGGCGTTGGCCGCATCACTGGACCCGAAGAACCAGGCCTGCCAGCTCTGACTGCCGGCCTGCACCGCCGCAGCATAAAAACTGTTCGCCCATCCGCTGGCGCCCAGGTTCCACAGGTACAGCACCGCGGTTCCGGCCAGCAGCGCCACCAACGCCAGCGCCTCACCGCGCGGACGCCGAGCCTCCGGCCGATCGTCGGTCGGAGATGGCTGAACGCGCGCGGAAATGCTCAGGGTCAGGGTCACCCGTCCAGATTCGCTGGCGGACGTGAATCGAACATGAGCACTGCCTATTGGTCTGCTGTGAGTGGTAGTCGCACAATGAATTCGGTGTCGCCCGGCACACTGTGCACCTCGATGGTGCCGTGGTGGGCCTTGACCACCGCCGCGACGATCGCCAATCCCAGACCGGTGCTTCCGCTGTGCCGCGACCGTGATGAGTCGCCGCGAGCGAACCGTTCGAAGACCTCCGACTGCAACCTCCGCGGGATACCCGGGCCGTTGTCGGCCACCCGCAACTGCGCGGCGTCGGCGTCGGTGCTCAGTGACAGCGTCACCGTGGTGCCCGCGGGCGTGTGCACCCGGGCGTTGGTCAACAAGTTGGTCAGCACCTGGTGCAGCCGCGCGGCGTCGCCCACGACCTCCACCGGTTCGTCGGGCAGGTCGAGATTCCAGTTGTGGTCCCGGCCGGCGATGTGGGCATCGGAGAGCGCGTCGACCGCCAGCTGTGACAGGTCGACGTGTTCGCGTTCTAGTGGCCGGCCGGAGTCCAGCCGGGCGAGGAGCAGCAGGTCTTCGACGAGGTGGGTCATTCGGTCCGCCTCCGACGCAACTCGTCCCATGGCATGGGCGACGTCGCCGGGCACGTCCGAACCGCGGCGCTGCGCCAGCTCGGTGTAGCCGCGGATCGCGGCCAGCGGGGTGCGCAGTTCGTGACTGGCGTCGGCGACGAAC
>DASUGW010000251.1:0-2152 GCA_036273805.1 Mycobacterium sp.
GAACGTCATGGGTGTTGTATCTGCCGAGCACCGCGGCTGCTGCGCGCCCTGCTGCCATGCTGGCCAGCGATAGTGCGGACGAGCCCATGATTCGGGTTGTGCAGTTCTGCTCGGACAGCGCCCCAAGCATCTCTGTCATCCCTTCCCATGGCTGGTGGCCTGCCCACTCGGTGAGCAGGATGGCGCCGGCAAGCGAGCCGATGTCCGCGCAGTGGACCAGAACGCCGTTGCACCGGGCGCCGTGTCCTCGGCAGGCGCTGAACAACTCACGCCGGTACGGGTCGGCTACCACCCCGGCCACCGGGCCCTGCGCGTCGGCGACCGCCAGGCTGAACGAGGCCCACGGCAGTCCGTGTGCGTAGTTGGTCGTGCCGTCGACCGGGTCGAGGTACCAGACGGGGCCGCCCTCCGGGCCAGTGGCCCCCAGCTCCTCGCCGATGATCCGGTGGTCCGGGAACCGGTCTCGGATCTGCTCGCGGACGTACTCCTCGACGGCCAGATCAGTCTCGGTCAGCAGGTCGGCGGGGCCGGACTTGGTCGACGTCATGGCGGGTCGATGTGAGCCGATGTGGTCTATCGCCCACAGGCCCAGCTCTTCCGCGAAGAACAGGTACTGGTCGGCGTCGCTGGCGATCGTCACGTGACCGTCTCCTCTACTGGTCGGCTGGGCCGGGCCGGGTGTGCCAGGTAGCCGGAAGTGTGAGCGCGGACGGTCAGCAGGTGGCGGAGCCGATTGGTGATGATCGCGTCGACGCCCATCGCCAGCAGTCTGGCCATGTTGCTCGGGCTGTCTACCGTCCATGCGGATACCCGGTACCCGTTGGCGTGCATGCGGTCGACCGTCTGCCGATCGATCAGGCACCAGTTCGGGTTGAAGAACTCGGGTTGCAGCACGGCCAACAGGTCGGGGTCGGGCGGCTCGAGGCGGGTCCAGGTGAGCGCGATGCGTGCTTGTGGCCATTGCCGGCGTATCTCGAGTAGGCCGTCGGTGGGTCCGGCGAATACGGCCCGATCGAACCCGTCGTGCTCCGCGACGATTTCCGCGGCCCGGGAGGCGACCCGCGACACCGTGAGGTCGACCATCAGCCCGCGGCCGGTCGCCGACGACACCGCCATCACACGGTCGAACGTCGGGATCTCGTACGGGTCGTCCCTGCAGATCGCGCGGACCGCGTCGGCGCTCAGCTCCGCGACCGCGCCGTCATGCCCCCACAGCCGGGTCAGCGTGGCATCGTGCAACAGGATCACGGCGCCATCCCGGGTGGAGGTGACATCGATCTCCACGAGATCGGCGCCTTGCTCGATGGCGGCGAGCACGGCGGGAATCGTGTTCTCCCGGTGTCCGAACGGGTCGCCACGGTGCGCGATGGCCAGTGCCATTCCTTGGGTCTCCGTTTCGAAGGTCGGCTTCTCACGTCGAGGACACCAGCCCGCGCTGGTGTGGCCAGACCCGCCCGTCCCACCAGTTGCGGCGTAGGCAAATCCGGTGCCGGCCAGCCCGATGCGATCCGCCCCCTCCTTGCCGGGCTCCGCCCCGGTGAACGATGCCGACACTGGCAAGCATCGCGGGGCTGTCCAGCCCGTGTCAAGACTTTGTACTGACATTAAGACGTTAGGTCTTACTGACGACCCACTGTCGGTTTGCTTGATCTCGACCGGGCCGGTGCGGCACCCTTGCCCGGTGGTATCCGCGTACTTCGGCCAACCGACCGGCCAGGGCTGGACTCAGATCGGTGAGCTTGCCGTCGCGCTGATCCTGTCGGCCGCGATCGGGATCGAGCGGGAGATCCGGCAGAAGAGTGCCGGACTGCGTACCCACACCCTCGTCGGCGTCGCCTCCGCCCTGATCATGCTGGTGTCGAAGTACGGCTTCGGCGACGTGGTGGGCGACCACGTTGGACTCGACCCGTCCCGGATCGCGGCGCAGATCGTCTCCGGCATCGGTTTCATCGGCGGTGGCCTGATTTTCGTGCGCCGAGACGCGGTCCGCGGACTCACCACGGCCGCCACCATCTGGCTGACCGCCTCCGTCGGGATGGCCGCCGGTGCCGGGCTGTGGCTGCTGGCCATCCTCGTCACTGCCGGGCACTTCCTCGTGGTTCTCGCGTTCACCCCGGTGGCCGCACGACTACCCCGATCGAAGTACGCACTC
>DASUGW010000252.1:0-6513 GCA_036273805.1 Mycobacterium sp.
TGAAGTAGTCGCGGAACGTCGCACCGCTGCTGAATTCGCCGACCGCGAGACTTCGCCGCGCCATCGCCAGATCGTCGAGCTTGCCGGCGAACAGCGCCGCCACATGATCTTCGCTACCCCACAGCGGCGGTGGCGACGCACCGGGCGGTGGTGCCGGCACAAACGGTTTCATGGTGGCGAACATCTGGCCGATGAATCCCTCGGGCGTCCAGGCGATCAGACCGACAGTGCCGTCAGGGCGGCACACCCGCACGAGTTCGTCGGCGGCCCGCTGATGGTGCGGTGCGAACATCACCCCGATGCACGACAGCACAGTGTCGAAGGTGCCATCGTCGAACGGAAGCGCTTCGGCATTGGCCTCCTGCCAGACCAGTCCTACTCCCGCGGCCGACGCGCGCCGCTGCCCCTGCGCAAGCAGTTCCGGCACCAGATCGCTGGCCACCACGTCGGCGCCCGTCTGTGCGGCGGCGATCGCGGCATTTCCGGTGCCGGCGGCGATGTCGAGCACCCGCACGCCGGGGCCGACACCCGCAGCGGTCACCAATTCCGGTCCCAGCGGCGCAACCACATCCGCGGCGATTGCACCGTAGTCTCCCAACCCCCACAGTGTGCGGTGCTTGTTCTCCAGTGCACGATCCACGCCGGTCTGGGTGCTCATCTTATTTCTCCTGCCGTGCGGCCTGTTATGTGGGCACTTCTGATGGTCGCGCGACGGCCGCAGCGCCGATAGTGCTGAATGTGTAGCGCGACCGGTACAGAATCTGTACTGGTCAAACCGCAGCCCCGAGGCGTCTAATCGAGCTATCGAGGGGAGACACACGATGGCAAAAACGTCGTCATACGGTCAGTTCTGCCCGATGTCCAAGGCGATGGACGTCCTCGACGAACGGTGGACACTGCTCATCATTCGCGAAATGCTCTTGGGTAGTAGCCATTTCAACGACATCCGGCGCGGTGTACCCAAGATGTCGCCGGCGCTGCTGTCCAAGAGGCTAAAGACGCTGACGCGTGCCGGGGTGATCGAACGCCACGACACCGACGGCCGCACCACCTACACCCTGACGCAATGCGGGCAGGAACTCCACGGCGTCGTGCAGGCGCTCATGGCATGGGGAGTCCGCTGGGTGGGTGAGCTCGGCGAGGAAGACCTCGATCCGCACCTGTTGATGTGGGACATCCGCCGTTCGGTGCCCATCGACGACTGGCCGCGCAGTCGCACGGTCGTCGCATTCACCCTCAGCGGGGTCGCACCGAAGGTGTCACGGTGGTGGTTGGTGGTCGCCGACGGACAGGCTGACATGTGCGACTTCGACCCCGGCTACGACGTCACCGCGGCCGTCGCGACGAGCCTGCGCACCCTCACCGAGATCTGGCGCGGGGACACTTCCTGGTCACGCTCCCTGATCAACGGTTCCGTAACGATCACCGGGAGCACCGACGCGTGCCGGGCCGTACCGACGTGGCTGGGCCAGGGGCAATCGGCGAGCATTCCCCGGCCCGCCTGAGGTCAAGACCGGACATCGAGTTCGAGGCTGCGCCGGCGCCGGACCAAGACGCTGGGCAGCCACGGCCCGGCGACACCGTCGATCCATGAGGTGCGGTCCAACAGCATACGCAACACCACGGTGGCTTCCAGCCGGGCCAGCGCCGCACCGACGCAGAAGTGCGCACCTTTGCCAAAGCTCAAGTGCCCCTTCCCCTCCGCACGGTCGAGGCGAAATTCGGCGGGCGCCTCGAAATACGCGGGGTCGCGATTGGCGGCGCCCCACAACAACAGCAGGCGCGAGTTCGCCGGGACCGCTACGCCGCCCAGTTCGGTGTCGGCAAGTACGTGGCGGTAGTGACCGCGGAACGGTGCCTCGTAACGCAGACACTCCTCGATGAAGCCTGCGAGTCGGCCCGGGTCCTTGCGCAGCAGTTCCTGAATTTCGGGCTTTTCCACGAGAAGCCCAACCGCACTGCCCAATAGCGACGCGGTCGACTCGCCGGCCGCACTGAACAGCGTCACCATGATCCCGGCCGCGGCCACGTCTTCGATCTCGCCGGCCGAGAAGGCGGTAGCCATGTCGCCCAGCAGATTGTCCTGAACACCCCCGTCGATCGCCTGCCGAAACTGCGCGAAGATGTAGCCGGCAAGCTCCATGGCTGCGATGCCCGAAGCGGTGAGCTGTTCCGCGCTCACCAGCCCGTCGAGCAGCTGGGTGCTGGCGTAAGCCTTGGCGATCAACATGTCCGCGTCTTCCGCGGGCACCCCGATGAGCCGGGTGACCACCATCATCGGGAGTCGATTGGCCAGGGCCGACATCCACTCGATCTCGCCGCCAACCACGCCGCGGCGCCACATTTGATCGAATGTCTGAGACACAAAGGGTTCAGTGGCCCGTATTCGCTTGGCGGCCAGTTGCCCAACGAGCATTCGGCGGTGAACCGCGTGCCGGGGATCATCTGCGGTGGCCAGCATCTGTGCGGGGTCTCCGAGACCGAGCATCGGGAACGAGCCGACCCCTCGGTCAGTGCAATACGTCATCACCGCGGTGAGGTTCGACGAGAAGTCCTCCACCCGGCGTATCGCATCGTTCAGCGCGTCCAAACCGCAGACCAGGAAGAAATCCGAGTCGCCCATGCGATGGACCGGCGCCGTCTCCCGCATCCGGTCATAAAGCGGGTATGGATCCTGGATGGCGGCATCGGAGAAGAACTCGTCGGGATCTACGACTGGGGCATGAATCGTCGTCATCCCACCACCCTGAACAGCACAAAGCGGCACGTCAACGGTGGTGGCCACAGTCGAAATCCGCAGCGCCGGGCACGGTCGGCCAGCCGTCTCAGGTTGGTCGCGTGACCAGGGTCAACGGTAAGAAAAAGTGCCTAATTCGTCTCATAGCGAGATAAATTTGGCTGATGTCCCGTCACGATTGGCTTGCGGGGGGTGCCCGCGATGAGCTGGCCGTCGAACGCATCTATGCCGCGGCGGCCGAGCTGATCTTCCGCGACGGGTTCGACGGCTTCAACGTCGATGCACTCGCCGAGCGCGTGCATTGTTCGCGGGCGACCGTCTACCGCCACGTCGGCGGCAAGTCCGCGATCCGGGAGGCCGTCACCGACCGCGCCGCGACGCGCATTGTCGACACCGTGCGGCGTGCCGTCAACGGTCGATCCGGTGCGGACCGGGTGGTCACGGCGATCACCGTGGCCGTGGCGGAGATTCGCGCCGACCCGGCCGCGCAACTGTTCCTGGACTCGGTGCGCGGCGCCCGCGGCACCACGTGGTTGACAGCTTCGCCCGCCGTCGCAGCGCTGGCCACCGAGCTCGCGGGACTGGCTGACGATCCCGCGGGCTCGCAGTGGATTATCCGGCTGGTGCTCTCGCTGTTGTTCTGGCCGGGTGACGACGAACGCGCGGAACACGAGTTACTGCAAAGGTTCGTCGCGCCTGCGTTCGGCTGACGCAAACTACATCCACCAAGACGACAGCGCCTCGAGATGGCGTCGGGATCGGTGCCGGGCCAGGCTCGCGTCACCGGATGCGATCGCTTCGACAATCCGGCCGTGCGCATGCACCACGTCCTCGGCGTCGGCGGCGCCCGGCATCTCCTTCATGGTCGAGAGCCAGTGTCGCCGAAACAATTCGACCAGGATGCGCAGGAACAGGTTGAGCACGCGATTGCCGGCCAGTTCGGCCAGATCCGCGTGGAAGGTGTACTCGGCGAGACCGGCCTGGCGGAAGTCGTCGTGCTGCAACGGGCTGTCGCGCACCTGCCCCGCGATGAATGCGGCGACGTCGGAGTCGCCGCGGCGGCCCACCACCGTGGTGACGTTACCGACCTCGATGACATCGCGAACCAGGCTCAGATCTTCGCGAGTCGGATGGCGGTATTCGAGATACAGCGCAATGGTGTCGACGATCGCCTCCGGCGTCGGCTCGGTGATCACCAGACCACCACCGGGACCCCGGCGCATCCGTGCGACAGTGTGGTATTCGAGCAACCGGACCGCTTCGCGCAGAACAGATCTGCTGACACCGTAGCGGTCGAGCAGTTCGGACTCGGTACCGAATACGGCACCGACGGGCCAGCCCTGGGCCGCGATGTCCTCGTGGATGTCGGCGGCGACGACCTCGGCACGCTTGCGGGCCGTGGCCTCCGCAGTGGGCCGCGACCGCCCCCGGGATGCGCCTGCCATACTGCGGTCCAGCCACCCGGTGACGGTCCGAACATGTTGCTCGGTCTGCGATTTGGCACGGGCCGCGTCGCCACCGGTGACGGCCTCGACGATCTGGGTATGGTCATAGGCCAGCTTCTCGACGGCACGTTGTTGCGCCGCGCGCCCGGCCGGCGCCGGTTCTCGCGCGGTCCGTTCCCCGTCGGCGCGACCGGGTGCATCCCCGGGGGCCGGATCTATCCGGCCCGCATAACGCACCGTCAACCGGGCTAGGACGTCGACGAATAACGCGAGCACCGGATTGCCGGTCAGCTCACCGAGCGCCACGTGCAGGTCGGAATCACCGGTCGGGAGCAACGGCCGGCGCAGGATGGCGCGCAGTTGCTCGATGCCCGCCTCGTCAATGCGCTCGGCAGCCAGCTCGGCGGCCAGCGGCTCCAAAAGCATTCGGGCATCGAGCAATTCGTCGATCGTGATGCCGAGGTACTCCAGGTAGATCACGGTTGCCCGGGTGGCAGGAGCAGCGTCGGGCGCGGTGACCACCAGACCGCCGCCGGGGCCGCGGCGCACCCGGGCCACCTGATGGTGTTCAACGAGCCGGACGGCTTCACGAACCACCGACCGGCTTACACGAAAAGTCTCCTGCAGCGCCTGTTCGGATCCCAGCGACTCACCCACCGGCCAGCCCCGCCGGATGATATCGGTTTCGATCAAGTGAGCCACCTGCGCGGCACGCTTGTCCGTGTGATCCTCGCCGGCGACGTAACGACCGGCGTCAGGACGACCGTTGTCCGCCAGTGACATTCGCTATTTGATCAGCGGGTCACGGGGCATACCGAGGATCCGCTCGGCGATCTGGTTGCGGGTGATCTCCGATGTACCACCGGCGATCGCCATGGCACGCGCTCCCATCGCCAGCTGAGCCACCAACGCTCCCACACCATCCCCGAGCGCCAGATCCGGGCCCAGTAGCGCCCCTGCAATGGCGGCGTACTCGCCCATGTGCTCGGCGAGTTTGAGCTTGGTGATATTGCCCTCGGGCCCAGGGCCGGCGCCCTCGATGCTGCGCACCGCGCGGCGCAGGTTGAGCAGCCGGATCGCATGGTCCTCGGCGAGGTAGTGGCCAGCTCGGATCTTGGCTCCCGCGAACGGGTTTGCGTTGTCGCGCACCAGTGGGACGATCGTCTCCGCCTTGAGTCCGCCAACACCGGCACCGCTGCCGATGCTGACCCGCTCGTTACCCAGCGTGGCGCGGGCGACGGTCCAGCCCGTGTTGGGCTCGCCGACGACATCCTCGTCAGGGACAAATACGTCGCTGAAGAACACCTCGTTGAATTCCGAACCGCCGCTGATCATCCGCAGCGGCCGGACCTCGACACCGGGCGCCTTCATGTCGATGATCATGGTGGTGATACCGGCATGCTTGGGCGCATCGGGGTCGGTGCGCACAGTAGCCAGACCGCGCCGGCAGTAGTGTGCACCGGAGGTCCACACCTTCTGCCCGTTGATCTTCCAGCCACCGTCGACGCGGACCGCGCGGGTCTTGATGGCAGCGGCGTCGGAGCCGGCGGCCGGCTCGGAGAACAGCTGGCACCAGATCTCGTCCTTGCGCAGCGCCTTCTCGACGAATCGTTCGATCTGCGAAGCGGTTCCGTGCTGGATCAACGTCAGGATATTCCAACCGGTGATGCCGTAATCGGGTCGTTTGATGCCGGCGGCGCGAAACTCCTCGTCGATCACGAGCTGTTCGATGGCATCAGCGGCCCGGCCCCACGGCTCGGGCCAGTGCGGCATCACGTATCCGGTGGCGATCAGCCGATCGAGCTGTTCGGCTTCGCCGAGACCGGCGATCTCGACGGCGTCGGCGCGCACCTGGGTGCGTAGGTCCTCGGCAGCGGGCGGCAGGTCCAGGCTGTTGTCGCGGACGACGCCCGCAGCGGTCAGCTCGAAGACGTCTGCGGCCGGCCCGTCGCCGCCGAACAGCGCGTGCAGCGTCATGGCGCGGCGCAGGTGAAGGTGCGAGTCGTGCTCCCAGGTGAACCCGATGCCGCCGTGCACCTGGATGTTCAGTTCCGCGTTGCGGACATAGCCGCTGAATGCGGCGTCGGCGACCGCCGCCGCGATCAGCCGGAACTGGTCCTCGGCCTGGGCGCCTTCGTCGGCGGCGCGAGCAGCGTCCCAGGCCAGTGCGGTGGCGGATTCGGCGGCCACCGCCATGTTGGCGCAGTGGTGTTTGACGGCCTGAAAGGTCGCGATGGTGCGGCCGAAGTGTTCACGCACCTTGGCGTATTCGACGGCGGTATCCACGCAGTCACCTGCGCCTCCGACCGCCTCGGCCGCCAGCAGTGTGCG
>DASUGW010000253.1:0-4183 GCA_036273805.1 Mycobacterium sp.
GTACGTGCCCGGTGTTCTCGCGGGTCAGCGCGCCGAAGTGGCTTACCTTGGTCTGGGCCAGCTGGGTCTTCAGTCCGAGCAGTATCTACACGAATATTGGGAACACACCGTGCGGGCCGTCGGCGCCCGCACAGTCATCGGCATTCATTGGGACGACTTTTTCCGGCCCCTCTCAGAACCGTTGCGGGCCTTGCCGTTCGCGGCAGATGATCTCGACTACTCAATGCGGGTCCTCGGTGAACTCGCTCGGCGCGACAAGGTGGCGCTTCAACTGCCCACCGTGTGGCGGCGCGAGGATCCCTGGGCTTGAGCATCACACTGATCGGGTCGCTGATCCTGCTGGCTGTTGTGCTGGCGTTCGCGATCACACGGCCAAATAGTTGGCCAGAAGCCGTGGCAGCGGTGCCTGCCGCCGCGATTCTCGTTGCCGTCGGGGCGATCTCGGTACCGGACGCCCTGGCCGAGACGCACCGGCTGCTACCCGTGGTGGCGTTTCTGGCGGCCGTGCTGGTGCTGGCAAAGCTGTGCGACGACGAAGGGCTGTTCGAGGCGCTGGGAACACGGATGGCCCGGCGCAGCTCGGGGAGCCCGGCAGCGTTGCTGCGCCAGGTGTTCCTGGTTGCGTCGGTCACCACCGCGGTGCTGTCACTGGACGCCACGGTCGTGTTGCTGACTCCCGTGGTGTTGGTGACGGCACGCACGCTGTCCGCACCCCCACGCCCGCACGCATACGCCACCGCGCACTTGTCCAACACGGCGTCACTCCTGTTGCCGGTTTCGAATCTCACCAATCTGCTGGCGTTTTCGACCGCAGGCTTGTCCTTCAGCCGGTTCACCCTCTTGATGGCGGGGCCATGGCTGGTTGCCATCGTCGCCGAGTATCTGGTGCACCGACGCTTCTTCGCCGCCGACCTGGACCCCGCCGGAGTGACCACCGGTGAGGACGCACCGCCGCTGCCCCGCTTCGTGTTGGTGGTGCTGGCGCTGACACTCACAGGGTTCGCTCTGACATCCTTGGCCGGTATCCAACCCGTGTGGGCGGCGCTGGCCGGCGCACTGGTGCTGGGCACGCATGGTTTGGTGCGGGGCCGCACCACGGTCGTCGGTATCGGGCGGTCCCTGCATCTTTCGTTCCTGGTGTTCGTGTTGGCCCTCGGTGTGGTGGTGCAGGCGGTCATGGCCAACGGGCTGCAAGACCACATGGCGCGACTTGTGCCCGACGGCACCTCCTTGACTGCACTGCTCGGCATCGCGGTTGTCGCGGCGGCGCTGTCCAACGTGGTGAACAACCTGCCTGCGGTGCTCGTGCTGTTACCGCTGGTTGCCGGCGCGGGGCCCGCGGCGGTGCTCGCGGTGCTGATCGGCGTGAACATCGGGCCCAATCTGACCTATATCGGCTCACTGTCCAACCTGCTGTGGCGCAGAGTACTGGGTGCGCACGGGATATCCACGCGGGCAGCCGAATTCACAGCGCTGGGTGCGTTGACCGTTCCGCTGTCGCTGGTGGCCGCAGTGGTGACGCTTTGGGGCGCCGTGCAGATGTTCGGGGTCTGAGATTCAGCGGCGGCGCTGGCGAGCGATCTCGGCGAGCACCACACCTGCCGCCACCGAAGCGTTGAGCGACTCGGTCGGTCCGGCCATCGGGATCGAGACGATGGCGTCACAATTCTCGCGGACCAGCCGCGAAAGCCCTTTGCCCTCGGAGCCGACGACGACGACGATCGGTCCGGTGCCGTCGAGATCGTCCAGCGTGGTGTCACCGTCGGCGTCGAGTCCGACCAACTGCAGACCGCGCTGACCCCAATCTTTGAGGGTGCGGTTGAGGTTTGTCGCGCGTGCCACCGGCGTACGTGCCGCCGCGCCGGCGCTGGTACGCCAGGCAACCGCGGTCACCGACGCCGAACGGCGTTGCGGGATCAGCACACCCTGACCGCCGAAGGCCGAGACCGAGCGCACGATCGCGCCCAGGTTGCGCGGATCGGAGATGTTGTCCAGAGCCACCAGCAGTGGTGGGACGACATCCTCACCGGCGGCCCGCAACAGGTCGTCGGGATGCGCGTACTGATACGGCGGCACCTGCAGCGCGATGCCCTGATGCAGCCCATTGGTGGCGATGCGGTCCAGGTCGGTACGCGGAACCTCGAGGATGGCGATCCCGGAATCGGCGGCGCGCGTGACGGATTCGGTCATCCGCTCATCGGAGTCGGTACCCAGTGCGACGTAGAGCGCCGTCGCCGGCACACCGGCGCGCAGGCATTCCAGAACCGGGTTACGGCCCACCACGATCTCGGTGTCGTCGGTCTTCTTGTGCCGGCCCTGCGCCTGGCGGGCCGCCTTGTTGGCCCGCTTGGCGGCCGGGTGGTTGGGGCGCTGATGTGCGGGCGGGGTCGCGCCCTTGCCCTCGAGGCCGCGGCGGCGCTGGCCTCCGGAGCCGACGGTGGGCCCCTTCTTGGTGCCGTCCTTGCGGATCGCACCACGACGTTGCGAGTTGCCGGCCATTACCGTGCCGTCCCGTCAGCGAGCGACCACTGTGGTCCGTCCGCGGTGTCAGTGACCTCGATGCCCGCCTCTTTGAGGCGGTCGCGAATATCGTCGGCACGCGCCCAATCCCGTTGCGCACGCGCCTCGGTGCGGTCGTCGAGTGCCCACTTGGTCAATACGTCGATCGCCGCCAGGGCCGAGGAGGTTTCGTCGCGGGAGACCCAGCGGTCGTCGAGCGGATCGCAGCCCAAGATGCCCATCATCGCCCGGATGGAGGACGCATGAGCCAGGGCGCCCGCGTGGTCACCGGCGTCGAGGGCTCGGTTGCCGTCGGCCCTCGCGCTGTGCACCTCTGCCAGCGCGGCTGGAACCGCGAGGTCGTCGTCGAGGGCCGCGCCGAAACGCGGCGTCCACTGCCCGGGCGCCACGGCACCGACACGCGTGCGCACCCGATGCAGGAAATCTTCCAGCCCGGCGTACGCCTTGACTGCGTCCTGCAGCGCGGTCTCGGAGAACTCCAGCATTGACCGGTAGTGCGCGCTACCCAGGTAGTAACGCAGCTCGGCAGCCCGGACCCGTTGCAGCACAGCGGGAATGGAGAGCACGTTGCCCAGCGACTTGCTCATCTTCTCGCCACCCATGGTCACCCAGCCGTTGTGCAACCAGAACTGCGCAAAGCCATCGCCGGCAGCACAGGCTTGGGCGATCTCGTTCTCGTGGTGCGGGAAGACCAGATCCATTCCACCGCAATGGATGTCGAACGTGGACCCAAGATACTCATGAGCCATCGCCACGCACTCGGAGTGCCAGCCCGGCCGGCCGCGGCCCCAGGGGGTCGGCCAGGACGGCTCGCCCGGCTTGGCGCCCTTCCACAACGTGAAGTCGCGCTGATCCCGCTTACCGGTCGCCACGCCCTCACCCTGGTGCACGTCATCGATCCGGTGACCGGACAGGGCGCCGTACCGGGGATAGCTCTGGACGTCGAAGTACACATCGCCTGCGCCGGTATACGCGTGGCCGGTATCGATCAACCGCTCGATGAGTTCGACGATCTGGGTGATGTGGCCGGTTGCGCGGGGTTCCGCCGACGGCGGGAGCACACCGAGGGCGTCATAGGCCGCGGTGAACGCACGCTCGTGAGTGGCCGCCCACTCCCACCACGGGCGACCGGCGGCGGCGGCCTTCGTCAGGATCTTGTCGTCGATGTCGGTGACATTGCGGATGAAGGCGACGTCGTAACCCTTGGCCACCAGCCAGCGCCGCAATACATCGAAGGCGACGCCGCTACGCACATGGCCGATGTGCGGCAAGCCCTGCACCGTGGCGCCGCACAGGTAGATCGATGCGTGGCCGGGACGTACCGGGGTGAATTCACGCACGGCACCCGTCATGGTGTCGTGCAAGCGCAGCCCGGTCGTAGTCACGACGTGGGAGTTTACCGGCCGAATCAGGTGTCGCCGTCATCGGCGACCACGAGGGCGGTGGCGACGGCCGCCATTCCCTCGCCCCGGCCGGTCAGCCCGAGCCCATCGGTGGTGGTCGCAGAGACCGAAACCGGCGCACCGAGCAGCGCCGAAAGCGTGTCCTGGGCTTCGGCACGGCGCGGCCCGACTTTGGGGCGGTTCGCGATGACCTGCACCACCGCGTTGCCCACCCGATAGCCGGCGTCGGTCAGCAGGTCACGAACGTGCCCCAGCATGGC
>DASUGW010000254.1:0-27094 GCA_036273805.1 Mycobacterium sp.
CGACTTCACCGCGGAATCCGAGGCCTGAGTTCGATTGCAGCAGAACTTGTTCCGGCTGCGCATCGGCAATCCGCCAGCCTGCGACCGTTCCCTCGGCGCCCGGGACGAGGTCCAGCTCGATCTTCGCCCACGCCGCGGCCAGGCAATCTTGCACCGCGTCGGGAACTTCTTCCATGATGGCGCGCGCCCACTGCTCAGCGGTGCGGTCGTCAGGCCGGTCGGTCTCCAAGACGTGCGCATCGAGCGCAAGATCCGACGTGCCGGCACCCTCACCTTTGCGAAGGAACTGTCACCGCTCGATTTGGCGGTGAGAACATGGGCTCGGCAAGACGAAGGCGTCGAGGCGCGGGTGCAGCGGGTGGACAACGCGCGAATGGGTTATCTCCGCACACTGCTACATTCCTCCGGTGTGGGCGCCGACGATGTCGAGGCCGTCGCACTGCTGGCGTTCTCGCTGGTGATCGCGAACCAACTCATCGCGGCCGACCACCCCGGCCAGACCCGTGCTCAGGTCATGAAGAAGGCCGAGGGTCTGCTGTTCCGATGAACGTAATGCCCTGCGGTGCAGTCCTATTCAATTGTGTCAAAGGCGCGGCGCAGTGCCGCGGCCTGCATGGCGAACAACCGCTGACTGACCTCCCACTCGGGCAGCAATGCGTCGAAGCCGTGGCAGGTGCCCGGGAAGACGTGCAACTCGGCGGCAACCCCGGCCCACATCAACCGCAGCGCGTAGTCGATCGCCTCGTCGCGAAGTGGGTCGAGTTCCGAGCAGGTGATCAATGCGGGGGCCAACCCTTCGACGGCCTCGGCCATGCCGGGCGCCGCGGCCGGTGAACTTCGCCCACCCTGCAGGTAGTACTCCCACATCTGCTCACAGGCCGGTCCGTCAAACCCCGGCGTCGCCGTGAACTCCTCCTTTGAGGGCGACGGTCGGTGGTCGAGCACGGGCTGATGCAGTAGCTGAAACACCAACGGCGGCAACGTTCCCGTCCTGCTGCGCTGAGCAACCGCCGCCGCGAGCGCGCCGCCCGCGCTGCTGCCTGCGATCGCGACGCGGGCCGGGTCGATCCCGAGGCCGGCGGCGTCGCCGATCACCCATTCCAGGGAGGCCTCCACGTCGTCCAGAGCAGCTGGGTACGGGTGTTCGGGCGCCAGACGGTAGTCGACGGAGATCACCGTGCACTGCGCCCGGCGCGCCAATTCAACGCAGAGCCTGTGGTCGGTATCGAGGTTGCCGAGAACGAAGGCGCCACTGTGGCAGAACACGACGGCAGGCTGGGTCACCACACCGCCGGGCCGGTAGATGCGGACCGGCGTCCCTGCCGAGGTGACGGTGTCGGAAATCTCAAGGTCATCCGTGGCGAGCAGTTGCGCGGCGGCGGCGCGCCGCTCGTCCAAGCCGGCTCGAACGACAGGGAGCAGATCCGGTGAGAGATTGGTGCGCGTCGTTGTCGCGTACCGCAGCGCCGGGTCCAACCGGTCGGTTACGTCCATGGTCTGCTACCGGCCCGCGTTGTGAAAGTAGTTGCTGCACAGTGTGTTCAGCACTGGTCCGGTCACGACGGTCGCTGACATTCTCATCCGATCTGCAGCGACTGGCCACCGTCGACCACCAACTCGGAGCCGGTGATGAACGATGCCCCCTCCGAAAGCAGGAACGCCACCGCGTCGGCGATCTCCTCTGGCGTGCCGATGCGGCCCAGCGCCGAGGACTGGGCCAGCCGGGTCTGGATCTTCTCGTCGAGCATCGGGGTCTGCACCGGCCCGGGGAAAACCGCGTTGACGCGGATACCGTCGGCGGCGAGCTCGGTGGCAGAGATTTGTGTGAGACCGCGCAGGCCCCACTTCGACGAGCCGTACGCGACGTGGTTGGGAAACGGCCGCACTGCACCGGTACTGCAGGTGTTGACGATCGCGGCGCCGCCCGACTTACCCGCCTCGCGTAGCAGCGGCAGCGTGGCCTGAATACCGAGGAAGGGCCCGAGAGTATTTACCCGCCAAGCGCGTTCGAAGCCCTCCGCACTCTCCTCGGACAGCGAGGCCCGGTGCAGCACGCCGGCGTTGTTGACCAGGGCCGTCAATCCGCCGAACTCGGCCTTGACCGTGGCCACGGCGGTGGCCCACTGCGTCGCGTCGGTGACGTCAAGTGGCACGGCGAGCACGCCGCTGTCACCGATTGCGGCGACGCTTGCCTGCAGTTCATCGGCGGTGCGGTCCGCGGCTGCCACCCGGTAGCCGTCGGCGTGTAGCCGCCGGACGATGGCCGCACCCTGCCCGCGGGCCGCGCCCGTCACCAGGGCCACCCGCTGTCCACCGGTCATTTCAGCTGTACCCCTTGGTCGTTGACTGGCCGGAGTCACCGGCGCCCGTCGCTTCTTTGAGATGTTCGGCCGCTCCGCGTCGTAACGCTTGGGATTCCGACGCCAGCGTGATCATTCGGAAACCCAGTGCCGCCATGGCCTTACCGGTCACACCGTTGCCGGCGTGGATTCCGGTGACCAGGCCGGTGGCCGACGCGGTGTTCTGGATGTGCGTAATCGCCTCCAGCATTTGCGGCGCACTGGTCATCTCGGCCAGGCCGAACCCCATCGAGATCGCCAGATCGGCCGGACCCACGTAAACCCCGGAAAGGCCGGGGACAGCGCAGATCTCGGTGAGGGCCGGCAACGCTGCGGCGGTTTCGATCATGACGTAAACACCGGCGCGGGCAGCCAACTCTTCCACGCGCACCCCGAGGCTCGCACGCAGCGGGCCGAAACTGCGCACACCGTCTGGCGCATAGTGGGTCGCGGCCACTGCGGCGGCGGCCTGTTCGGGTGTCTCGACCATCGCGACGATCACGGCGTCCGCCCCGGCATCGAGCACCCGGCCGATCGGCCCGGGGTCGGTCGATGGCAGCCGCACCGCGGTGGCGATCGGCACGTGTTCCAGACGACGCAGCATCAAGGCGACGTCGGCGTCGTCAAGGTAACCGTGCTGGGTGTCGAATCCGACATAGTCGTAACCGGTTTGGGCGAATTCCTCAGGCCCGATCACTGTCGGCCCGACCACCCAGCCACCCCAAAGTTGGGGCTTACCGGCCAGCGTCTGCTGCAATCTGCTCTGCGCGCTCACCGTTTCCTCACTCGACGATCGCGATCTTGACCCGTTCCGGCACCGGCCGGCAGGCGAGCTCGAACGCAGCCTGAACGTCGTCGACACCGAAGGTGTGGGTGATGTAGTTGGGCAGCAAGTCCGGGTGCGCGCGCGCAAACTCGTCGGCCTCCGCCAACACCCGCGCGCGGTCCGCGGTGACACCCGATTTCAGAGTCAGGTTTCCGCGGAGCATGTGGCGCATGCTGATCGGATAGCTGTCGTCGTCGGGGACGCCGAAATAGAAGACCGTGCCACCGAACGCGGCTGCCTCAACCGCGTGCTGCAGTGTGGCGACCTGATGTCCGACGGCCTCGATGACGATGTCCGCCTTGGCATTCGGCGCAAGGTGCGCTACCCAGCGATCACTGGTGGCCCGCACCGCGGTGTCCACCCCGAATGTCGCGGCAACCGCCGACCGGTCGACCGGGTCGATACCGGTGACATGCGCAGCGCCCAATACCTTTGCAACATAGGCGAACAGCAGTCCGATGGAACCCTGACCGATGATCGCTACCGTCCTGCCGGTGAGATCACCGAGTTGTTCGAGCGCATAGAGCACGCATGCCAGCGGCTGCAGACCGATGGCCAGGCGCGGTTCCAGGGCCGGGTCGTAGGGCACCAGACCGTAACCGTCGGAGACGACATGGGCCATCAGACCGTCGAAACCCGACGCCCAGCCGACGACCCGGTCACCGATCTGGTGGGTGGGGTGCCGGCTCGCCAGCACCTCACCGACGATCTCGTGGATCGGAAAGCCGTCGATGCCCGCGGCGCACAGTCCGGTGTCGCCGGGCAGCTTGCCCTGGGTGCCTTTGAAGCCCGGCAGGTCGCTGCCGCAGATACCCGCGGCCAGAAACCGCAGCAGAACCTGGCCCTCGGCAAGGGATTCCGGCGACGGCTCCGCCACATCAGTGCGTTCGAACGTGAATGGGGCGACGAGCCGGTAGCACCACACCGTTCAGACCTCCACCGGGATGTTGTTCCAGCCCCACTGGAAACTCGACGGCGGCCGGGACGCGTCGGCTTCCAGTATCCGGTAGTCGGCACCCACTCGTTTGAGGAATTCGGTCATCATGATGGTGATCTCCAACCGGGCAACGTGCACGCCCAGGCAGAAGTGCTGGCCATGGCCGAACGACAGCAGCCGCTCAATGGGCCGGTTCCAGATGAACTGATCAGGATCGGTGTATTCCCGTTCATCGCGCGCCGCGGAGGCGAGCAGGGTGATCACACGCTGGCCGGGCTCAATGGTGGTGCCGTGAATCGTGTAGGGCCGCCGCGCTGTTCGGGCGAACCATTGCGCCGGCGCGCAGTACCGGATGATCTCTTCCCTGGCGATCGGCACGTTCGCGTCGAGGTCTGCCCGCACAGCCGCCAACTGCTCAGGTCGCCGCGCGAGCTCCCACAAGCCGGTGGCGGTGATCTTGGGAACGGTCTCCGTGCCGCCGATGAACACCCCCAGCATCTGGGTGGCCGCCTCGATGTCGTTGAACACCGACCCGTCGGGCAGCGTGAAGTTGATCAGCGAATCGGCTATCGGACAGCCACCGTTGGCACCCTCGGTGCGGCGGCGCTCGATGATCGGCGTGAGATAGGACAGGTAGCCCGGACGGGCATTACCGACCTCGACCCCTGCGCCCGGTTCCGCGAGACTGCCTGCGTTCACGGTGGCCAGTACCTCGGAGGCCAGATCGGTGGGCAGGCCGACGAATTCACACACCATGGCGGCTGCGACGTGACCGCCGTAGTCCTGGGTCAGGTCGAAACGGCCCAGCGGCAGAAGTTCGTCGAGGCGCTCATTGGCCAGGGTGCGAATTCGGTCGGCCAGCTTGGCGGCCGACCGCGGCCGAAACTGCGCCGAGGTGCAACGACGGACGTCCTCGTAGATCGGTGAGTCGAAGTTGGCGTGAAACGGCATGGGGTGCAGCGGTGGATCCGCCACCGGGCCGTCGTTACGGTGCTCCAGGACATTGGCCGCCGGCAGGGTGCCCTCCGAGGCAACGAATGTGCCGTCTGTCAGACCGAGTACGGTCCAGATGTCGTCGAAGCGCGACAGGGCGTAGGTATCCCACTTCTCGACGTAGTACACCGGGTGGCGATCGCGCAGCACCGCGTAGTACGGCAGCGGGTCGGCCATGACGGCGGGATCGAAGGGGTCGTAAGAAAAGTCCTGCAGTACAGGCTGATTCATGTCGGCACTCACTTCAGGGGAGAGGGCGGCAGCGCCTGCAGAATCGAGTCCTCCCAGCCATCACGCAGCGCGGGCGCCACGCTCATCCAGGTCACGATCTCGGCCGGCGGAGCGTCCTTCCATGACGGGTAATGGTTTTCGAAGCAATCCCAGTCGCCCTCGAGGGCCCAGTAGTGGATGACCTCGTTGAACCGGAAGGTGGTGATGAACGATCCGAGCCAGCGCTTACCGGTGGACTCCGACCACGGGACGTAGAGGCGCTCCAGTTCCCGGATGTAGTCGTCTTGGCGGCCAGGCTTGGTCTCCATGATCTCCTGGATCACCAGACCGGCTTTGAAGTCCTCGTCACGCAGCTGCTCGAGTGATTTGTTGTAGCGCCCGGCGTACATGATCCGGCCTTCACCGGAGGCGCCGAGTTCTGCGAGGTACTGCGACCACCGCGCCGCCGCGCCGGCGTGGCTGCCGCCGGCAGCCTGCGCCTTGCCAATACGCGCGTAGTCGGCGAACGCGTCGATCTCCCAGATGATCGTGACCTGCGGCCAATGCCCGTTGTACGGGGTGGTCTCCCAGATCGAGAACAGCCGGGCGCCGAGGGCCTCCATCATCGGCTGGTAGACGTTGCCGAACACCTCGGTGAATCCCTCGGCGCGACCCGACCCCAGCGAGATGGTCTCGTGCAGGTACAAAAGCGTATGGCTGTAGTACTTCTTCATGTTCATGCCGGGGCCATCTTCACACGTGGGCTGGTTGACAGTGACACGTAGCGAGCGTGACACTTATGACGTGTTTTGTAAAGGTGCAATGTGATGGGCGCCGGCGATACCACGATGGTCAACCCGCTGACAGGCGGTTTCTGCTTCGGCGAGGGGCCCCGCTGGTACGAGGGCATGCTGTGGTTTTCCGACATGCTCGGCGAGGCCGTGCACACCGTCACCCTGTGCGGTGATGTGACCACCCTTGGGCTGCCCGGACATGCACCGTCGGGCCTCGGCTTCCGGCCCGACGGCACGCTGCTGATCGTCTCCACCGAACAGCGCCGGCTGCTGGGGTACGACGGAGACGAGGTCGTCGATGTCGCCGACCTGTCGGCAGTGGCACCCGCCGACCTCGGCGACATGGTGATCGACGACGACGGCCGGGCCTATATCGGTGCGCAGGCCCGCGAGGTCGGCGTCATCGTGCGGGTGGACCCCGACGGCACCTCGACCGTCGTCGCCCAGGATCTGGACTTTCCCAACGGGATGGTCATCACCCCCGATGGGACCACCCTGATCGTGGCGGAATCGGTGGGGCGCCGGTTGACGGCGTTCGACATCGAGCCGGGCGGAGCACTGACCGGACGCCGGGTGTTCGCCGACGGCCTCGACGGCCCGCCCGACGGGATCGCTTTGGACACCGAGGGCGGCGTGTGGGCGGCAATGACACTCGCGAATCAGTTCCAGCGCATCACCGACGGCGGTGAGATCACGGACCGCATCGACATCGGTGAGCGCATCGCCATCGCGTGTGCGCTCGGCGGCCCCGAACAGAAGACCCTGTTCCTGCTCAGCAGCACCGACGCCTACCCGCAGCGACTGATCGGCACCAAGTTGTCCCGCGTCGACACCCTTACCGTCGAGATACCCGGCACCGGCCGGCCCGAGCCCGAAGGGCACCACCACTGATGTCCGACTCCTATTACGAACTCGTCGACCCCGATGACGACCGCGGTCAGAAGTTCACCGCGACCGACTACGTCCGCAGCACCTGGTCGGACAAGATCCAGCACGGCGCACCGGTTTCGGCGATCCTGGTGCGGGCGCTGGAACGCTGCGAGCAACGCCCCGACACCCGGCTGAGCCGCGTGACGATCGATCTGCTCGGCGGCGTGCCGGCCGCGGGTGAGTTCTGGGTGAATGCGCGAATGGAGCGGCCCGGCAAGCAGATTGAGCTGCTGACCGCCGAAATGCTCGGCCCCGGTCGCGACGGCTCGGTTCGCGCCGTGGCGCGGGCGACCGCCTGGCGGATGCAGACGGCGGACACCGCGGCATTGATGCACGCCCCGGAGCCGCCGTTGCGGCCGTTGGCCGAAGCGAAGGCTCGCGATATGGCCAAGGACTGGGACCGTAACTACGTGCACAGTGTGGACTGGCGCTGGCTGACGTCACTGAAGGACCCTGGCGCAGGTGAGTCCTGGCTCAACCCGACGGTGAATCTCGTTGCTGGAGAGTCTATGTCGCCGATCCAGCGGCTGTTCACGGTGGCCGACTGCGCCAACGGGCTGGGCAACAAGGTCGACATTCGGAAGTGGACGTTCCTCAACACCGACCTGATCGTCAACCTGCACCGAGTACCCTCGGGAGACTGGACCGGTATCCGAGCGCTGACCGACTACGGTCCGGACGGTATCGGTGTGACGATCGGGACGCTGTTCGATGAGAGCGGGCCCGTCGGTGCGATCCAACAGTCGGTGCTCCTGCGCTCACGCCCCTGACCACCTCGTCGAAACCGACGTTTCGAAGGAAAAGTGCGAGTGCATTCCGTCGAAACGTCGATCTCGGCACGGGCCTCATGCTGGCCGGCACCGTTTGTCGGACCCCATGACGACCATGCGAGCATGAACGAGATATTCCTGGGCCGAGAGGCCGTGCGTGACGGGTTGTCGCTGCAGGATCTGCGGCGCTGGTACCGCCCCGTCTTCCGGGGCGTCTACGCCCACAAATGGGCCAAACTGACCCTGCCGGAGCGTGCCCACGCGGCATGGCTCTCCTCCGACCGGACCGGGATCATCGCCGGCACGGTCGCCTCAGCGCTGCATGGTGCCGACTGGGTCGGCACCGCTGAACCCATCGAGTTGCTGGTGGGCGAGCGGCGGCGGCAGAGCGGGCTCGTCGTCCGGATGGATCGTGTCGCCGACGACGAAGTCACCACGGTTGGTGAGTTGCCGGTGACGACACCGGCCCGTACCGCCTTCGACCTCGGCCGCTATCAGGAACGCAGCACGGCGCTGGCGAGGCTGGATGCCCTGATGCGAGCCGCCCCCTTCAGGGCCGACGAGGTCCACACACTCGCCGAGCGATACGGCGCGGTCCGCGGAGTCCGTCAGCTTCGGGAGTTGCTGCGACTCGTCAACGGTGGTGCGGCCTCTCCGAAGGAGAGTTGGTTACGGCTCTTGTTGATCGACAACGGATTTCCTACACCAGACACGCAGATTCCCGTCTGCGACGACGCGTCCGATCCATTCGCCTATCTCGATATGGGCTGGCGCGGGACCATGCTGGCCGTCGAGTATGACGGCGAGCAGCACCGAACCGACAGGACGGAGTACGTCCGGGACCAGAAGCGGCAACCGAGGATCTCCCGACAAGGCTGGGAGGTTATCCGGGTGATCAACGAGGACAGCCCCAACGACGTCTTGGCGACGGTCTACGAGGCACACCTGCGTCGGGGCGGCGGCGAGATCGACAAAATGTTGTGGGCTACTCGCACTTTTCCTTCGAATCGTCGGTTTCGACGAAATGAAGTGCGCCAGCGGGACATTGCGTGACGGCTGCCTGCATCCGCTCCCGGTCGGACTCGGGGCACTGCGGTCGCAGCACCACCACGAATCCGTCGTCGCGCACCTCGAATACGTCCTCGGCGATCGTCTCGCAGATCCCGTGGCCGACACACTTGCCGAGGTCGACTTCCATCCGCATGATGACTACTTGATGTGCGCCGGGACGCGCTTCACGCCATGAACGAAACTGCTGTACAGCAGATCCGGCTCACCGAATTCGATGCTCTCGACCCGAGTCAGCAACTCCGCGAACAGGTTTCGCAGCTCCGTCTTGGCCAGCTGATTGCCCAGGCAGAAGTGTGGGCCGCCGCCGCCGAAGCCCAGATGCGGGTTGGGTGAGCGGTCCAGCCGGAAGGCGCCCGGGTCGTCGAACGCACTCTCGTCACGGTTCGCCGAGCAGTAGAACAAGCCGACCTTGTCACCCGCGTTGATAAGCTGCCCGGCCACCTCGACATCTTCGGTGGCGAACCGCGCGAACTGCATCACCGGCGAGGCCCAGCGCACGAATTCCTCTGTCGCACTGCCGATCCGGCCGTCGAAGTCTTCCATCAACCACTGCCGCTGGGCGGGATTGGCCGCCAGCGCCATCATCGCGTGCGTGGTCGTCTGCTTGGTGGTGTCGTTGCCGGCTGCCGCGAGCAGGATCAGGAACGCGCCGATCTCTTCATCGGTGAGCCGGTGCCCGTCCACCTCGGCGTTGACGATGCTGGTCATCAGATCGTCGCCGGGATTGGCCCGGCGGAACTTGGCCAGTTCCACGCCGGTGCTGTTGAGCAGCATCATCTCGTTGACGGTGTCGACCGCGCGTTCTTCGAGCGTGCTGTACTCGTCGTCGCTCATCGAGAAGAGTTTCTCGGCCGCCTTGGCCACCGCCGGCTGATCCGCCTGCGGCACGCCGAGCATCTCCATGATGGTCAGCATGGGCAATCGAGCCGAACAGGCTTCGACGAACTCGACGTCGCCGGCACCCACGAGGTCGTCAACGACCTTGACCGCGTTCTCGTGGATCTGATCTTCGATGCGCCGCAGATTGCGCGGGGTGAACGCCGCGCTGATCAGCCGACGGTAGACGGTGTGCTGCGGCGGATCCATGGTCAGGAAGAACGTCGCGATGCGCTGGAACTCGGCCGGCATGGGATCCAGCGCCACGCCCTGCGCCGAGGTGAACAGCTCCGGATGCTGGCTGGCGAAGACGATGTCCTCACGCCGGGTCAGCGCCCAGAAGCCCGGCTCCTCGAGGTCGAACAGCGTCGACAGCGGCTGGTGCCAGCTCAGCCCGTCTGCGGCCCGCAGCTGCGCAAATGCCTTGTCCCGCTGGTCGAAGGGCTGGCTCCAGAATTCGTGCGACGTGATGTCAACCGGGCTGTATTCACGCGCCTTCGCGGCACTGTCGACCGTCACTGGAGCTCCTCATAAACCACACGGCAGACCGTTACCGTGGCTGTTCGCTGTCGCCGACCAGCGTGACACTTGTCAGGTATTTTGTAAAGTCATCGGCGTTCGGTGGCCACCCGCAGTTCGCCGAGCACTTCCTCGGTGTGCTCGCCGAGTTGCGGCGCGACGCGCACCGGGGCCGCCGGGGTGCCGTGGAAGTCCACCGGGGAGGCCACCATCGCGACCGTGCCGTCGTCACCGTCGGGGACATAGACGATGCCGCCTCCGGCATGGAACTGGTCATCGGCCAGCACGTCTTCGAGGCTGTTGATCGGCGACCAGAAGAAATCGGGTTCGGTGGCGAAGACCTCCGACCATTCGGCCAGCGTCTTGGTGGCGAAGATGCGATCCAGCTCCTCGATCAGCTGCACCGCGTTCGCTGCGCGGTCACGCGGCCGGGAGAACCGTGGGTCCGCCATCCATTCCGGGCGCCCGACGGCCCGGCACAGCGGCGGCCAATGCCGCTCACCTTCCAGGCCGACGATCCAGAATCTGCGGCCGTCGGCGGCGGCATAGTTGTTCATGCACGGGTTGCCCATCACCTCGCGCTGCCCGATCGCAATGGAGTGTCCACTCATCAACAGGGTGTTCAAATCGAAGCTCACCGTATAGGCGCCCTGGCGGTACAGCGATGTGCTGACCAGTTGTCCTGTCCCCGTTGCGTTCCGGGATACCAGCGCCGCACAGATGGCCCCGGCCATGGTCAGGCCGGCCGAATGATCACCCATGCCGCCACGCTGGAAGGGCGGCGTGGCGCCCGGCCGGGTCAGCAGATCCGCCAGGCCGGCCCGGGCCCAATAAGCCGCCACGTCGTAGGCCGGACGGTTGGCATCTGGACCGTCGAGGCCATACCCCGTGAGCAGGCCGTAGACCAACCCCGGATTGCGCGCCAACACCGCCTGGTAGTCCAGACCCAGCCGCTCGAGCGCCGCCGGCCGAATGTTGGTAACGAAAACGTCAGCACCGCTGAGTAATTCGAGCGCGGTACTGCGGCCGGCGGGATCCGCCAGGTCCACGACCACGCTGCGTTTGGAACGGTTGTCCATCTCGAAGGGCGGGTTGACCCCCGGCCCCATACCCAGCAGCCGTCCCCACATGCGCGCCGGGTCGCCCGCCGGAGGCTCCAGTTTGACCACGTCGGCGCCCCAGTCAGCCAGGATTCCGCCGGCCGCCGGGCCGGCGACCCAAACCCCGAGTTCGACGACTTTGATCCCTGCCAGTGGCCCCGCCATCGTGAGTCCTTCCGTTTGACGCGCGCCACTCCGAGCGTGCTGCTGTGGCGATTGTCGCAGACCGACACGGGCCAAGATTGCCAAAAGTCTTTACAAGACCCCCTATGTTTGTAACGCTTTCTTCGTCAACTCCTCGATCGATAGGCCCCTGCAGTGAGCGAACCCGTGCAGCCCCGGCAATCCGGTGCAGCCGTGGACGACGAGATGTCGTCCCGGGAGCGGATTCTGCTGGCCACGGCCGAGGTGTTCGGCCGCAGCGGGCAGACCAAACTCAGCCTCTCCGAGGTGGCGCTGCAGGCCAAGGTCTCCCGCCCCACGCTGTATCGGTGGTTCGCCTCCAAAGACGAGCTTCTCAAAGCGTTCGCGGCCTTCGAGCGGGAGAACTTCGACGACGGCATCAACAACGCGACCGCAGGTCTGCGCGGCAACGAAAAGCTCGACGCCGCACTGCGATTCATTGTCGAGTATCAGCAGTCCTATTCCGGTGTGCGAGTGGTCGACATCGAGCCAGAGGTGGCGATCTCAGCGCTGTCCCGGGTGATTCCGTTGATGCGCTCGCGGCTGGAGAAGCTGCTGCCCGGCCCCAACGGGGCGGTCAAAGCCGCCACTGCGGTTCGGGTAGCGGTTTCGCACTACCTAGTGCGTAGCGACGACACCGACCAATTCCTCGCCGAATTAAGGCACGCTGTGGGCCTACGCGGCTAGCTGCATCTCGCACCGGCCGCGTGAGCGCGCACCCGTAGCGGATTTCTCGTATTTCGCGGACGGTCGCCCACTACCCGGGGAGAATCGCGCGCATGCGTGACCGCCAGGCAGTGGTCCCGGCCGAGAGGGCCGGGGCCGCGGCAGGAGTCGCGCTGACGGCACTGGTGACCATGGCGGGAGTCGGTGTGGCGGTGTCCAGCACCGTACTAGAGACCCTGCACGGCTCCGGAATGCCGACCGCCAGAGCCATTTCGGTGATCCTGGTGGCACTGGCAGCGGTATTGGCGGTGGCGTCGGCGGCGGTGCTCATGCTGCGGCAACCTGAACCGAAGTACGCCCTGGACGTGTGAAACCCGGGCTCGGCGTCAGCGCTTCGCCGGTGAATAGTTCGGCCGGCCCAACCCCAGCGCGTGCTGGGCGATCATGTTCCGGAACACTTCCAGCGTCCCGCCGTAGATCCCCGTGGGGCCGGCCAGCCGGAAGATGTACTCCATCGCGCCGGCATCCCCTGCCTGCGCTGCGCCTTCCGCGCCGACCGGCAGGCCGGCAGCGGCACCGACAATGTCCATGAGTTCCGGGGAGACATCGCGCATGGTCTGGGCGATGGCCACCCGACCGAACATCTCCGGGGTGCTCATCGCGGCCTCCATGCGGGCGATCCCGCGGCCCAGCCGGTACTTGACCGCGCCATCGTCGATAAGCCGGTGGCCGGCCGCATCGGGTGCGGAGACCCGGGCCACGACTCGATCCACCGCCTCGGCCATCAACGTGATGTGCTCGGTCATCACTGCGATCTTGTTGAGTCCGCTGTCGTCGCGTTCGATGGTGCCGTGTTCGGCGTCCAGCGCCCCGCGCAGCACGGCCCAGCCGCCGTTGACCTCGCCGACCCGGTAGCGATCGCTGATCCGGACGTCGCTGTAGTAGGTGATGTTGGTGCGGTCGCCGTCGACCGTCCTGATGCCCTGGATCTCCACGCCTGGCAGGGTCAGCGGCACCAGGAACATGGTGAGACTCTTGTGTTTCGGTGCTTCCGGGTCGGTGTTGGTGATCAGGAAGACGTAGTCGGCGTTCTGGGCATTCGACGTGAACATCTTGGAGCCATTGATGATCCAAGTTGATCCATCCGCCTCCCGCACGGCGCGGGTCTTGCAGGTGGCGACGTCGGACCCGCCCTCAGGTTCGGTATAGCCCAGACACAGGCGTACCTCGCCGCTGAGCACCCGGTCCAAAACCTCGTCGCGCAACTCGTCAGACGCGAACTGGACCACAGTGTGGGCGACCATAGCCGTTGTGCCCCAATGGAACCATGGCGTGTGGGCGCGGCCGATCTCGAGTTCCCAGATCCGGCGGCGCAGCTGACTGAAGCCGCCGTCGGCTTCGCTCTGGAAGTCGGCGGCCAGATAGCCGGCCGCACCGAGCGCCAGGTGCACGTCCTCGTCGAAGTTCTCGCCGGTCTGCCGGTCCCGTGCGATGACCTCGTCGGTCACCACGCGGGACAGGAAGTCGCGTAGTTCGGTCTGGAACGCCTGGTCCTCGTCGGACAGTTCGACGCGTGAGAAATCCATGAAGGTGCTCCTGTCTCAACGGGTTTCGCGCGCACTGACGATGTCGGCAACTTCTTTGGCCGCCACGCCTGGGTCGCCGCCGGCCAGCGGCCAGCCGCGGGCCCGTAACAGATAGGCCGCCGAGGCGGCTTCCGCCGAGACACCGAGGCCGCCCTGCACATGCACCGCCATGGTTGCCGCGCGCGCCGCCTCCTCGGCCATGAAGACGAAGGCGGCCGGTGCCAATTCCGGCCGCTCGGCAGGCTCGTTGTCGCAGAACCAGGCGGCGCGCCGGACCAGATTGCGGCCACCCTGCACTGCAATGGCGACGTTGGCCAGCGGGTGCGCGATCGCCTGCAATGTCGCGATCGGCACGCCCAGGGTGTAGCGGGTCTTGGCGAACTCCGCGGCGATCGTCATCGTCTGTTCGACCAGGCCGACCAGCGCCGCGGCGGTCAGCAGCCGCCATTCATCGACGGCCCGTCGATAGGCCTGCACCGCATCGGGTCCACCTGCAAGCACCACCCGGCTGTCGGCGTCGGCGGGATCTACCCATGCCATCGGCAGCCGCCCGATGTTGTCGACCCTGGCCGGCCGACTGCCGAACCGCAGCAGCACCAATTCGTCACCGTGGAGGGTCACCACCAGATCGGCGACCGCAGCCGCACCGACCAGCCGGGGCCCGGAGGTGGCCTGGACATCCAGCGCGACGATCTGCCGGCCGCCCAGTACTTCGGAGTCCACGCCGCCGAACTGGGCCAGTAGCCGCGCCGCGCACACATGATCGATCCACGGCACCGGGGCCAGCATCCGCCCGAGTTCCTCGGCGACCAGACTCAGGTCCACCAGCGTCGCGCCGTCACCACCGGCTGCTTCCGGAACGGCCATCGTGGTGGCACCGGTGGCGCACAGCCGCTCCCACAGGTTCTTGTCGAAGCCTGAGGCCTCAGCCGCCCACACGGTCTCGATGGGACAGTGCGTCGTGAAGAACTGCCGGTACGCCGACTGCAGGTCGATGTGGTCGTCGGACAGACTGTAGTCCAGACGGCGCAGTTCGTGTCGGTCCATGGGGCAGTGGCTCCTTGATGACGGAATGCCTCCGAGCGTGACATTCACTGTGGATTTTGTAAAGCTGGCTAGCGATAGCCTCGACGGCACCGCCATATCGGTGAGGAGACGAACAGATGAGCCTGGTCGCGGGTCGCGGACCCTTCGGTGCCGAACCGGCCGGGTGGTTCACGCCCCCGGTTGCGGCTCTCGTCGTCTATACCGAGCCGCATCCCCGGCGTATCCAGGCGGTTCGCGGCGGCCAAACCGTCATCGACACCGAGAACGCGCTGATGGTGCACCGGCAGGGGCGCGCGTTGAGCTACGCGTTTCTCACCGACGAGGTCGGGGATCTCCCCAACGAACCCGAACCGACCGCGCCTGGGTACGTCCAGGTGCCGTGGGATGCGGTGGACGCGTGGTTCGAGGAGGGGCGCCGCCTGGTGCACTACCCGCCGAACCCGTATCACCGGGTCGACTGCCGGCCCACCAATCGAGGTCTGCGGGTGGACGTCGCGGGCACCACGCTGGTGGACACCGTCGACACCCTGATTCTCTTCGAGACGTCTCTACACCCCCGCCTGTACGTCGATCCGGCATTGGTGCGGACCGATCTGTTGCGCCGTACCGAGACCACCAGCTACTGCAACTACAAGGGCTATGCGACGTACTGGGCCGCGGTCATCGGCGACACCGTCATCGAGGACGTGGCGTGGAGCTACGACGAACCGATGCCGGAGACGTTGCCCATCAAGGGTTTTCTGAGCTTCGACGCCGACCGGGTCGACATGATCGCTGAATTACCGGCCTCCCCGGACGCCGCCGCCGACTGCGGCTGCAGCGTTTGAACCGGCCTCAGCCGGCCAGCAGCGCCAGCAGCATGTGGGTCCGATACCAGACCAGCAGGACGAACAACACGACGAGCCCGCCCGTCACCCCGATCTGTACGGCGTTGCGGTTGCGGCCGTGGGACGTATACGCGTAAACCCACGCCACCAGCATCCCGGTAAGCAGGCCGCCGATATGGCCCTGCCAGCTGATGTTTTGCGAACTGAGCATCGGCACAACGAATGTGAACGCTAGGTTGATCACGATCAGTGCGACGACGCCGCGCACGTCGAGGTTGAGCCGTCTGCCGATCACGAACGTCGCGCCGAACAAACCGAAGATGGCGCCCGACGCCCCGGCCGTTGCGGAGTTCAGCGCCGCCAGCAGGTACACAAGCACCCCACCGCCGAGCGCCGACAGGAGGTACAGGGCCACGAAACGCGACTTGCCCAGCCAGCGTTCCAGCGGCGGGCCGACGATCCACAGCGCCCACATGTTGAACAGGATGTGCATGACGCTGTAGTGCAGGAACGCGGAGGTGAAAATGCGCCACCATTCACCAGCGGCAACGCCGGGGGGCCACAGGACGAAATCGCGTTCGAGAGTTGCCGACGACGACTGCAGGACGAACATCACGACGTTGATCGCGATGAGCGCGTAGGTGACGACCGGCGTGCCGCCGGTCTGCCGCCCACCGAAGATGGTCCGCACCGGGCGAGCTGCCGTGGCAGCCGCGCCGGCCTGCGCGCAATCAGGGCACTGATGCCCGACCGCGGCATTACGCATGCATTCGGGGCAGATGGGGCGCCCGCACCTGGTGCACCCGATGTAGGTGGGTCGGTCCGGGTGCCGGTAGCAGGTCGGCACCGGCGGTGGGTAGGCGTTCGGGTCCCCCGGCGGCGGGCCCGGGGGCGGGTACGGAGTGCTCATTACCGTCGAACATAGTGGTCGAAAGGCAGCACCCAACCCCGACCTGGGACTTCCGGCTAAGTACCGGTGCCGGAATCATTGCCCATCGACATCGCAGTTGCCTGCACCATGAACTGCACAGCCTGATTCCGGGTGATCGATCCCAGCATCTGCACCGCGTTGCGCATCTGCTCGCCCGCGAAGTGCGTGGGCCCGTTGGTCAGGTTCTCGAACGCCTCGGCGACGATCTCGTCCACCGATGCCGCATCGCCCGGGGCTTCCTCTTCGGAGGCCAGCAGCCCGCGTTCGGTCTCCAGCCGTCGCAGCGCCGGTGTGTCGGTCTTGCCGAGAATCAGTCCGAGCACATCTACGCCCTTGCCGTTCAGCTCGGCCCAGAGTGCCTCGGCGAACACCATGTCGAACGCTTTGGACGCGCCGTAGGCCACCATGTTGGGGCCGCCCGCCAGACCCGCGCCGGAGCCGAAGAGGACGATCCCGCCGCGACCGCGTTTCGCCATGGGCGCCGCGAAGTGATGGCACAGCCGCATCGGAGCCACGCAGTTGCGCTGCACCATCGCCTCGGCGTCCGAGATGGGACTGTCCAGGAACGGCCGGAAGTTCGGATCGGCACCTGCGCAGTACACCAAGAATCCGACGTCCAGGTCCGCAGTCGCCTCGACCACCGCGGCCGACGCGCCCTCGGCCGCGAGATCGATTGCCAGCGTCCGGGTTTGGACGCCGGTGCGCTCGGCGATCCCCGAAGCCACCTCGTCGAGCACATGCTGGCGCCGTGCCAGCAACCCCACATTGAGTCCGCGTTCGGCGAGCGACTCGGCGAATGCCGCACCCACGCCGTCGGAGGCGCCGGCCACCAGCGCCCACGGCCCGTACCGGTCTTTGAAGTCCGCGCTCATGCCGGGCCTACCGTCGTCACCCGCACTGGCGTGAACCTGCGCCGCGCGATGCGCCAACCGTCTGGGGTACGGACCATCTCGTCGTCGTAGAAACCGATCGCGTTGACACCAGAAGCGTTGTCCGGAGCCATGATCAGGCCGTCGATATAGGTGCGGGCCGACGCGGAGTCACCGTCGACGGCGATCACCTGATTGCTCATCCGGTGCATGGTGTATCCGGCAGGGGCATGGACCTGTTCCATGAAGTCGGCCACTTCATCGACGCTGTGCCAGGTGCCGATGTCTCCGTAGTCCAGCTCACAGTCCGTGGTGAAAACCGTTCGGAACAATGGCCAGTCGCGCCGGTCGATGCCAGTGGCGTAGCGGATCAGCAGATCGCTGATGTCCTGACGGTCTTCCCGGTCGGTCATGCGGGGTCTCCATTCGGGTGGACGATTATCCGCGGTGGTCCCTCGGATCTACGGGCCAGTTCGATGGCCTCAGGCACACCATCGAGCGTGATGATCTGCCCGACGCTGGGCAGCGGGTCCAGCGTGCCCGCGGCGATGGCGTCAAGGGTGCCATACCAGTCCTGCGGCATCGGACCCCCGCCGAACTGGATGGTGACGCCGGCGCGTGTCGCCGCGGTGATATCCAGCGCATCCCCGGTGTACCAGCCGCCCGCGCAGTAGATCCGGGTGCCCATGTCCACCGACTCGACGATCTGCCCGATCAGCCCGGGCGCGCCGACACACTCGAAAATGACAGCGGGCCCCCACATTCCGCGTTCAGCACGCAGGGCACGGACGGTTTCGAATGGCGACCGCACGGCGGGGTCGACGACGACGTGTGCACCGAAGGCTTCCTTGGCGAGCTCCCGGCGCCCGGCGTTGTAGTCACTGATGACGATCGGTTCGATACCACGGGCGGCCAGCGCTGCCACCGCGGAGAGTCCGATCGCGCCGGCGCCAACAACCAAAGGCACCTCGTCCGGCTGCACATTCGCCGAGCGCACATAGAACTCGCCGACGGCGAAGGCGTCGGTGAGTGCCACCGCATCCGCGGACACCGACCGCTCGACCGCCCGGGCGATCGGCTCGGCGATGACGAACAGTTCGGCGAAGCTGCCCTGGGCCTCGGGATGCTGGCCGATGATGCGAGTGCCGTCGGCGCCGCCGTTGACCAGCCGGATCGGGATCGAGGTGACGCGGGTTCCCACCGGGAACTGATCGGTGCAGCCCGGGCCGTGTCCGATCACTTCGCCGACGAATTCGTGGCCCAGCACGGTATCTCGCTCGGCGTCGTACAGCGACCGGCCGGTCGGGTCGTCGACACCCAGATGCGGATGGTCCATGAAGTGAACGTCAGAAGCACAGATCGCGGTCGACAGCGTCCGCAGCAGAAGTTCACCCGGCCCGGGCACAGGGTCATCGATCTCCCGGACCTGAAGCTGACCACTCCTCAGCGCAACCGCACGCACCGCATCACTCCCGTGGTAGTCTCGAATATTCGAGGTCAGTTCTCGAATTATTGAACTCACCGTAGGTATCGCCGCAGAGGGAGTCAACCCATTCGCGACACCCCGTCACCTCCGACCGCGCGAGTGGTCGACGTCGTCGAGTTGCTCGCGCGGCCCGGCAACGAGCGACTGCGGTTCTCCGACGTCGTTCGCGAACTCGGCCTGACCCAGGCCACCGCGCACGCCATCCTCACGACTCTGGCGGACCGCGGCTGGGTCACCCGGGACCCGACGACGAAGTTGTACTCGCTGGGCCCCGCGCTGGCAGTCGTCGCGGCCCGGCTGATCGCGGAGCGCCCGCAGGTCCGGGCGGCGACCGCCGCGGCCGGTGCCATCTCGGCCGAATTGGGCTATGCCGCCTCGGTGGTCGAACGCGTCGACGACGAACTGGTCATCACGGCGTTCGAGGGCCCCGACGGGGTGGGGGCGGGAGCACCGCCGAGTGACCGCATCCCGTATACGCCCCCCTTCGGTGTGGCGTTCGCCGCCTGGGACTCCCCCGCCGGACAGCAGAGCTGGATCGAACGCGGTGCCGTCACGGATCCCGTGCTGGCCCAGCGCCTTCGGGACCTTCTGGCGCAGACCCGCGAGCGTGGTTTCGATGTCGACTGGACCACGCCCGCGCTGACGGAGGCTGCCCGGGTGATGGGCACGCTGCCCAGCGACGGCCTGCCCCCGCAGGTGCGCCAGATCATGGATCAGCTGCTCGCGGAGTTCACCACGATCGGACTGCTCGGTCCGTCGGGGCGCACGCAACCGGCGGCGACCATCGCCGCGCCGGTTTTCGACGCCGGGCAGGTCGCGCTGATCATCGGTGTACATCCGCTGCGGCCGTTATCACCGCGCCGGATCACCAGCATCGGCCGGCGTCTGGTGGCGCTGGCGGAACCGCTGCACGTCTGACATCAGTCGCGCGCGAACGCCGCGGAGGCCTCCTTCTCCAGGTCCATGTACCGGTCCTCGGAGACGTCGACACCCACACCCAGAATGCGCCCACCAGTGAACGGGAAGCCGGCGGGATAGGAACGGCTCACCGGGTCGGCGCTGTCGAACCCGACACACAACCCGTCGCCACACAGCGTGAACGTACCGATCTGCGCGCGCATCGGCCCCTGTGCGACCACCGCGTCACCGACATAAAGCTTTGCGGTACCGAGTGATTCACCATGCTCACCGGCACCTTCACGGACGAACTCCACGCCGAGGGTCAATTGCCCCGACGCAAGCTCCTCAGAAACGAACGTCTGCTCAGGTTTGATACCGAGGAAGTTGTACACGTAATGGAGCTTGCGGTCCCTGATGAACAGCGTGTGGCCACCGAAGCGTGAACCGTGCGCGAAGATGACACCCTGCGATTCCGGGGTGACCTCGACGTCGGCGAGGATCTTGTAGGACCTGCCGCGGAGGTTCACCGCATTCGACTCCGGGATCGGCGTGGCGTCCGGGAAGTAGATATACCGGCTCCGCGGTGGTTCCCCTTGCGGGCGTTGGTCATTGATGACCTCGACGGCCGGCCGGTCATCCAGCGGCAGGACGAAGTTGGCGTCGGCCTCTTCGAACCAGGCGGCAATCAGCTCCTGCAGCTTCTCCGGGTATTGGTCGGCGACATCGCGGGCTTCGGCACGGTCCTCGTCGACGTGGTAGAGCTCCCAGCGGTCCTGGTCGAAGTGCCCCTTGCCGCTGATCGGCGCATGCAGCGCAGCCGCTTTCCACCCGTCCTGCCAGATGCCGCGAGTGCCGAGCATGGCGAAGTACTGACGCTTCTTGGTCGTCGGGGCTTGCGCCTCGTCGAAGCTGTAACGCATCGACACGCCGTTGAGCGGGTACTGGTCCACCCCCCGGTATGTCGTCGGCATCTGCAGGCCAGTGATGTCCAGGATCGTCGGGACGATGTCGGTGCAGTGGTGGTACTGATGGCGCATCTCGCCCTTGGCCTTGATTCCCTTGGGCCAGTGGATAATCAGCGGATCACAGGTGCCGCCGGCATACTGCGAGTACCGCTTGAACATCTGGAATGGGGTAGAGAACGCCACCGCCCATCCGGTTGGGTAGTGGTTGTAGGCGTCTGGACCGCCGAGCGCGTCGAGGTAGGACATGTTCTCTTCGAGGCTGTCGGGATAGCCGTTGAAGAACTTGTTCTCGTTGACCGACCCGTCGGGTGTGCCCTCACCGGAGGCGCCGTTGTCGGCACAGTAGAAGATCAGCGTGTTGTCGAGTTGGTCTGTGCGCTCCAGGAATTCGACGATCCGCCCGATCTGGGTGTCGGTGTACTCGGAGAACCCGGCGAACACCTCGGCCATCCGCGCGAACAACTTCTTCTCGTCGTCATTCAGTTCGGCCCACGGCCGCACGTAGTCAGCCGGGTTGGCGACGTCGTCGGGCATCGGGTTCAGCGGGGTCAGCTCGGTCCCCTGCGGCACCACGCCGCGGTCGATCATGCGCTCGAGCACCCACTCTCGGTAGGCCTCGTAGCCGTCGTCGAACTTGCCCTTGTACTTGTCGATGTACTCCTGCGGCGCGTGGTGCGGCGCATGGTTGGCACCCGGGCAGAACCACATGAACCACGGCTTCGAAGGCGCCGACGAGCGCTGGTCCCGCAACATCCGGATCGCTTGGTCGGCAAGGTCTTTCGACAGGTGATAGCCCTCTTCAGGCGTGTAGGGCGGCTCGATGAAGTGGTTGTCGGTGACAAGGTCCGGGTACCACTGGTTCGTCTCACCGCCGAGAAAGCCGTAGAACCGGTCGAACCCCTTGGACAGTGGCCATTCCGAACGGTTCCCGCAGGCCGAGATGTCCTCAACCGGCACGTTGTGGTTCTTGCCAAGCCAGTACGTGCTGTACCCGTTCTCCTGCAAGACCTGTCCGATGGTTGCGCACTCGGCGGGCAGGCGTCCGGCCGCTCCGGGGAAGCCCAGCGAGCCCTCGGTGATCGACGCACAGCGGTTGACGTGGTGGTTGCGTCCGGTCAGGAAGGTGGACCGGGTCGGCGAGCACAGCGCCGTGGTGTGCCATTGCGTGTAGGTCAGCCCGTTGTCCGCCAGCTTGTCCAGCGTTGGCATGTTGATCCGCCCGCCGTACGGCGACCACGACGCCATGCCGGTGTCGTCATAGAGGATCACCAGGATGTTGGGCGAGCCTTCGGGCGCCCGTTTGAGTTCGTACGGGGCCCAATCGGCCACCGAGTCGCGCACATCGAGCTTGATGACACCTTTGAACGGCTGGCTCATGTCCTCACCTTTCGGGCGATGCAAACTGACCGATATGCGCGCGACCCCGCGTCACACGCAGCTTCTTCAGCCACTGAGGCTTCTCGTAAATCCTGCGCCGAATCGGGCGTGCGCGCGCCATCTCAACGCAAATTGTCAGTTTCGGCCGGGTGAAGTTCCTCGACTGCCAGCAACCCCGCGGTTTACACAGCGATGCGGGAATGTCACGCTGTCGCGATGATGGTCGAACAGTCCGAATCCTTGGCGGAGATCGAGGAGCTCAAACAACTCAAGGCCCGCTATTGCCGTCTGCTGGACACCAAGGACTGGAGCGGCTGGCGCGCCCTGTTCTCCGACGACTTCGTCAGTGACACGGCTGCCGCAGGTGGACTGGTGATCACCGGCGCCGACGAGTTCGTGGCATTCGTCCGCAAAACCCTGGGACGGCCGTCGCGACCCACGGCACACCAGGTGCACACGCCCGAGATCACCCTGACCTCGGCGACGACCGCGACCGGCGTGTGGGCGCTGCAGGACGTCGTGCGTTTCGCGCCCGGGGCGACCATGGTCGGATACGGGCATTACCACGAGACCTACGAGAAGATCGACGGTCAGTGGCGGATCGTCAGCTCCCGGCTGACGCGCTTACGCGAGGACATCGTCACCCCGCTGTTCTCGCTCTACATCTCCGACCGCGTGCGTAATGCGGCGGTTCGGATCGGCCGCCGGCTCACCGCGACGAAGGGCGCCTGACATGCCTGGCACCTCTGAGCTTCCGCAGACCGTTCTGGTGACCGGCGCCTTCGGACAGGTCGGCAAACGCTGCGCAGAGATCCTGCTGCAGCGCGGTCGCACCGTCGTCGCGCTCGATCTGCGCAACGATAAGTCGGCCGCCACGGCCGCGGAACTGTCGGCCGGGGCGGCCGGCGGAAAACTCATTCCGGCGTATGTCGACCTGCTGGATGCCGACGCTGTCGCCACGCTGGTAGCCGAGCACAGCCCCGGCGCGATCGTGCACCTGGCCGCCATGCTGGCCCCCGCGTCCTACCGCAACCCGGCCGTGGCCCGGAAGGTGAACGTCGAGGGCACCCGCAACCTCGTGGATGCTGCGCGCAAGCTGCCCGAACCACCGCTGTTCGCGATGGCATCGAGTGCCTCGGTGTACGGCTCCATCAATCCCTACCGTCACCCCGAGCGCATCACGCCGGCGACCGCGGTCAACCCGATCGATCAGTACGGCGAGGACAAGGTACTTGCTGAGGCAGTGCTGCGGGACAGCGGCCTGCCGGCGGCCGTGCTGCGTCTGGCCGGGGTGATCTCCCCGGACGCACAGTCGACCATCAGCGGCGATCATCTGCTGCTGATGCGAGCCACCCCCGGCGACAACCGGATGCACACCGTCGACGCCCGTGACGTGGCACTGGCCTTCGCCAATGCCGTCGACCGGGGGCCGGCGATTGCTGGGAAAGTGCTGTTGATCGCGGGTGACGAATCCCACGTACGAACCCACCGGGAGCTCGAAGACACCATGATGACGGCCTTCGGCCTGGGCGCGTTGGGTCCGGGCGCAAGCCTGCCCGGCGATCCCGACGACGACCGGGGGTGGAGCTTCACCGGCTGGTTCGACACCGCCGAGGCGGAGGCGTTGCTGCAGTTCCAGCACTACACGTGGACCGACACGGTGGACTGGGTGGCCGCATCGGCCGGGCGGTTGCGCCTGGTTCTGCAGCTGCTCGGCCCGGTGTTGCGTCCGGCGATCCGGGCCGCCCTGGCGGTGCAGCGGCGCCAAGAGAAGCGGGGCCGGTTTGCCGATCCGTGGTCGTTGATCAGCAAGCACTACGGCAAGGAAGCACTTGCCGCCTCGGGAGACGCTTAGACTGTCTTATCGTGAGGTCGAAGTACGCCACCCGGATCGCCGCCGCGGCATTGTTCCTGAGCTGCTGGGCGCCCGCGGTCGCCTACGCTGACCCGACGAACCCCCCAGGTCCTCCCCCAGGGCCGGTCCCGGGCCCGGCCGCCACGCCGCCCGGCGGAATCGCCGGCACCGGCACGTTCACCGTCGGCAAGGACGTCACCCCCGGTACCTACAGCTCGCCGGGTCCTGTCGGGAACGGCACCTGCTACTGGAAACGCTCCAACGGCGACAGCGTCGTCGACAACGCGCTGAGCAAGAAGCCGCAGGTCGTGAAGATCGAGTCCACCGACACGTCGTTCAAGACCACCGACTGCCAGCCCTGGCAGAAGATCGATGATTGCCTGCCCGGTTGCGCCCCGGCCGGCGTCAGCCCCGGTGACCTGCTCAGCCAGCTCGGCGGGCTGATCCTCAACCATCCCAGCGGCCCGCCGGCCGGCTGATCGAACCCCGTCGAAACGTCGGTTTCGACCACTTTGTGCGAGTAGAACCCGTCGATTCGTCGATCTCGGCGCGCGTTAATTCACCGGCACCTCGATGATCGGGCGCCGCACCCCGGCGCCCGAAGCGTCGAAGTGCCACCATTCACCGTCATAGACCTGCAGTCCGCCGGCAGCCATCGCGTCGCGCAGGAGTGCACGGTTGCGCTGCGCGAGCGCGCTGATCCCATCGGTGGCATATGCGTGCGCGCGGGGCGTGAAGTCGTCGAACCCGGTACCCATGTCGAGCAGCGCCTGGGGACCCGCCAAGGTCACGTCCACCGACCGCCCGGACTCATGGCTCTTCGAATACGGGCCGGGTTTGGCGACCCACGCCGGATCGGAGACGACGTCGAACATCCGCACCTGCACGCTGTGCGGGCGGTAGCAGTCCCAGAACACCAGTCGCAGTCCCTGCGCCCGCAGCGCGTTTGCCGCCTTGGCCAGGCCGGGCGCGGCGGATTCGTGGACCAGGCAGCGCGCGCCAGCCGGGTACAGCTGCTGTCCGGTGAAGTTGTTGGGTGTGGCGTAGCGCAGGTCGAGCACGGCGTCGGGCACCACGGTCCGCACGTCGACGAACCCGACCGCCTGCGCGGCGGCCGACACCGGCGGGACATCCGAATGCGCAACGGGGGCAAGGGAAAACATGCACACGGCCGTCGCAATCGCCGTACCGAAGGCTCTCACCGAAACCGACGAAATGTCGGCATTTACTCGATGTTTTCCTTCGAAACGTGAGTTTCGGCGCATCACTGGGTCACCTGCCGGACGGTTGAGTGATTGTCCCGGACACCGCGGTAAATGCCGCGACGCACGATCCACGGCTGCAGTACCGCGTCGATAGACCACGACGGGAACCGGATTGCGTGCCCCGTGGGTGCGTACACCTCCAGACCGTCATGCTGCACGCCGAGCACCGAGCCCCAGCGGCGCTGGGCAGGGCGGTAACTGCGCAGCGCGGTCGGGGGTTTACCGCCCAAGACCGCGCGAATATTGTGCGCCAGCAGGCTGTCGGCCCGGTTACGGGCCGAGCTGCGCAATGCATCGGTGGCTGCCACGTCTCCGACCGCGAACACTTCCGGATGTCCCGGCACCTGCAATTGTGCTGTAACACAGACGAACCCGTGCTCATCGAGCAGTTCAGCGGGCAGCCACCCGGTGTTGGGCCGGACCTTCCCGACGGCCCACAGCACCGCTTCCGCGCTCGCGGGCGGTTGTCCGGTGGACCATTCGACGGGCCCGGCGGTGATCTCCTCACCGCTGAAGTCGTCGGCGAGCAATGCCCGATGACCGGGATGCAATCCCACTCCGGCCTCAAGGAGCCGAGCCCGGATGCGACTCCAGGCTCGGGGGTGGTGCCCGGCCAGCGCCCGCTCCCCGGGGAAGTACAAATCAATGCGCTTGCCGGGCCAGACCGTCGCCAGATTGGCCGCGGTACTGACCGCTGCCGCACCACCACCAACGATGATCACCGAGTCCGCACCGGCGAGGCGCGCATGCGTGCCGCGCAGCTGCGCTCCGATATCGTTGGGCGACTGCAGGTTTGGCTGCCGCCAGAAACCATTGGCCACACCGGTGGAGATGACCAGCGCATCGTAGGATTCGGTCACCCCGGTGCCGTCGGGCGCGATCGCGGAGACAGTCCGGGCGTCCAGATCCACCCCGGTCAGCTGGGCCTGCACCGTGCGGACGCGGTCCAGGGCCCGGAACTTCTCGAACGGAATCCAGTAGTCGCGGGCCCAGTCGGCAGGCCGCGCGAGCCGTACCCCGAGCTCTTGACCGCTGACCAATCCGGGTTTGACGGAAATCCCGGTGACCTCGAACTCACGGGCCAGCCGAATGGCCGTCAACACACCGGCATCACCGAGGCCGGCGACGAGCACCCGTTGGCGGGTCACGCCCGGCTCCGCCGTGGGGGCCTCGGCACCAGCCGCGGCACCCGGTCGATGATCTGCTGGTACTCCGGCCGGCGCGTCAGACTGCGTTCCTCCATCATCGGGATGCTGGCGCCGAGGAACATCGCCACCATCACCACCACCCCGACGAACAGCCACCAGGCCTCACGCGGGGCGGCGGAGATGCCGAACAGTGCCACCGCGAACCAGAAGCTGATCTCCCCGAAGTAGTTGGGGTGCCGCGACCAACCCCACATGCCGATGTCGAGCGCCTGGCCCGGTTGACGGTTGGCCACGAAGCGATGCAGCTGAACGTCGGCGACCAATTCGACTGCCACCGCGCCCAATCCGACGACGAATGCCACCCAGGCCAGCCAACCGACCCCGGGTCCAGGCCGCGTCACCGCGATGTACGCCGGCAGCATGCCGAGGAATACCTGCACCGTCGGGAACAGGTGGATGGCCGACAGGTCGACGAGGAACTCCCACCGGCCCGACCGTTCCTTCAGCATCGGGTAGCGCCAATCCTCGTGGTGCAGCCCGGGAAAGCCGTACACCCAGTTGGCGGTCAGCCGGATCGCCCACAACAGCACCACGACGGCGAGCATCCAGCACCTCAGCCTGTCC
>DASUGW010000255.1:0-42117 GCA_036273805.1 Mycobacterium sp.
GGCGGCGGCAGCGACGATCACGGCTGCAGCGGTGTTGGTCGCCACGGCGCCGGCCGCCGGCGCCTCGGCCGCGTCCTTCTGCGGCGACCTCGGCGGCCAGTGGGACGGCCAGGGCTGCCACACGACGGTGCTATCCGAACGCAATGCGACCCGCGACATCACGATGGACCTGCCCGAAGGCTTCGTCGACAACCCGGTCATCCGCAACTACCTGACCACCCTGATGAACAACTGGCGCACCGCCGCGGTGAAAATGGCCGCCGACAGCTACGCCAAGGAACACTTCTGGGTATTTCCGCACGGCGCCGCCACGACGATCGTCTTCAACGAGATCTATTCGGGCACTGTCGGCACCGACGCTCTGGCGCATCCGAACCGGCCGATCGAGAGCACCGCCTACCGGACGTTCACGTTTACCCCGGACCGTCAGCTCGCGCTGGCAGATATTTTCAAACCCGGCCTCGACCCGAACACCGAAATCCCCACGCGAGGTGAGCCTTTCATCATGGATGCGCTCAACGCCGCAGCGCCGCCGCACCAGCCGAACACCTATCCGTTCATGCCGGATCGGTGGACACCCAACAATGTTTATTCCGGTGGCTACAAGGCCTGGGCGCTGACACCCGACGAGCTCATCCTCTACATGCCGGACTATCCGGTCGGGCACGACACCCCGTTGGACTTCACCACGGCCCACATGCAGTGGTTCATGAACGGCGGCATCGTGCAGGCGCACATCCCGCTCAGCGCGCTGGCTCCGGTACTGCGCCCGGAGTTCGGCGGCAACTAGCCCTCAAGACAGAAGCCACGCAGCCGACCTCTCCTGCGTGGTTTCTGACTCGGCGGCCGGGGACCGCTAGGCGATCGGGCCGCCGAAACGGTTGCGCAGCTCGGTCTTGAGAACTTTGCCGGAAGGGTTGCGCGGCAACGCATCCACGATCTCCAGGCCCTTCGGGTGCTTGTACCGGGCGAGCCGTTCGGTGAGGAATTCGTCGAAATCTTCGATACGCAGCGCGTCAGCGGAATCGCCGCCCGAGACTGCCACGATGGCCACCGGGATCTCGCCCCACTTCTCGTCCGGACGGCCGATGACCGCGACTTCGACGATCGCCGGGTGGGCCGCCAGCACGTTCTCGACCTCGGCGCAGTAGATATTCTCGCCGCCCGAGATGATCATGTCCTTCTTGCGATCGACGACCCAGACGTAACCTTCCTCATCCATCCGGACCAGATCGCCGGAGTGGAACCACCCGCCCGCGAACGCCTCCGCCGTAGCGTCGGGGTTGTTCCAGTAGCCGGCCATCAATGTCGGTGCACGGTAGACGATTTCGCCCACCTCGCCGACGGGTACGTCGTCCATGTTCTCGTCGACCACCCGAGCCGCGACGGTAGGGATGATCTGCCCCACCGAGCCGAGTTTGCGGATCGCGTCCTCGCCCAGCAGCATGCACGTCACCGGCGACATCTCGGTCTGCCCGAAGGCGGCCAGGATCTTGCACTCCGGGAAGGTCTCGGCCATGGTCTGCAGCAGCGTGTCCGACGCCGGCGCCGCACCCCAGGAAATGACGCGCAGTTTGAGGTCCCGCGGCTGGGCCTGCTGGATCGCGCAGACCGCCTGCCACTGGGCCGGGACCAGGAAGATGCCCGTCACCTTCTCCGCCTCGAGCACGTCGAGCAGCTGTCCCGGATCGAAGGCCCCCAGCGGGTGGATGACGGTGGGCGTGCCCAGCGTCAGACCGGGCAACAGGTTTCCGATGCCGGCGATGTGGAACAGCGGAACACCGATGAAACCGACGTCGTGGTTGAGGTCGGCCCCGTTGGTGTAGAGCATCGTCATGGTCTGGCCGGTCATGTTGGTGTGCGTCAGCACCGCACCTTTGGGCCGCCCGGTGGTTCCCGACGTGTACATGATGAGCGCCGGACTGTCATTGGGCACGTCGACCACCGGACAGGCAGCGCCATCCTCGGCGATCAGGTCCTCATAGCCCAGCACACCGTCTTCGGTGCCGGCGTCGGCGACGACAACGGTCTCCAGCAGCGGGGCGATCTCGCGGACCGCGGTTGCGACGGCCGCGAGTACCGGCTCGGTGACGACGACCCTGGCCGCACAGTCTTCGACCAGGAACGCCAGCTCCGGCGGCGTGAGCCGGAAGTTCACCGGGACGGCGATGGCGCCCAGCAGGTTGGCGGCCAGGAAGGCCTCGACGAATTCCGGACGGTTGAGCATCAGGATCATCACGCGATCGCCCGGCCCGATTCCCCGGCGCGCCAGCGCACCGGCCAGGGCGGTCACCCGTTCGTCCAGCTCGCCCCAGGTAATCGTCTTGCCCAGGTAACGCAACGCGGGAGCCTGCGGCTGCATCATCGCGTGGCGGCCGAGCTGATTCATCCAGTTCTGCCGGCGCGCAAGGTACGGCTGCCCGGCCGGGTTCTGCTCGGAGGTCTGCGGATTATGGCCGGTCAACTGTGCGGTCAACGATCTGATCCTTCATCACTGGCGGAAGCGGGAACTATGGAAACGTCGCGGGGCAACTTGCAAGAATCTTACATTTGATCAAACATTGATGTTGCTCCGGTCACAGTATGGCCCGGCGCAGCAACCAGACAAGTAGTACCGGCCAGTAGTAAGAGGTTCCCGACGTGAACGCACCGGCGCAGTCGCCCCGGCCGTCGGCGCGGTTACGACGCGCCCAGCTGTCCGACGAGGTCGCCGGCCACCTGCGTGCGTCGATCATGACCGGCGTCCTGCGGCCCGGCACTTTCATCCGGCTCGACGAGACCGCCGCCCAACTCGGTGTCAGCATCACACCGGTGCGCGAGGCACTGCTCAAACTCAGCGGCGAGGGCATGGTCGAGCTGGAACCGCATCGGGGCCACGTCGTCGTCCCCCTGGGCCGCACCGATGTCGAGGACATCTTCTGGCTGCAGGCCACCATCGCCAAGGAGCTCGCGGTGTCGGCGACGGGCAACGCCACCGATGCCGACATCGACGAATTGGCCGCACTCAACGAGGCGCTGGCCACCGCTGTCGCCGCACGCAGGCCGGACGCGATAGTGACCGCCGAGTTCGCCTTTCATCGGGCACTCAACCGGCTGGCCGGACGCGTCAAGCTCGCGTGGTTCCTGCTGCACGCCGCACGGTACATGCCGCCGATGGTGTACGCCGACGACTCCGACTGGGGCCGCGAGGCGGTCGACAACCACACCAAACTGATCGCAGCCCTGCGAGCCCGCGACGTCGAGGCCGTGGTTGCGCTGACCGAGTGGCAGTTCACCGACGGCGTCCGCCGGCTCACCGACATGCTCGAGGAATCCGGGATCTGGGCCGACGCCCCGCAAACGCGCGACTAACCGGCGGCGAGTGACTCCGCTCGGGCCTTCAAGTTGCCGGCGAGGTGTTCAAGGGCGTCGTTGACGACCTTCTTCACCATCATCGCGGGCACCGGCACACCCAGGGAAACCTCGACGTCCAAGTCGACCGTCAACAGCGACGTCGGCCCCATGCCGACCACCGAGAAGACCTGGTTCTGCTTGGAGAAGTGCTCGCCCTGCTGCATCACCGTCTGGATCTGGTTGGGCGCCGGGTAGTAGACGGCCTGGATGTAGGTGCCCTGGTTGCCCTGGACCTCGGTGTCCAGCCGCAGCTGGCTGGGACGCCCGTCGTCATAGCGATGCAGGATCCAGCAACCTTTGACCTCGTCGTTCCACTGTGGGTAGGCCTCGAAGTCGGCGACGATCCCCATGATGGTGGCCTCGTCGGCAGCCACTTCTACAGTCTTGCTCACGATCGGCATCGGCCGATCCTATCGAGGCTGCCGGCTCAGGAACGGGCGGCTGCGCGACTGGCGACCGGCCAGTCCGCCCGGGCGGCCTCGTCGCGGATGAGCCCACGCAGCAACGCGGTGCTGAACTCGTCGGCGATCTCCTCGGCGCTGCGCCGGCCTGTCGGACGCAGCCAGCGGTAGGCGCCGAGGGTCATGCCGATGTAGCCCAGCGCGAGAACATGGGAATCGGACGGATAGAACTCGCCGCTGGCGATGCCCCGGTCGATCAGGCCGTGAACATGCTCGTAGACCTGGATTTCTTTTTCCCGGACCTCGGCCACCTGCTCCTCGGTGAACCACTCGGTGATGTAGGGCTGCTCCTGGAAGTACACCGCGGCGCCCTCGACGTTCTCGGCGGTCTGCTTGAGCAGACGCACGGTGTACTGGTAGAGCGCCTCGCTGGCGGTCCAGGACGGATCGTCGTGCACCGCGGCCAGGGTGCGTTCGGCGGCGCGTTGGTAGATATCGAACAGGATGAGCGACTTGCTGGCGTAGTAGTGGTAGACCGTCGCCTTGTTGAGCCCGACGACATCGGCCACGTCGTCCATCCGGGTACCGTGATAGCCGCGCGCAGCAAACAGCTTCGTGGCCACGGCCAATAGTTCCTCGCGCCGGGTCGACCCGTTTTCTGACGCCATGCTTCGCTTTCTCCAACCGGGCCCATCGAAGTCGGTCCCAATCAACTAGTTGATCCATTCTAGGCGTACGGTCATGATCGCTCTGGGATGCCCGGCTTTGATGTGCGGGATGACCCCACCCGACTAGACTCAACGACTGGCACTTGGAGGTGGGGCTGGATGGATCCGAACCCGGATTACGACGCAAGCGACGAGATCGAGTACTTCTTCTCGTGGCTGCCCTGGGCTCTGCGCGGGAACTACCCGCCGCCGGCGTACCCGCCTGTCTAACCGATAAGCGCAACCGCCGCCCGAAACGCTGACCCACCGGCAGGCCGGCAGGCTCAGCGGACCGACCGACGCGCTGGGCCGATCGGCAGCACCCAAACCCGTTCGGTGTGGCACGGCGCGTGAGACGCTGGCGATATGAAACCCGCCGTGCTCACGTGTCTGGCGGTCGCGATGCTCGCCGGCGGCTGCCGATCGACACCGCCTGCGCCACAGGCGGATCTGGACCGCATCATCGCGACGGGCACCGTGCGGGTGTGTAGCACCGGAGACTATCGGCCGTTCACCTACCACGACGCAGACGGCCGCTGGAGCGGACTGGATGTAGATCTGGCCAACAACCTCGCGAAACATCTTGGTGTTGCGCTGCAATTGATTCCGACCACATGGCCGAACCTGATGGCCGATCTCGGTCAGCGCTGCGACTTCGCGATGGGTGGCATCACGATCACCCTCAACCGCGCGAAAACGGCGTTGTTCAGCAATCCCTATCTGCGCGACGGCAAGGCCGCGGTGGTGCGCTGCACGGATGCCCGGCAGTTCACCTCGCTCGCCGATATCGACCGTCCCGGCGTACGGGTGGTCGTCAACCCCGGCGGCACCAACGCCGAGTTCGACAGGGCGAACCTCCACCACGCCAACGTCATCGAATACCGCGACAACAACACGATTTTCGAACAACTGGCCAACAACTCAGCGGACGTGATGATCACCGATGCCAGCGAAATTCGTTGGCACACTGTGGAAAATCCACAGCTGTGCGGTGTGTCGGTTGATCACCCCTTCACCTTCTCGCAAAAGGCCTACCTTTTTCCACGCTCGGGTGACACCACACTGCAGTGGGTCAACCAATGGCTGAACCTGATCACCAACGACGGCACCTTTGCGGCGCTCAGCCAGAAGTGGCTGGGCTGATCGGCACGGCGACCAGCTCGTTCTAGTCAGCATTGCGCCTGCAGTTCTGCCATTTGGCCCGCGAGTCGCCGATAGGCTTGGCACAGACTCGTCACCTACCCGGAGGAGCAGACATGTTCATCACCAGGCGCAGCGCAGCACTCGCGCTGACAGGGCTTGCCGCAGGCCTCTCCGTGCTGAATAGCCCAGCAGCACAGGCAGATCCACCCAACCTGCCGGTGGCCGGATCAGAGAACGCACGGCAAACCCTCAATGACATCACGAACGCCGGATACAACCCGGTTCTGCAGTACGAGAACGGCGTACCCAATTCGTCCCTGTCGCAATGCACGGTGACCGATATCGACGGAGCCGACGCCAGCAATGGGCAGGGCAACGTCTACGTCACCGTCAACTGCCCCAAATGATGTCCGCGCACCCGTTGCTGAATCGAGCAAGATCTGCAAGCGGCGGGCCGCGAAACTGACCACGACCTGACGGCCGCCCCGGGGCTGCCAGCGGTTTTGCGCGCGCGTTGCGGTGAAACAACATCCGTCAAGCACCCGATCAGTCCTTTGCGCTGAGCCAAGACCCACAGAATGCGCACGTAATCGGCGCCAACTCTTACACTGGCATCTTCCACCCGTCCAACGACGCGCAACGTCAGGCGTCCTTGTGCGGCCTGACCTCGAGCTGAGCAACTTAGATCGGACCGAAATCGATGATCATCGGGATACCGCGCGAGTCCCAACATGGGGAAACGCGGGTCGCTGCCACGCCACAGACAGTCGGACAACTCGTCAAACTCGGGTATTCGGTACTTGTCGAGTCGGGTGCCGGAGCCGCGGCAAGCTTCTCCGATAGCGCATACACCGACGCCGGGGCCGACATCGGGTCTGCCGATCGGGTGTGGTCGGCGGACGTGGTGCTGAAGGTGAACGCACCCAACAACGACGAGATCGCGGCGCTGCGCGACGGTGCGACACTGGTCGGCCTGATCTCGCCGGCGTTGCAGCCCGCGCTCGTCGAGCAGTTGTCCTCGCGCAAGATCACCGTGCTGGCCATGGACGCGGTGCCCCGCATCTCCCGGGCACAGTCGCTGGACGTGTTGTCGTCGATGGCCAACATCGCGGGCTATCGCGCCGTCATCGAGGCGGCCCACAGCTTCGGCCGCTTCTTCACCGGGCAGGTGACGGCGGCCGGAAAGGTGCCGCCGGCCAAGGTGCTCGTCGTGGGGGCCGGCGTGGCCGGCCTGGCCGCAGTCGGCGCCGCCGGCAGCCTGGGTGCCGTCGTGCGTGCCACCGACCCCCGGCCCGAAGTTGCCGACCAAGTGAAATCGCTTGGTGGCGAATATCTTTCGATCGAATCTGCGGAAGCAGAGGTATCGGCCACCGGTTACGCCAAGGAGATGGGTGACGATTACAAGGCCCGCGAAGCGCAGCTGTACGCCGAGCAGTCCCAGGACGTCGACATCGTCATCACCACCGCGCTGATCCCCGGTAAACCCGCACCGCGCATCATCACCGCCGACATGGTGGCCTCGATGAAGCCGGGCAGTGTGATCGTGGACATGGCTGCCGCCAACGGCGGCAACGTCGAAGGCACCGTCAAGGATCGCGCGGTCGTCACCGACAACGGCGTGACCATCATCGGCTACACCGATCTGGCCGGCCGGCTCCCCGCCCAGGCATCGCAGCTGTACGGCACCAACTTGGTGAACCTGCTCAAGCTGCTGACGCCGGAAAAGGACGGTGTGCTCAATCTCGACTGGGACGACGTCGTGCAGCGTTCGGTGACGGTGGTCCGCGACGGCGAGGTGACCTGGCCGCCACCGCCGGTGCAGGTCTCCGCGGCACCGGCCGCCAGCGCGGCTGCCACCGCGCCCGTCGAAAAGCCGGAAAAGAAGCCGATGACAACTGGGCGCCGACTGGGTCTGACGTTCGCCGTCGCTGCAGTGCTGTTCTTGCTGATCGCCCTGTCACCGGCCGCGCTGCAGATCCACCTCACGGTCTTCGCGCTGGCCATCGTGATCGGCTACTACGTGATCGGCCACGTGCACCACGCACTGCACACACCGCTGATGTCGGTGACCAACGCAATCTCGGGCATCATCGTCGTCGGCGCGCTGCTGCAGATCGGGCACGGCGATCCCGTCATCACCGCGCTGGCCTGCCTGGCGATTCTGCTCGCCAGCATCAACATCTTCGGTGGCTTCGCGGTCACCCGCCGCATGCTCGCGATGTTCTCCCGCAGCTAGCTCCAAGACCCTGACTCGAAGAACCCCGGACGGATCTGATGTTCACCCTAGAAACCACCGCGACCGCGGCCTACGTCGTCGCGGCCCTGCTCTTCATCCTGGCCCTGGCCGGCCTGTCTAAACACGAGACATCAAGGGCCGGTAACACTTTCGGCATCGCCGGGATGGCGGTTGCGCTGATTGCCACCATCGCGCTGGCACTGTCCCGGCACATCGAGCCCCTCGGTCTGGCACTGCTGGTCGGTGCCATGGCCATCGGCGCCGGGATCGGGCTGTGGCGCGCGAAGGTCGTCGAGATGACGGGCATGCCCGAACTGATCGCGCTGCTGCACTCGTTCGTCGGTTTGGCCGCCGTCCTCGTCGGCTGGAACGGCTTCCTGCTGGTTGAGCGGAAAACCAGTGGCGCGGAGGCCGTGCTGCTGCGCCACGAGGGAATGTTCGGCATCCACTCGGCCGAGGTCGTCATCGGCGTCTTCATCGGCGCCGTCACCTTCACCGGTTCGATCGTGGCCAACCTCAAACTGTCGGCCCGCATCAAGTCGACACCGTTGATGCTGCCCGGCAAGAACTTCCTGAACGTCGGTGCACTGGTGGCCTTCGTCGTACTGACGGTCTGGTTCGTGATCGACCCGCAACTGTGGCTGCTCGTGGTCGTCACCGTGCTGGCGCTGCTGCTCGGCTGGCACCTGGTTGCCTCTATCGGCGGCGGTGACATGCCGGTCGTGGTGTCGATGCTCAACAGCTACTCCGGCTGGGCCGCCGCGGCGTCGGGCTTTCTGCTCGACAACAACCTGTTGATCGTCACCGGCGCGTTGGTGGGCTCCTCCGGTGCCTACCTGTCCTACATCATGTGCAAGGCCATGAACCGGTCGTTCATCTCCGTCATCGCCGGCGGCTTCGGGATCGAGGCCGGACCGGCCGACGACAAGGACTACGGCGAGCACCGGGAGATCACCGCCGAGGGCGCCGCCGAGCTGCTCGAATCGGCGAAGTCGGTGATCATCACGCCCGGCTACGGGATGGCGGTCGCGCAGGCGCAGTACGGAGTCGCCGACCTGACCCGCAAGCTGCGTGAGCGCGGTGTCAATGTGCGCTTCGGCATCCACCCCGTCGCGGGCCGCCTGCCCGGCCACATGAATGTGCTACTGGCCGAGGCCAAGGTGCCCTACGACATCGTGCTCGAGATGGACGAGATCAACGACGACTTCGACGACACCGACGTCGTCCTGGTGATCGGCGCCAACGACACGGTCAACCCCGCGGCGTCCGAGGATCCCAGCAGCCCCATCGCCGGCATGCCGGTGCTGACGGTCTGGAACGCTCACAACGTCATCGTGTTCAAACGCTCCATGGCGTCGGGCTACGCGGGTGTGCAGAATCCGTTGTTCTTCCGTGAGAACACCCAGATGCTTTTCGGCGATGCCAAGGACCGCGTCGACGCGATCAACTCGGCGCTGTCGGTCAGCGAGCACGTGTAGCACCGCCACCCAGACAAGAGGGCCCCCCTTTCGCACTGCGAAAGGGGGGCTCTGTCGTTGCCCGCACGCAAAACTAGGATGTCCAACTATGCCGGTTGACCGCCTACTGCCTTCCGATGAAGCCGCGGAACTGATTGCCCTCACGCGCGACATCTGCGACAAGGTGCTCGACCCCATCGTCGACGAGCACGAAAAGTCCGAGACCTACCCCGACGGGGTCTTCGCGCAACTCGGTGCCGCCGGGCTGCTGAGCCTGCCGCAGCCCGAGGAGTGGGGCGGCGGCGGACAACCCTACGAGGTGTATCTCCAGGTACTCGAGGAAATTGCGGCGCGGTGGGCCGCGGTCGCGGTCGCGGTCAGCGTGCACAGCCTGTCGTCACATCCGCTGCTGGCGTTCGGCACGCAGGAACAGAAGCAGCGCTGGCTGCCCGGCATGCTGTCGGGCGACCAGATCGGCGCCTACAGCCTGTCCGAACCACAGGCCGGATCCGATGCCGCTGCACTGCGCTGCGCGGCCACCCGCGACGACAACGGCTACGTGCTCAACGGATCCAAGGCATGGATCACCCACGGCGGAGTGGCCGATTTCTACACTCTGTTCGCGCGCACCGGCGAGAAGTCCATTTCCTGCTTCCTGGTACCCGGCGACCTGCCGGGCCTGTCATTCGGCAAGCCCGAGGAGAAGATGGGTCTGCACGCCGTGCCGACCACATCGGCCTTCTACGACAACGCGCACATCGATGCCGACCGGCTGATCGGCACCGAAGGCCAAGGCCTGTCCATCGCCTTCTCCGCGCTCGATTCCGGGCGCCTCGGCATCGCCGCGGTCGCGGTGGGCATCGCCCAGGCGGCCCTGGATGAAGCCACCCGCTACGCCAACGAACGCACCACCTTCGGCCGCAAGATCATCGACCACCAAGGTCTGGGCTTCCTGCTGGCCGACATGGCCGCCGCGACAGCCAGCGCGCGGGCCACCTATCTGGACGCCGCGCGCCGCCGGGATCGCGGTCTGCCCTACTCGCAGCAGGCCAGCGTCGCCAAACTGATCGCCACCGACGCCGCCATGAAAGTCACCACCGACGCGGTGCAGGTGTTCGGCGGCGTCGGCTACACCCGTGACTTCCGGGTGGAACGCTTCATGCGCGAGGCCAAGATCACGCAGATATTCGAAGGCACCAACCAGATTCAACGTTTGGTCATCGCCCGCGGACTCACGGGCTGACCGCCTACAGGTGGCCCACCACGAAATCGGCCGCCTGCTGCACCAGACCGTCGACCGGATAGGCGCCGTGCGCGGCGTTGGGGGGCCCCGGCGGCGCGCCGTTGCAGATCGTGTCACCCGGTGCGCACAAGTCGATGGTCTTCGGCACATAGAGCGGGCCGATCGTGATGAGCGGCGCACCGGCGTCGGCAAGGAACTGGTTGGACGGCTTGCCGAACAGGGCCACGGCGGCCACATGCTTGGCGACCTCCGGCGGCATCGGAGCGGGCACCATGAATGCGGGCACCCCGGCCGGAACCTGTGCGGCCGTGGTGAACCCGGCGACGGCCGCGCCCTGCGAAAAGCCGCCCAGCACTATGCGGGTGTTCGGGCATGCGGCGGCCTGCGACTGGATCCGGTTGCTGGCGTCGCGGATGCCGTCGATCACCGTGAGCGCGAACGCCATCGTGTCGCCGAAATCGACGCTGGCCTCGTATGTCACCGGGTAGACAGCCACCGACTTGCCGACGGCCTTGGCTTGCACCGCATCGACGAAGGCCTGCCCGACGCCCCCGACGCCGGGCGGTTCAGCGCTGCCGCGGGCGAAGATCAGCTCTACGTCCGGACACGGGTCGGCGATCGCTGCCGGCATCGGTAGCGCGATCAAACTCCCAGCCGTCATCAAGACCACTGCCAACGCGCGCAACAGCGAACTGCGTACATCGGACAGGTATGTGTCGGCGCCGCGCGTGCCAACCATCCGCTCGCCCCTCCCGAGGTGTGTGCCCGACCTTGACCCGATGTTACGGAAGCGCCGCGCGAAGGCATACGCCTGACAGTGCAGCGCCGATTCATCCACAGGAGTTATCCCCAGTGTGGATGAATGACATCGATGTTATTTCCATTGGCCGGAGGCGCATTCACCCCATTTTCCACATGAGCCCCGTGCGACACAGGCCGCACCAGGGCCCTGCCGCCTTCAACGCCCGGGGGCCACCAACCAAGCGGTTGGGACGATGGCTAATGTGGCGGCATGGATTTCGCGATGTCGGCTAAAGGCCAGGAGTACCACGACAAGCTCACCAAATTCATGGTCGAGCACGTGTTTCCGGCCGAGGCGGCCTACGACGCATACCGCGAGGAGAAGGGCCCGAAAGACTTCACCGTCCCGCCCGTCGTCGAGGATCTGAAGAAGCTGGCCCGCAAGCAAGGCCTGTGGAATCTGTTCCTGCCCTCGGAGTCCGGGTTGACCAACCTGGAGTACGCACCGCTCGCCGAGATCTCCGGGTGGAGCACCGAGATCGCTCCCGAAGCCATCAACTGTGCGGCGCCGGACACCGGCAACATGGAAACCCTGCACTTGTTCGCCACCGAGACGCAGCGCACACAGTGGCTGGAGCCGTTGTTGGACGGCGAGATCCGCAGTGCGTTCTCGATGACCGAGCCTGCGGTCGCGTCCTCTGATGCGCGCAACATCCAGACCGAGATCGTGCGCGACGGCGACCACTACGTCATCAACGGCACCAAGTGGTGGACCTCCGGCGCCAATGATCCGCGCTGCAAAATCCTGATCGTGATGGGCCGCACCAATCCGGATGCCGCCAATCATCAGCAGCAGTCGATGATTCTGGTGCCCACCGACACCCCAGGGGTGCACATCAAACGTTCGACGAGTGTGTTCGGCTGGCAGGACCAGCATGGCCACGCCGAGATCGTCTACGACAACGTGCGGGTTCCCGCATCGAACTTGCTCGGTGAGGAAGGCGGCGGCTTCGCGATCGCCCAGGCCCGTCTGGGCCCCGGCCGTATCCACCACTGCATGCGTGCGATCGGGGTGGCCGAGCGGGCGTTGGCGCTGGCCGTCGACCGGGTGAACAGAAGGATCGCGTTCGGCAAGCCGCTTGCCGAGCAAGGCATGGTGCAGAACGCGATTGCCTTGTCCCGCAACGAAATCGATCAAGCCAGGCTGCTGTGCCACAAGGCGGCCTGGACCATCGACCAGGTGGGCAATCGCGCCGCCCACGGGCTGGTGTCGCAGATCAAGGCCGTCGCACCGCAGATGGCCTGCAATGTCATCGACCGAGCCATCCAGATGCACGGCGCCGCAGGCGTTTCCGACGACACCGTACTTGCCCGGATGTACGGCTGGCAGCGCGCCATGCGCATCTTCGACGGCCCCGACGAAGTGCATCTGCGGACCATCGCCCGCACCGAACTCGGCCGGGAGAAGTCCCCGCTGGCCGCGGCGGTGACGCCGAAGTGAACGATCTCTCGGGAGGCTGGAACTTTCGCGACGTCGGCGATTCCACCGCTGGCGCAATCCGTCCCGGTCGGTTATTCCGCTCCGGTGAACTGACCAAACTCGATGCCGCCGGTGTCGGACAGCTTCGGGATATCGGACTGACCGATGTCGCCGACCTGCGTTCACCCCGCGAGGTGGAACGGCACGGCGGCGATCTGGTGCCCGACGGTGTCGCGGTGCATCTGCTGCCGTTTCTGGACATCGTGGCTGTCGTCGATGGCGACGCCCCGCACGAGCATGCCTTCCAGCGACTGCTGACAGAGAAGCCCGATGACGAGTCCGTCCTCGATGCGGGCCGCCGCTACATGATCGAGGAATACGTGCGCTTCGCCCGCGCACCGGGCGCCCGGCATGCGGTGCAACGCATGGTCACGCTGCTCGGCGACGGCGGTGCGGTGCTGACGCACTGCTTCGCAGGCAAGGACCGCACCGGCTTCGGGGTGGCCGTCCTGCTGCAGGCGGCCGGTGTGGATCACGACACCATCATGGCCGACTACCTGTACAGCAATAACGCCATCCCGGCGCTGCGAGCGCAGATCATGGAGATGGTCGCCAGCCGGTTCGACGACGGAATTCCGCCCGAGGCAGCCGAATTCACCGAGGCCCGCCTATCCGACGAGGTGCTCGGCGTACGCCCGGAATACCTGGAGGTGGCACTGGAAACCGTTACGGCCGACCATGGCTCGGTCGAGGGTTACCTGCGCGCCGCGGAGGTCACCCCCGAGGACATCGACAAGCTGCGCGTCGCGCTCCTCGAGTGATTTCGGGGTGATCGCACACGCTGAGCGTGGCGGATCACCCCGAAATCGCGCGTCGGACGGCCGCAATCACCCGTTCAGGCTGGTCGACGAGATCCCGCCACGTGAACCTCAGCACGGTCCAGCCGTTCAGCATCAAGACGTTCTGGCGCACCCGGTCGTTCTGAAACGCCGCCTGGTCACTGTGAAACGCCCAGCCGTCGATCTCGACGATCACTTTCGCATCTGAGAACGCGAAGTCGACGACATATCCGCATACGGCATGATTCGCCGACCATCCAGTGATCCCGGCACTGTTGAACAGCCGAACCAGCAGCCGCTCTGCGGCAGACCGGGAACCATCTGCGGCACCCTGCAACAACATTCGTGCCCGCGGCGACCCGTATCTGCCTTTGTTCCGCAAATGAGCCTGCCAGAGCGGCGGCAAATCCGTGTGACGTTGCAGCGCGGTGTCCATGACCGCCGGGCCGCCACCTCGCCGCGCCGCAGCCTCGACGGTAGTGAGTGCCAGCGCCGTGACCCGAAGCCCACGGTTCTCAACGATGTCCGCCGAGTCAAGGTCGCGACGGCGTAAGCGAGTCCCCTCGTGGGCCCGGCTGTTGGCCGACCTCGGCATCGTCACCTCGACGGTGCCCGGGGCCGTCACCATTAACCCGTGCCACCACGCCGCGGCGAGTCCACTGGCCGTCGCATGCCGACCATATGCCCATACGCCTGCACGAACCCGCGCTGCGTCAGTGAACGGGCGATCGTCGACGAAGTACACCCCGGGGCTCAGCCGCCGCCACCGCCCGGAACGGACCCGTCGCTGCACTGCTTCCCGGTGCATTCCTGCGGTCTCGGCCTGCCAAATGGTTATCACACCGTCATGCACTCGAACGTAGTCATCGATCACATCTCGTTAGACGCCGTATATCCGAATCCGGTTCCATCCGCCGTGATTTCGGGGTGATCGCACACGCTGATCGTGGCAGATCACCCCGAAGTCGCTCAGAACGCGAGGACCGCCACAGTCCAGGTGATCGCGGCCAGTAAGGCACCGGTGAATTCGACGCCGGCGGACAGCGCCACGCCTTTCAATGCGTGCACCGTCGACACCCAGGCACGGCGGGCGTCGCCGCGCGAAGCCAACTCGGCGACGAACACACCCGCGACAAACCCGATCAGTAGACCGATCACCGGGATCACGAAAAAACCTATGACACCGCATATCCCGCCGATCACCAGGATCGAGGTCCGCACGTCGGCGGCTCGCATCCGCTTTACCGGCCAGGTGTACTTGATCACCTCAGCGGCCAGGAACAGCGCTGCGGCGATACCCAGCGTCACCCAGCCGGCCTTGGTCTTCTCGATGATCGCCCACACCGCGATGGCGCCGAACACGACAAGACCGCCGGGCAGCACCGGAACGATGATGCCGGCCAGTCCGACCGCGATGACGAAGGCGACCAGGATCAGGCCCGCTGTGCTCATGGCCAGGCCCTCTCAGGGCTCCAGCACGAGCTTGCCGTATACCCCGCCGTCGTCGAGCAGCTGCAGCGCCTTGGCACCGTCGGACAGCGGAAAGCGCACCGGCGGTGGGGGTTTGAGGCCGGTACGGACCAGCCCGGCCAATCCTTCGGCGAATACCGCTGCCGACGCGGGGTCGCGGTTGATGTACTCGCCGTAGCCCACTCCGAGCACACCGACGTTGCGCAGCAACAACCGGTTGACCTTGACCGTCGGGATGCCGCCCGCGGCGAATCCGATGACCAGCAGCCGGCCGTCGGTGGCCAGCACCCGGACGGCGTCGTCGAAAGCCGCACCGCCGATCGGGTCGACCACCACGTCCACCCCCCGGCCGTCGGTGGCGTCCCGGACCGCCTGCGCCCAACCGTCGGCCAACGGGATCACGGCGTCGGGTTGCAGTGATGCCACGAAATCCTTTGCAGCGGCGCGATGTACGACGGCGATCACCCGGGCACCCATAGCCTTGGCCACCTGGACAGCGGCGGTTCCGATACCGCCGGCAGAACCAAGCACCAGCACGGTCTCACCGGGCCGCAGCGCCGCGCGGCGTTCGAAGGCGAAGTACATCGTGTGGTAGTTGACGAGCAGCGAAACCGCCTCGGCGTCATCGAGTTCAGCCGGGCTGGGTTTCACGTTGGCGACCGGCGCAATCACCTGCTCGGCGTAGCCACCCAGCACGGACGCGCAAACCCTCTGCCCCACAGACAATCCCGATCCACCCGGTGCTGCGCTCACCACACCGGCGACTTCCATCCCGGGGATGAACGGCGGAGGAAGCTTGAGCTGGTATTCACCCTTGCTCAGCAGCAGGTCGGGGAAACACACACCCGCAGCGCGGACGTCGATGACGACATCAGCGGCACCGGGAGTGACGTCGGGCATGTCCATGTAGGACATGCCCGACGGCCCGGAAAGTTCCTGTACTACACAGGCTTTCATAGTCAGCGCAGGTTGAAGGTCGCAGCCTTGGCAGCCGACAGATCGTCGATCTCCGACCAGCGGCCGGCGATGTCGTCCACCGACGGCGGAGCGCTGAAGGTGACGCCCTCGTTCTGGAACAGCGCGGCACGCTGCACCTTGCCGCCACCGACGATGAAGACCGAACCGGTGTCGGGCACCTCCTCGGTGCACAGATAGGCCATCACCGGTGCCACGTACTCCGGGGTGAGGTTCTTGAGCACCTCGGGGGGCAGGATGTCCTCGGTCATTCGGGTGGCCGCGATCGGCGCCAGGGCGTTGGCCTTGATGTTGTACTTGGCGCCTTCCTGGGCCAGCGTGTTGATCAGGCCGACCAGTCCGAGCTTGGCGGCGCCGTAGTTGGCCTGACCGAAGTTGCCGAACAGACCGCTGGTGGAGGTGGCGACGACGACGCGGCCGTAGCTCTGCTCACGGAAGTGCGGCCAGGCGGCGCGGATGACGTTGTAGCCGCCGTAAAGGTGCACCTTGAGCACGGCGTCCCAGTTCTCGATCGTCATCTTGTGGAAGGTGCCGTCGCGCAGGATGCCGGCGTTGCTGACGACGCCGTCGACCTTGCCGAACTCGTCGAGCGCGGTCTTGATGATGTTCTCGGCGCCCTCGGGTTCGGCGACGCTGTCGTAGTTGGCGACGGCCCGGCCGCCGGCCTCTTTGATCTCCGCGACGACGAGATCGGCCATGTTGTGGCCGGCCCCGGTGCCGTCGCGCGCTCCGCCGAGGTCGTTGACCACGACACTGGCACCTTCTTTGGCCAGCGTCAGGGCGTACTCACGTCCGAGCCCGCCACCGGCGCCGGTGACGACGACAACGCGATCCTGCACTCCGGGCATCTAGCTTCCTCTCTCGATTCTGGGTGGATCTGATCGATCCGGCGCGGGGCTCAGAAGAGCTTGCGCGCCAGTTTCCACGCCTTCTCTGTATACGGGGGGTAGATCATGGCGCCGAGATCGGGTCGGGTCGGCTTGGTCAGCACCGACTTGCGGTGGCTGAACTCCTCGAAGCCGAACCGGCCGTGATACGCACCCATACCCGACGGGCCGACGCCACCGAACGGGAGTTTGGCCGTCGCGAACTGGAAGATCAGGTGGTTGACCAGCATGCCGCCGGCAGGCACATCGCGGATCACCCGTTCGCGGACGGCCTTGGCCTTGGTGAACAGGTAGGCGGCCAGCGGCTTGGGCCGGGAGTTGACGAAGCTGATGGCCTCGTCGAGGTTGCCCACGGTGAGGATCGGCAGGATCGGGCCGAAGATCTCGTCGGTCATCAGCGGTTCGGACGGATCGGGGTCGACGACCACCGTCGGTTCGATCTTCAGGCCGGCAGCGTCCGAACCCCCTCCGACGGCGACGTTGCCCTTGGTCGCCGACAGTGCAGTCGTCAGACGGTTGAAATGCCGCTCGTTGACGATGCGCATGCCGCCGGTGTCCTCGGAGCGGAAGTGCTCGATCGCCTTGCGGATCTCGGTGACGAGGCGGTCGCTGACGGACCTGTCGGCCAGCACGTAGTCCGGCGCAATACAGATCTGACCGGAGTTGATGAGCTTGGTCCAGGCGATGCGCTTGGCCGCCACTTCGATGTCGGCGTCGGCGGCGACGATCACCGGGCTCTTACCGCCGAGTTCGAGGGTGACCGGGGTCAGGTGCGGGGCGGCGGCCTCGTACACCCGCCGGCCGATCTCGGTGCCGCCGGTGAAGCACAGTTTGTCGAAGCCCTGTGCGATGAGTTGTTGGCTCACCGCGCCGTCACCCTCGATTACCACGACTGCGTCGGGGTCCAGGTAGCGCGGCACCAGCTCGGCCATCACCGCGGAACTCGCGGAGGCGAGCTCGGAGGGCTTGAGCGCCACCGTGTTTCCGGCAGCGAGGGCACCGACGAGAGGTCCGAGCGTGAGCGCGAAGGGGAAGTTCCAGGCGCCGATGATCAGGACGGTGCCGTAGGGCTCGTACTCGATCCATGCCCGGCCGGGCAGCTGCGATTTCTCCAGCAACCGGTGCTTGCGCTTGGTCCACTTCTCGACGTTCTTGGCGGCGTCGGCCGCTTCGGCGACAGTGCTCGCGATGTCAGCAAGCCAGGCTTCGAACGGTTTACGGCCCAGGTCTTCCTCGAGCGCGGTCGCGATCTTAGCCTCGTTCTCGGTCATCAGCCGCTCGAGTGCGTTGAGTTGGGCGCGGCGCCACTGAACGGGACGGGTGCGTCCGGAGGCGTAGGTCTTCCGCAGGCCCGCAACCAGCGACGGGATATCGGCATGCGGTGCGCCGGCGGGCGCGGGGGCGGCGGTTGATTCTGTGGTCATGGCGGTGTCCTTCCTGACCCAGCGGGGGCACTTCAGTCCTGCCCCGCATACTAACCAACCGGACGGTTGGCCGGTACCCACCCTGACCGGGTAACCCCGCGACCGGCCCGATGCTTCGCCGTCGCGCGCTGCAGTGAGCTACGTCAAAGCCGCTCGGCCACAACGAAACTGGAGAATGAGTCGTCGTTGTCGGCGAACAGCACCGGCGCCCAGCGCCCCAGCCGGCGCATCTCGTCGGGGGCGCGCAGCGCGGTCGCGCGCCAACCGGCGTTGTCGAGCCAGTCGGCCACCTCGGCCCGGTCCGCATCGTTGTAGACCAGGTCACCGATGTCAGGCGATCCCGTCAGACCGAGTTGATCGGCGACCCTCTCGAACCGTTGCGCCATCTCTTGGCGACGCTCCTGCGAATGCTGACCGGCGGTCTCCGCCGCGATCCGGCTACCCGGGGCGCTCAGCGCGGTGATGTTCTCGAACAGCCGATCCTGCGCCTCGGCAGGCAGGTACATCAGCAGGCCTTCGGCGAGCCACGCCGTGGGCGCGGCGGTGTCGAAACCGGCGGCCTTGAGCTTCGCGGGCCAGTCGAACCGAAGGTCGACCGCGACCTCGTGGCGGGTGGCCTTCGGCTCGACATTGTGGGCCGCCAACCGCTCGGCCTTGTATTCGAGCACTTTCGGCTGGTCGATCTCGTATACGACGGTGCCCGCGGGCCAGTCCAGGCGGTACGCCCGCGAATCCAGGCCGGACGCCAGGATGACGACCTGCCGAATCCCGGCCGCGACGGCGTCGGTGAAGAACGCATCGAAGAAGTGCGTGCGGACGGCCTGATAGTTCCGCATCTGGCCGAGTACGCGCGCCAGGTCGGGGTCGAGTTCCTGTAGGCGTGCGACGAGATCGCCGTCCAGCGACTTCTCCCACACGCCGCTGGCCACGCCGTCGACCAACAGCCGGGCGTAAGGATCGCGGATCAGCGGATCAGGCTGCTCGGTCTCGGCGGCCCGCGCCGAGGCCACCATGACGGCGGTGCTGCCGACGCTCGTGGCGATGTCCCAGGTGTCGTCTTCGGTGCGAAGGCTGCTCATGGTTCCTCAAAGGTTTCGAAGGTCTAAACGGTGTGGTGGGGATTGGCTACGCGCCATTCATAAGCCACTCTACCGATTAATTTAGATAGACTATCTTCCTATCGTCAACCTTTTCGGGACACCGGGCGAAAGTCAGCCCCGGTACTCCCACAGCCGGTTCTCCAGCAGCAGCGTGAGCTGATGGGTGATACGCGTCAGGCCTTCATGGCTGCCCAGGAAACCCGCATAGAAGCCCATCCCCCACAGCACCGCCACCAGCATCTCGACCAGCGCTTCGACATCCGCACCGGTCGAGACCTCACCGGACGCGATGGCGTCGCTCACCGCCCAGCGCACGAACTGCCGCGACCCCTCCAGGGGGTCGACACTTTCCTCGCTGAGTTCGGGATGACGCTGGGACTCCAGGACGGCGGTGACCAGGAACGCAGCGGCCGAGCGGTCCTGGGAATCCGCCTGCACGGAGGCATTGACGAACGACTCCAGCCGGCTCACCAGCGTGCTCGCCGAGCGAGCGCGCTCGGCGCCGGCGGCCACCACCAGAGCGTTCGTCTGTTCCACCACCTCGCGATACAGCTGGCGTTTATTTACGAAGTAATGGTTGATAGCGGGACGAGTCAGATCCGAGCGGACCGCGATGGCTTGGAACGTAGCGGCGTCATAGCCGAGTTCGCTGAACACCTCGCGGGCTGCTCGCAAAATCCGTTCCCGGGTATCTGCGGCCTTAGCTGCCGGCGGGCGACCCGGCCCCCGGCGCGCGGTTTGTGACACATCAAAAGTGTGCCACAGGAATTGGTACGCCCGATTACCACGATAACGGGGTCGCAACATTGCCAGCCCGAAACCACGAAGGGAGCAACGTCGAATTAGGGTCAGTCGAATGGCAACCACGGTGACCAGAGAGGCCTATTTCCAGGTTGGTCTGGAAATCCTGGCCGACCTCGGTTTCGGCGGGCTCAAACTGGCCGAGGTCTGTCTGCGCCTTGGGGTGACGACCGGCTCGTTCTACCACTATTTTCCGAGTTGGTCGGCGTACACCCAGCAACTCATTGCGCATTGGTTCGCCGGAGCCACCCAAGACCGCGTGGCCAGGCTGCGGGCCGAAAGCGATCCACGCAAACGCATCGACGCGACCATCGAAGTCGGCCTGGCATTGCCGCACGGCGCCGAGGCCGCAATCCGGGCGTGGAGTTCGGTGGATCCACAGGTGCGGGCGGTCCAGGCCGAGATCGATCAGCTGCGTTTCGAGATACTGCGCGATTCCGCGCTGGAGATTCTGCACAACGAGCGGCATGCACAACTGTTCGCCAACTGGGCGGTGTATCTGCTGGTCGGCTACGAGCAGTGCACGCTGCCCGCCGACACTGAAGGCTTGTCGTGGATTTCACGCCAGCTCGTGGCGGCGCTCGATGACGGCCGTTTCATTTCCGCGCCCGTGCAATGACGACACTCGCGCACCGCGCGCTGGAGTTCCTCGAGAGCCGAGACCCCGAATTCGACGCGCTCCGCCGGGCGTCGCGGGCTGCGCTGATCCTCCCGATCACCGCCGCCATCGGTTTTGCGGTCGGCGGCGGGCAGACCCCGCTCTTCGCGATCTTCGGTTCGATCTCGCTGCTCATCACGGCGGACTTTCCCGGCAACCGCAGCGGCCGGGCTGTCGCGTATGCCGGACTCGCCGTGATCGGTTCACTGCTGATCGCGGTGGGCACGCTGGTGGCGCCGCTGCCGTGGCTCGCGGTCAGCATCACCTTCCTGCTCGGTGTCGCGGTGACGTTCGCCGGCGTGCTCAGCAGCGCGATCGCTGCCGCCCAGCGCGCGACTCTCATGCCGTTCATCCTGCCGGCGTGTACGCCGCCAGGCCCGGTCGGCGAGCGCCTGCTCGGCTGGTGGATTGCGGTGGCGATCTGTGTGCCAGCCGCGTTGTTCGTCTTGCCACCCAAGCACCACGACGAATTGCGCAAGCACGCAGCGCAAGCATGTGCCGCGCTGGCCAATCGGCTCGGCGGCGTCGGCAGCGCCAAAGACGTCACCTCGGCGATGAACGCCCTCTACGCCAACTACATCAACAGCGAGTTCCGCCCGGTCGGACTGACCGCCGGCAGCCGCGCGCTGGTGCGGGTGGTGGACGACCTGGGCTGGTTGTCCGATCACGTGCGCGACGAGACTCCGGCGACTCTCGGGGTCATGAACGAACCCTGCGTGCGGGTGCTGCGGGCATGCGCCCGGCTGCTGCGCATCCACCGGGTGAGCGACCGGGCACTCGCCCGCGCCGAACTCGACGAGGCGCTCAACGAGTTGCGTTCGGTCGCGCACGGCCGGTACCGCGACGACGTCGCCAAGGTGTTGCGCGAACCCGACGACGAAGCGGCCGTAGCCGTAGGTCAGCGACTACTGAACAGGCGCACCTTCGGAGCGACCGTCGTGATCACCGGCCGGTTGATCGCCGATGCGGCCGCCGCCGATGCCCGCCCGGTTCTCGTGCGGGTGCTGGGACGCCAACTCCCCGACACGGGCGCCTCCACCCGGGTGCTGTCCGAGGCCGAGGCGGTGGCTCATATCCCGTCGGGCTACCTGTCGACCCGAGCGGTGGTGGTGCGCAACAGCATCCGCACCGGCCTGGGATTGGCGGTCGCGGTGGCCGTCACTCACCTGTTCCCCGTCCAGCACGGGTTCTGGGTGGTTTTGGCGGCGATGTCGGTGCTGCGCAGCAGCGCACTGAGTACGGGGACGAAGATGGTGCGAGCCGTGAGCGGCACCGCGGTGGGGTTCGTCATCGGCGCGCTGGCCATCGAGTTCATGGGCGTCAACCCCGGGGTGTTGTGGGCGGTATTGCCGGTCGTCGCGTTCCTGGCGGCGTTCGTTCCGAATATCTGGTCTTTCACGGCCGGGCAGGCCGCCTTCACCATGTTGGTGCTGATCGTCTTCAACTTGATGCACCCCACCGGGTGGAAGGTCGGCCTGGTGCGCATCGAGGACATCGTCGTCGGCGGAGCGGTCGGTGTCGTGGTGTCAATGCTGTTGTGGCCGCGGGGGTCGGGCCCGGCCGTGGCGAAGGCCATCAGTGCGGCGTTCGACATCGGCACGCGGTACCTGCGCGCCGCGGTCTCCCGGATCACCGAGGACACCAGCGACGTGGCGGTCGGAGAACTCGGTTTCGCGACGATGACGACCTCTCGTACGGTGGATGATGCAGTGCGGCAATATCTTTCGGATAGCTCCGGGCCCACCGATCACCGGGATCCGGTGGTGCGCAAGGCCAACCGCGCCAACCGGTTGCGCGCCGCGGCGGATCTGATCGCCGACATCCCGGGCGCTCCGTCTCCGGGGGCCTATCCGAACACCCGCACGGTGCTCGACGCGCACGCAAGCCTGGTCTGCGACCGGATGTCCGGGCGCACCGGGGACCCACTGGAGTCCTCGGTGCTCGCCGCTCAGTTCGTCACCGCCATGCGTGCCGAGTCCTCCGGCGCCCAGCATCCGATCGCTGACGCGATGCCGCTGGTGACGGTGGCCGCCAATCTCGGCGAGCTAGAACTGCTCTACCCCGCGGCCACCGCCCGCTAGCGGGTCTGCGCTGCATCCGATTGTCTCGCTCCTCCGGCCCTGCTCGTACCTCACAGCGCCTACGTCGACTCGACGCGGTGCGGGCGCAGCGCGTCGGCCGGGATGTTGCCGAAGCGCCCCGAGTTGAAGTCCATGATCGCTTGCGCCACTTCAGATTTCGTGTTCATCACAAACGGCCCGTAGTGGAAGACGGGTTCGCGAATGGGCTTGCCGCCGAGCAACAACACCTCCATCGCCGGACGGTTGGAGTCCTGCCCGCCGTCGGCGGATACCACGATGCGGTCACCGGGCCCGAGTACTGCGAGTTGGCCGCCGCCGATCGGATGGCCGACCGCGCCGACGCTGCCCCGGCCGGACAACACGTACACCAGTGCGTTGAACTCCCGGTTCCACGGGATGTCCAACTGTGCACCGGGCGCAATAGTGGCGTGCGCCAAGGTAATCGGTGTGTGGGTGACACCCGGACCGCCGTACCGCCCAACGTCACCCGCGATGACGCGGACCAACGCGCCTCCGTCGCCGGAGCTCAACAACGTCACCTCGCCGCCCTCGATTGCCTGATAGCGCGGCGTGGCGAACTTGTCGGCGCGGGGCAGGTTGACCCACAGCTGAATGCCGTGGAACAGCCCACCGCTCTCGACCAACTCAGCCGGCGGGGTTTCGATGTGCAAGATGCCGGATCCCGCGGTCATCCACTGGGTCGCGCCATCGGTGATCAGCCCGCCGCCGCCGTGCGAGTCCTGGTGCGCGAACCTTCCGTCGATCATGTAGGTGACGGTTTCGAATCCGCGGTGCGGGTGCCAGTCGGTGCCACGGGGTTCGCCGGGCTCGTAGTCGACCTCACCCATCTGATCCATGTGGACGAACGGGTCCAGATCGGCAGCGCTGACACCGCCGAAGGCGCGCACCACGGGAAAGCCTTCACCCTCGACGCCGCGCGGGCCGGTGGTGATCGACCGTACCGGGCGCACGGTGTCGGCGGGAGCGGGCGCTGAGACACGTGGAACGGTCAACGTGTCAACGGTGATAGCGGGCATCGGGTCCTCCTCGAGGAGCACGGAACTGCAGATACCCCCGGTACAACCGGACTGCGGTCCGATTATTCCTCAGCCCAGGATCTCCAGAGCCACCGCCCTGGCCGCCGCGGCGCTGGCCGTCTTGAGCACCGCGTCGGCGGCCTCCCGGCACTGCCGGGTGCTCACCGACGCCAGCTTGGCACCGACCGCCGTAAGGGCGGCCGAGGCGGCCGACAGCGAGGTCACGCCGAGCCCGACGAGCACGCACGCCAGCAGCGGATCCGCGGCGGCTTCGCCACAAACACCGACCGGCTTGCCGAGCGCCTGGCCGGCGCGGCCGGTGAAGCCGATCAGCATCAGCACACCGGGCTGCCATGGGTCGGTCAGCGTGGCCAGTTCCGCCGACAACCGGTCTGCCGCCATCGTGTACTGCGCCAGGTCGTTGGTGCCGATGGACACGAAGTCAACCTGTTCAAGGACTCGGTCGGCGAGCAGGGCCGCGGCGGGCACCTCGATCATCACACCCGGGCTAAGGTCGTAGGCCCGCACCTTCTCGGCGAAGTTCTTCGCCTCCTCCGCGGTTGCGATCATCGGCGCCATCACCCACGGCTGGGTTCCGGTGCTCTTGGCCGCAGCAGCGATACCGGCCAATTGATGGTCCAGCAGCCCGGGGTTGTCGAACGAGGTGCGGATGCCGCGCACACCGAGTGCCGGGTTGGCTTCGTCCGGGCTGTTGGCGAACTTCAGCGGTTTATCCGACCCGGCGTCCAGCGTGCGGATCACCACCTTGCGGCCCGCGAACGGTGCGAGCACGTCGGCGTAGATGCGCGCCTGTTCATCCACGGTGGGCTCGGTGTCGCTGTGCAGGAAGCACAATTCGGTCCGAAACAGCCCGATGCCCTCGGCGGGCGTCTGCGCCGCGACCTGCGCGGCGGCCCCGTCCTGCACGTTGGCCAGGATCTGCACTTGCTGTCCGTCAGAGGTGGCGCCCGGACCCGACCAGCTGGCGGCGGCAGCCGCGGCACGGTGCGCCGCCTCGACCGCCGCGGCGGCCTCGGCGGCATCCGGTTCGACCGTGATCGTGCCCCGGATGCCGTCGATCAAGACCTCTACGCCCACCGGCACACCGTCGAGGCCGCCGATCGCCACCACGCACGGAATTCCCAACTGGCGCGCGATGATCGCCGTGTGGCTGGTCGGGCCGCCTCGCGTCGTGGCAAGCCCGATGATCAGCGTGGGATCCAGCCCGGCGGTGTCCGCCGGGGCGAGATCCTCGGCGCACAGCACAGACGGCACGTCTGGTACCGGTACACCGGGCTCTGCCAGCCCACTGAGTTCTGCGATCACCCGGTCCCGGATGTCCTGCAGATCAGTGACCCGCTCGGCCATCAGGCCGCCCATCTTGGTGAACATATCGGTGAACTTCGCGACCGCTTCGGCCGTCGCGCGCACGGCCGGCGTTCCCGTCTTGATCCGCTTGCCCGCTTCGCCGAGCCAGGCGCGGTCCTGCGCCAGTTGCGCCGTGGCGGCCAGCACCTCCGATGCCGAGCCCGTGGCGTGCGCGGCACGTTCGCGCAACCGATCGGCCACGGCGGTCGCCGCCGCGCCGAAGCGCGCGGCTTCGTCGCCCCGGCCGCTCTCGGGAACGTCCGGTATGCCGCCGAGGTCATCGAGCGCCGGGTGCCGGCCCGGGCGGATGACCGGGGCGTACGCCATGCCGGGCACCACCGGGACGCCGGTGAGAACGCTGCCGGCGGCGATCGCCGAGGCGTCCGATGAGGCAGAAGCTGCGGGCAGTGACGTAGACGCCGAATCGGTGGGCATGTGAAGCAGATTACAAGACTTCGTTGACAGAGCAACACAAACAGGCGTAAAACAACACATATCCACACAATGTTGCGGTTATCCCCACACAGGCAGTAGGCCGCGTCCCGACTTGGAGTCCCGTGTACCCCGAAGAGCGTCAGCAGGCGATCGCGTCGCTGGTGATGTCCCGTGGCCGCGCATCGGTCGCCGAACTCGCCGAGGCCTACGCCGTGACGACCGAGACGGTGCGACGGGATTTGGCCGTCCTCGACCGCTCCGGGGTGCTCCGTCGCGTCCACGGAGGCGCCGTGCCCGCCCGGGCACTGCACCTCGCCGAACCCGGCGTCGCGGAACGCGAGACCACCCGCACCGACCACAAGAACGCAATTGCAGCCTGTGCCGCCGATTTCTTCCCGATGACCACCGCCACCGTGCTGTTCGATGCAGGAACCACCACGGCACGGGTGGCTGCCTTGCTGCCCACCGACCGTGAGGTTGTGGTTGTCACCAACTCGGTTCCGATCGCCGCGCGGGTGTCGATGCTCCCCTCGGTGACCGTGCACCTGCTCGGCGGCCGGGTGCGCGGCCTGACCCAGGCCGCCGTCGGCAGCCAGGCGCTGGCCGCACTGCAGGCACTGCGGGTCGACATCGCCTTCATCGGCACCAACGGCATCAGCATCGACCACGGGCTGTCCACGCCCGATGCGGAGGAAGCGGCCATCAAACGGGCGATGGTCGAAGCCGCCAATTACGTTGTGGTGGTTGCTGACTCGTCCAAGATCGGACGCGAGGAGTTCGTCAGCTTCGCCTCGATCGACAGTGTGGACGCCCTGGTCACCGATTCCGAGATCACCGAGACCGATCGCGCAGCACTCACCGAACGCGGCGTCGAGGTGGTCGTGGCAGGACAGGAGCAACCGTGATCGTCACCGTGACACCGAATCCGAGCATCGACCGCACCGTCACCCTGAACACCCCGCTGACCCGGGGTGCGGTGCACCGCGTGCAGTCGGTGTCCAGCGAGCCGGGCGGTAAGGGCGTCAACGTCGCCCGGGCACTCACGCTGGCCGGCCTCGATGCGGTCGCGGTACTGCCCGCCGCCCCCAACGATCCGTTCCTGGCGCTGCTGGCCGGCGCGGGCGTTCCCGCCGCGCCGGTGCCGGTAGCCGGAGCGGTGCGCACCAATCTGGCAGTCACCGAAAGCGACGGCACCACAACAAAACTCAACGAGCCCGGTATGGTTCTGGACGGAGCCGCCCTGGCTGGGTTCACCGACGAAGTGGTGCGCCGCGCGGCCGGCGCGGACTGGCTGGTGCTGTCGGGTTCGCTGCCACCCGGCATGCCGGACGACTGGTACGCCGAGGTGGTCGCCCGGGTGGCCGGCCTCGATTGCCGGGTCGCCGTGGACACTTCCGAAGGCCCGCTCGCCGCCCTTGCCGCGGCCTTCAGCCGGGCTGCACCCGACCTCATCAAGCCGAATTCCGAGGAGCTCGCCGGCCTGACCGGTCAGTCTGGCGAGTTTTTGGAAACCGCTGTCCAACACGGTGATCCGGAGCCCGTGGTGACGGCAGCCCGAACCCTGATCGACCAGGGCGTGGGCGCTGTGCTGGCCACCATGGGCGCGGCGGGCGCGGTCCTGGTCGACCGCTCCGGGGCGTGGCTGGCGACCCCGCCGCCGATCACGCCCCGAAGCACCGTCGGTGCGGGCGACTCCTCGCTGGCCGGATACGTGCGCGGCGCCGTCAACGGGGCCTCCGGTCCGGACCGGCTCCGACTGGCCGTGGGTTACGGCAGTGCCGCTGCCGCATTGCCGGGAACGGCGTTACCCTCTCCCGCGCAGGTGGACGCCGGCGCCGTACAGGTGATCCCGATCCGTTCGTATCCCAATGATGAATCCCGCTCAACTGCAACGGAAGTGCTGTCATGACTACTCCAAGCTCATCGGTGACGACGCCGGATCTGGTACTGCTCGACGTCAACGCGGGCGCCGACAAGGAGGCGGTGATCGCGCGGTTGGCCCGCGCGCTGGCCGATGGCGGGCGGTCCGCAGATCCCAGCGGGTTGACGGCTGCCACCATGACCCGCGAAGGGCAGTCCGCCACCGGCCTGCCCGGCGGAATCGCCATCCCGCACTGCCGTTCGCCCTATGTGGACACCCCCAGCATCGGGTTCGCCCGTTTGAACCCGCCGGTCGACTTCGGCGCCCCGGACGGACCGGCGGACCTGGTGTTCCTGATCGCGGCCCCCGAGGGCGGCGGTGCCGAGCACATGAAGCTGCTGTCCAGTCTGGCCCGGGCCCTGGTCCGCCCGGAATTCGTCCAGTCGCTGCGCGACGCTTCCTCGACGACCGACGTGGTCGGACTTGTCGACGGCGTGGTCAATCCCGCTCCGGCTGCCTCGCCACCCGCGGTGACGCCGGCGCCAGTCGCCGAAACCGCGCCCCCCGCAACCAAATCGATCGTCGCGATCACCGCGTGTCCAACCGGCATCGCGCACACATATATGGCCGCCGATGCGCTGAAGCTCGCCGCCGAGCGGGCCGGGGTGAATCTGACGGTGGAGACACAAGGCTCCTCGGGCAGCACGCCACTGGGCGCCGCCACCATCGCCGGTGCGGACGCCGTCATCTTCGCCACGGATGTAGGCGTCAAGGACCGCGGCCGGTTCGCCGGCAAACCGGTGATCGCCTCCGGCGTCAAACGCGCGATAAACGAGCCCGACGCCATGATCACCGAAGCCGTTGCCGCCGCCGACAATCCGCACGCGGCCCGGGTCGAGGGCGGTGCCGCCGGGCCGGCCGACGCCGCGGCGACCGAGGGCGCCTCGGACGTCGGTTGGGGTACCCGGATCCGGCAGATTCTGCTTACCGGTGTCAGCTACATGATCCCGTTCGTCGCAGCGGGTGGTCTACTGATCGCGCTGGGCTTCCTGTTCGCCGGATACGACATCTCCAACGCGCCCGCCGGTGCCCAGCCGCTGTCCTTCGGCCAGAACTCGCTGGCTGCGCACATCGCCGTCTCGAACACCCTCACCAACCTGCCCTCCGGCGGTTTCACCCAATACCTCGGTGCTGTGTTGTTCACCCTGGGGCAGCTGGCGTTCATGTTCTTGGTGCCGGCGCTGGCGGGCTACATCTCCTTCGCGATCGCCGATCGGCCGGGCATCGCGCCGGGCTTCACCGCCGGTGCTGTCGCGGTGTTCGTCGGCGGCGGCTTCATCGGCGGCATCGTCGGCGGCCTGATCGCCGGGTTCGCTGCTCTGTGGATCTCCAAATGGCCGGTACCACAGTGGTTCCGTGGGCTGATGCCGGTGGTGATCATCCCGCTGGGCGCGTCGCTGATCGTCGGTCTGCTGATGTTCCTACTGCTGGGCCGACCGCTGGCCGCCATCACCAGCGGGCTGACGCACTGGCTCAACGGGCTGACTGGCACATCGGTGATCATCCTGGGCGTCATCCTGGGCCTGATGATGTGCTTCGACCTCGGCGGCCCGGTGAACAAGGCCGCCTATGCATTCGCCACGGCGGGCCTGTCGGTGACCGATGTCGCCTCGCTCCGGATCATGGCCGCCGTCATGGCCGCGGGCATGGTTCCGCCGCTGGCGATGGCGCTGGCCACCACCGTCCGGCCGCAGCTGTTCAGCGAACCTGAACGCGAGAACGGCCGGGCCGCCTGGCTTCTCGGTGCATCGTTCATCTCCGAGGGCGCCATTCCGTTCGCCGCCGCCGACCCGCTGCGGGTGATCCCGTCGATGATGGCCGGCGGTGCGGTCACCGGCGCCTTGGTCATGGCGTTCGACGTCACCCTGCGCGCACCGCACGGCGGCATCTTCGTGTTCTTCGCGATCGGCAACCTGCTGTGGTTCCTCGTCGCGCTCGTCGCCGGCACCGTCGTCGGCGCAGTGTGCGTCGTCGCGGCCAAACAGTTCACCGGAAAGTCCAGTGACTCGGTAAAATTCGCCGAAACGTCGGTTTCGGCGAGTTAGTGCGAGAAGGTATGTGCACAACGTCGATGTCGGCGCGAAGGCAATGGCGCGAACACCAGTGAGGAGCACAGCAGAGATGCCCAGCAAGACCGTTACCGTCGGGTCCGCCGTCGGCCTGCACGCCCGTCCCGCGGCTGTCATCTCCGAGGCCGTCACCAACTCCGGAGCCGAGGTCACGCTGTCCGTCGACGGCGGCGAACCGGTGGACGCCGGCTCGGCGCTGATGATCATGACGCTGGGCGCCGGAAAGGGCGCTCAGGTCACGGTGACCTCAGACAATGCCGCCGTGCTCGACGAAATCGCCGCGCTGGTCGAGAAGGATCTCGACGCCTGAGATAGCCGCTAACATCTGCCAATATGTCAGGCGGATGGCTCGGCAACTTCATACGTGCGTCCGGCTACCTGCGTAAGTGGCTGATTCTCGGCGTCGCGATCGGCGTCATCGCCGGACTGGGCGCGGTCGTGTTCTACCTTGCGCTGAAGTACACCACCGACTTCCTGCTCGGCTACCTCGGTGGCTACCACGTACCGACCGCGCACGCTGACGGCGGCGACCCCGGATCGGCGCACTTCAGCCGGCCGTGGGCGATTCCGTTGGTGACGACCCTGGGCGCGCTGGTTTCCGCATCGATCGTCGCGGCCTTCGCCCCGGAGGCCAAGGGGCACGGAACCGATAACGCGATCGAGGCGGTGCACACCGATCCCCGGGCCATCCGCGGCCGGGTCGTCCTGGTGAAGATGATCTCGAGCGCACTGACCATCGGCTCCGGTGGCTCCGCCGGTCGCGAAGGCCCCACCGCACAGATCTCCGCGGGGTTCGGCTCCCTGCTGGCCCGATGGCTGGACCTGTCGGATTCTGACGGCCGTATCGCGGTGTCGCTCGGCATCGGTTCGGGTATCGGTGCCATCTTCGGCGCCCCCCTCGGCGGGGCGGTCCTCGCGGCATCCGTGATCTACCGGGAAGACTTCGACTATCGGGCGCTCATCCCCGGATTCATCACGTCCGGCACCGCGTATGCGGTCCTGGGCTCGATCCTGGGATTCGAGCCGCTGTTCGGGTGGGTCGAACCGGGCTATGTCCTGAACCCGGCCCAGCTGCCGTGGTTCCTCCTCATCGGAATCGCCTCGGCCGCAATCGGTTATCTCTACGCCCGGATTTTCTACGGCACCGTGAACCTGACGGATCGCATGGCAATCCCCGGCGGTCAGGTACTCAAACCGACCATCGGCGGACTGCTGGTCGGTCTGCTCGCGCTGGCCATCCCCCAGGTGCTATCCAGCGGTTATGGCTGGGTTCAACTCGCACTCGACCGAGGCGCGCTGCTGACGATCCCGCTGTGGATCGTCGTCCTGCTGCCGGTCGCCAAGATCGTGGCGACATCGCTGTCGATAGGTACCGGAGGCTCCGGTGGCATCTTCGGCCCCGGCATCGTCATCGGCGCCTTCGTCGGGGCGGCTGTCTGGCGACTCGCCGAACTGAGTGGGTTGCCCGGTGTGCCGCACAGTCCAGCGGTGTTCGTCATCGTCGCGATGATGGCGTGCTTCGGCAGCGTCGCCCACGCACCGCTGGCGGTGATGATCATGGTCGCCGAGATGACGGGCTCGTTCTCGGTGATCCCCGCGGCCATCATCGGCGTCGGAATCGCTTACCTGGTCATTGATCGCACGCCGGTGTCGATCTACCGCGCACAGCGTCTCAACCGAGAGACCGCGGCGGCCGAGCGCGTTCGCATCAAAGCCACTGAATAGCGCTGCAAGCCAGTTTGATTCCCGAACGAACCGCAGTCACCAACGGGTGGGCGCCACCCGCCGATCGCCTGCCGTTCGAACGCGCCTTGGCCACCGCGCCTTAACGGATCACGCCGTTGTAGACGACGTTGAGGGCCGCCAGGTGCGCCTGCACATTGACACGCCCACCGAGTAGTCGTCCCAGTCGCGGTCTCGAATGATCGCTCCCGGAATGCTCTGCGGCGAAAATCCCAGTGCAGCAATGCGTTCGGCAACCTCATCGGCGTCGCCGCGAACCAGCGCGAGCTGTGCGCCCTGCTTGTCGGTCAGTCCGGGGATGGTGAACTGGCTCGTCATTCGTTCCCTCCTTCACATCGGTGAAGGACGCATACCCGAGTCCATCGGACGCAAACACCACCTCACAGGGCGTGAATGTGCTGTACCGGTAACCGTGGCCCGCGGCGCGGTTCATAGGCCAGGCCGCTCACCTCGAGCAACCGCACCACCCGGTGCCGATGCGGGTGCATCGGCTCGAGGAGTCGCACCATTGCGTCGTCGTCCATCGGGTGGCCCACCAACGTCCAACCGATCATCTTCGGCACGTGGTAGTCCCCGACGGATAGCGCATCGGCGTCGCCGAAGGCCCGCTGCGCAACCTCCGCCGCCGTCCACACTCCCACTCCCGGCAGTGAGGTCAACGCCTCTCGCGCCGCGGCCGGGGTGCGGGCCGTCAACCGTTCCAGCGCCGCCGCCCGCTGCGCGCAGCCGACCACGGTGCGCGCACGACCCGGATCGACGTTGGCACGGTGGTACTCCCAGGACGGGATGTGACGCCAAACCTCTGCCGGTGGGAACACCCGCATGCGCGCCGGCGCCGGCCCCGGTGCCGGCGTCCCGTATTTGTTCAGCAGCTGCCGCCACGCCCGGAATGCGTCGGCGCCGGGCACCCGCTGTTCGATGATCGCCGGGATCACCGCCTCGAGCACCCGGCCGGTACGGCCCAGGCGTAAATGCGCGGCCCGGCGCGCCGCCTCGACCACCACGGGTTCTGTCGGCGTGAAATCCGACCAGTCGTCGTCCACGCCGAGGTAGGCCGGCAGCGCCTCAAGGAATTCCGCGGCGCCCGGCCCCCACGCCTGTGCGCTTACCGATGCCACGCCGGTGCGGAAGACGCGCGTGCTGACCGCGCCCGAATCGAGCAGGGTGGTACGCCAGATCGCACCGTCGGTCGCCATCTGGAATGTCGGGTCGCCGGAGCCACGCCGCAACGGAGCCAGCGTCGCCCCTGGGCTGGCAGGCCCGGGAAAGGCCACGGTTCGTTCCGCCGGTTCGGCACAATGAGGGTTGTTTACCGCGCCAACGGTAGTCGCTGTCGTTGACGACGCGCAGACGCGACGAAAGGATATGTGCCGTGACCACGCCGTTCGACGACCCCCAGGCCGAGCTGGCGTGGATGTTCCTGCAGAACCTGACCGAGGATGGCGATCTCGACGAGGGATTCGCACTGCTCAGCGACGACTTCACCTATTGGAACAACACCATGCGGCGCATCTGCGACAAGGCCACGCTGCGCGGCATCACCGAGCGGCTTGCGGGCATCATCGAAGTCGAGTTCGAACTGCTCAACTGCCTCAACGAGGGCCAGAACGTCGTAGTCGAAGCGCAACCACACGGCGTGACCGCCGCCGGCGTCCGCTATGACACGCCCATCGTCTTCGTATTCGAGACCCGCGATGGCCTGATCACAGCCCTGCGTGAGTACGGCGACACCCGGCTCGTAGAGCAAGCCTTCGGCGACCTCATCGACTGACGACGATGTCGGCCCGGTCCGGGTAGAAGGCAACATGCCCGGCGATCGCCCCCACCGCAGGATAGGGCTGCTGGTACTCCCATACCGCATCGGCGATGACGTCCTCGTCGACCACCAGGCCGTAGTAGCCGGCCTCACCCTTGTATGGGCAGTACGTGGTGTGCGCGGAGCGGACCAGTTTGCCTTGATCCACATCAGAGAGCGGAATGTATTGCACTGCAGGGTAATCAGACTCCTGCAGGGTGAGTGCCGCGTGGGTGTCCGCGATCACCGCAGCGCCCGCCCGCACCACCACGCGCCCACCGGTCGGGGTGAGCGTAATCGGGTGCTCAGCAGTCGGCGCCAGCTGTGGACGTTCGGATCGAGATGATGCACCGTCAGTCATGACGGTTGCAACGCTGTACCACCCAAACGATTCCCGGCCATTGCTTAGACTGCGGGAATGCCCGCATCGAACGCGCCCGCCGTCACCGACGAAGTCCGCATTGGCGCCCCCGCCGAGGCGGTGTACGCGCTGATCACCGATCTCCCGACGCTGGCCGAACTGGCCGAGGAGACCACCTCGATGCAGTGGACCCGCGGCGATGCGGCTCGCGCGGGTGCGGTGTTCCGGGGTGCCAACCGCAGCGGCAGCCACACGTGGACGACGACGTGCACCGTGACCACCGCCAACCCGGGGGTCGCCTTCGCCTGGGATGTGACGAGCGGACCGGTCAAGATCGCGCACTGGCGTTACGAGGTTGCCGAAAGTGACGGCGGGTGCCACGTCACCGAGAGCATGTGGGACTACCGGCCGTGGTGGCTCAAGCGAATCGCATACCGCCTCACCGGGGTGGCCGATCGCGACGCCGCGAACACCGAGCACATCCGGTTGACTCTGCAGCGTCTCAAGGACCGTGCCGAAGCGACGGCCTCCTGATCACTCGGCCTGGGCTTTCAGCTTGAGCAATTTGTCGAGGATGTCCTTGATCTGATCATCCTGTTCCAAAAGATGCTGCTGGATGGTCTCGGTTCTGGTGAGGATGTCCTGCGCATCGCTGTAGGTCGCCTCAGCCCGGTCGTCAGCACCCTTGGCCTGAATGTTCTGGCCGACGATGATGATCGGCAGCAGCACCAACTGCAGGAACGTCTGCGCAACCCACGCGACGATCGTGATCAGGTCGTGGCTGCGGAGAGCAGCGGGGGCACTGATGAGTGCGAGGGCTGCGAAAAGGTAAGCCGCCCACATGGTTCCGACAACATCGGTGATCTTCAGGCCGAACCAGGCATTGAAACGGCCCACCGGCCCCGTCCCGTGCACTTTCTTCGCCGCCTCGGCGATGGTTGGCGGACCGGCCGGCCGGTGACGTAGGTGTGGGTGCGAAATGTGCTCGAGAACCTCAGACATAGCGGTCAGATTGACACAGCGTTCCTGCTGGCGCAGCAAATCCTTTGCAACTCAGACAAATTGCTGAGTTATCGCTGTACATTAACTGTCAATCCACTTACGGGCGTCGGGCTATCGCATCGGCGATAACCGCGATGGGCGACGTGGTGGCCCGCCCCCGCGACTCGTGCCGGTCGGCGATCTTGTACGCGGAGTACATGCCACGAACCCCCAACCACCGCAACGGTTCCGGCTCCCACTGGCGGCTGCGATGCCCGACCCACGGCATGGCGGTCAACGCGGTGTCGTGCCCGAGCACCAGGTCGGCCAGCGTCCGCCCGGCCAGGTTCGTCGCCGTGACACCGTGGCCGACATAGCCGCCGGCCCAGCCGAGACCGCTCGCACGGTCGAGTGCTACGCCGGCCGACCAGTCCCGGGGCACGGCCAGCGCCCCGCACCAACCGTGAGCGATGCGCGTCTGCCGCGTCTGCGGCAACAGACCATGCATAACCCCGGTGAGGAAGGCGACGGTGGCCGCACCGACCTCGCCGTCACGGTCGATGCGCGAACCGTACCGGTATGGTGTGGCCCGGCCGCCGATGGCGATCCGGTCGTCCGCGGTGCGCTGCGCGTAGAAGAAACCGTGTGCGGTGTCCCCCAGCGTTTCTCGGCCCGCCCAACCGATGGAATCCCAGATGTCGGCGGGCAGCGGGTCGGTGGCGACCATCGCGCTGTTCATCGGCAGCCAGCGCCGTTTGAGCCCGGGCAGCATCGCGGTGAATCCCTCGGTCGCCCGCAAGACGATCGGGGCGCGCACGGATCCGTGCGCGGTAACTGCCCGGCCCGGGTGGATCGCGGTCACCGGAGTCTGCTCATAGACGGTCACGCCGAGCCGCTCGACGGTGTCGGCCAGACCGCGCACCAGCTTCGCCGGCTGTATGCGTGCACAATGCGGTGTGTAGGCGCCCAGCAGCAGGCCTGGGGCATTGACCCGTTGCAGCGCTTCATCTTTGGACAGCAGGTGGGTGTCTTCCTCGCCCCATGAACGGTCTTCGTCGACCTGTGCGCGCAGTCTCTGGACCTGAGGCTCGTTGCGCGCGATCTCCAGGTTGCCGCCTTTGACGATATCGGCGTCGATGCCTTCGCGCGCACTCACCGCGATGACCTCGTCGACGGCGTCGTTGAGGGCGCCCTGCCAGTCGATGACACTCTGGCGGCCATGCTTGCGGGCCAGCAGCGTCCGGTGGCCCGGCGCCAGGCCCGACAGCCAGCCGCCGTTGCGGCCCGAGGCCCCGAAGCCCGCGAAGCGCGCCTCGACAACGGCGATGCGCAGCGACGGGTCCGCCAGCTTCAGGTAGTACGCCGCCCACAAACCGGTGTAGCCGGCGCCGACGATGCAGACGTCGGCATCCCGGTCACCGGGCAACCCGGCTCGCGGAGTGGGAAGCTCGGCGAACCAATGCGACACGTGGCCGTTGACCGCCGCGGTGGTCTTTGCCATGGAGCCCATCTTGTCAGGACATCACGGCTGTCCGAAGGCGTAGCGGTGGTACGTGGACATGGTGCGCAGCACTGGAGTGCGCGACATCAGCCGGGCGATCGACCGATATCCCGCCCCGAGTTCGTCGAAGCCGTGCGCGTCGAACACCGGCTCGACCACCAGTGCCCGCACACCCGGGATGGTGTCGGTGATATCCGACGCCTTCTCGATGGCCCAATGCAGCGTCGAGCCGGACCGCCGGACGACCCCGTTGACGATCTGAAAGCGGATGCCGAAACGGCTGAATGCATCGAATTGGATTTCCCCGGAAGGGAAATAATCGACCACGCGGCGCAGCAATGCCAGCCCGTCGGCCTCGGTCAGGTACATCGTCAGTCCCTCACCGAGGATCAGCGCCGGCCGGTCGGCGGGCAGTCCGGTCAACCAGTCGGGATCGGTGACCGACGCCGCGATCGTGGTGTAGTGCGCGCGCTCGGGATAGATCTGCTTGCGCAGCGCAATCACCTGCGGGTGGTCCACATCGAACCACTCGACATCCGGTCCCGGGTCGATCCGAAACGCCCGGGCATCCAGCCCGCAGCCCAGGTGCACGACGGTCGCGCGGTCGTGCACGGCGAGGAACTGCCGGGTCCAGTGGTCGAAGTGGGCCGAGCGCAATGCCACACCGGGCGCATTGCGCGCGGTGATGGTGGTGCGCGACCAGTCGTAGTCGATGCGGGAGACCGCCGTCTTTGCCCATTGGTCGTGCAGGACCGAATGTGGCGCATCGGCATCCAGAGCTTTGGCGTACAGCGTGGCCAGCATGGTCTGCGGCGGGCCCGTGAGGTCGATTCGGATCTTTTCCACTACGCCGAGAATAACGGCGTCAGCCAACGACGAGCGTTCCGTGCATCATCGGGTGATACGAGCAGTGATAGGGGTAAGAACCCGGCTTCGACGGCGCGGTGAACGTGGCCTTCCCGTTGGCGTCCACATCAACGTCGAACACGCCGCCCGAGTCCGCCGTCACCGAATGTTCAGCCGGGTCGGAGTTCTTCACCGCGATCGTGGCGCCGGCGGGAACCGATGCTGGACTGCCGAACATGAAGTTGTCGATCGTGATGGTGGCGGCGGGCGGCCCGGCCGCAGCGGTGGTCGTAGGAACGTCCGCCTTATGACTGGCCGTTCCACCGCATGCCGTGGCCGTCAGCAGCGCAACCGCCGCAGCTGCGGCGGCGGCAGATTTTCTGATCTGACTCACCGATGGCCCCTCTCCTCGACGTTCACGAAATGGATACGGTGAGATAGCGCCCAGAGTTCAGCCTGTCTTGGCCTTCCGTCTGGCGGATCGCATCTCGTCCCAGAAACGGGCGGCTTCGCGCACCGAATCGGCCACCGGCCGGGGCTGCCAGCCGAGTTCGCGGCGCGCCTTGGTGCAGTCCACCGGCGCCTCCGCCCGCATCAACCGCACCGATGGCAACGTGAGGTGTTCATCGGTGCCACGCAGCCGCGCGCGCACGGACCCGAAGGCACCCATCAGATACAGCGCCGGCACCGGAATGGACCGCTTGGGCGGGGCGACACCCACCTCGGCGGCGGCGGTCTCGATGACCTCGCGGTTGCTGATCATCCGCTCGGAGATCAGATACCGCTGCCCCGGAACGCCACGCTCGCCCGCGAGAATCAGCGCACGAGCGGCGTCCTCGACGCCGACGGCCTCCAGTTCGATCTTGTCCAAGACGAACGGCATCTTCCCGAACACTGTGCCGGCGATCAGCGCTCCGTGCGGAGTCATGCCGTAGTCACCACGGCCGTAGGTGGTCGATACGCACATGGCCACCGCAGGCAGCCCGCGGTCACGGGCATATTCGAGCACCAGATCCTCTGCCTGTACCCGGGACTGAACGTAGGCGGTCAGCCCGCGGCGGTCGATCACGTCGTCCTCGGTGGCCACCCGGCCCTTCTTGCGGCCGACGGTGGAATAGCTGCTGGTGAACACGAACTTCTCGAGCGCACCGGCGGCGGCGTACTCGGCGGCGACGTCCAGCACACCCCGCAGGCCTTCGACGTTGGTGCGGAACAGCGGCGACGGATCGCGCAGCCAGGCCCGGGTGTCGACGACGCAGTAGTAGACGACGTCGACCCCGTCCATGGCCGCGCGCACGGTGTCGAGGTCGAAGATGTCGCCGACAAAGCGGGTCACTTGAAGGTCGTCGATGCTCACGGTGTTGGCGTTCGCACGCACCATCACTCGCACGTCCTCGCCGGCGCTCACCAGCTGGCGGGTGACATGCGAGCCCAGATAGCCGTTGGCTCCGATGACCAGTTTCGCGCTCACCGGCCACCGCCGTATTTGGCGAACCATTCCGCGGCCTCGTCATCGAGGGTGCCGAGTTCTGCTGCCTTGCGGCACCACTGGATGGAGGCCTCGACGAACTTCAGCGGGTTGTAGATGTCTTCTTGCCGTCGCCACATCCCGTCGCCGGCGTAGGTGACGATGGAGATGTTGGTGGCGCTGATGGTGCTGCCGTCGCCGGGGTCGCGCATCGGGTTGTCCAGTTCGGTGATCACCCGGCCGGTCGGCGGGTCGTACACCGTCCACAGCGAGGGGAAGTGGGTCATGTAGCTGCCCGGGAATGTCGACATGGTGCGGCGTATCCAGGTACGCACCTCGTCGCGGCCTTTCATGGTGCCGGCCGCGTGTTCGATGTAGTCGACGTCGTCGGTGTAGTGCTCCACCCAGGCATCCCAGTCCTGGCTGCGGGCGGCACTGTCAACCGTCTGCTCGAACTTCTCGAAGGCGGCCACCAACTCTTCCCGGGAGAATTCCTGCGCCGTCACATCCAGCACTAGAACACGTTCTAGTGAGGTTTGTCGAGACCGTGGACGCGGAACTATCTGGGCACTCACGTGGTTACATACAGACAACCAGCGACAAGGAGGTTCACCATGACGTCACCGTCGCAGAAGGCCATCCTCGCCGGCGGCTGCTTCTGGGGTATGCAGGATCTGATTCGTCGCCAGCCCGGTGTGCTGTCCACCCGGGTGGGCTATACCGGCGGGCAGAACGCGTACGCGACCTACCGCAATCACCCCGGTCACGCCGAGGCCGTCGAGATCGTCTTCGACCCGACCCAGACCACTTTCCGCGACATTCTGGAGTTCTTCTTCCAGATCCATGACCCGACGACCAAGAACCGGCAGGGCAACGATGTCGGGACCAGCTACCGTTCGGCGATCTTCTATACCGACGACGAGCAGAAGCAGGTTGCGCTCGACACCATCGCCGACGTCGAGGCGTCCGGGCTGTGGCCGGGCGCGGTGGTCACCGAGGTGACACCGGAGGTCGACTTCTGGGAGGCCGAGCCCGAGCATCAGGATTACCTGTTGCGGATCCCCAACGGGTACACCTGCCATTTCCCGCGCCCGGGCTGGAAGCTGCCCAAGCGCGAATCCGTCTGAGCCAACCTCCCTTTTGCCCCGAGCTACCCCCTTTGGCTCGAGCGTCCGTGTTTGTACGGTGACACGCCGCGCGCGGCGTACAAACACGGACGCTCGCGGTGAACGAAGTACCCCGATCTAGCGCGCCCGGCGGCGCAGCGTCACCCGTCCACCCTTCTTCGGGGTGAACGCCACGCCGCGGTTGTGGCACTTCTCATCGGGGGCGGTGGTGGTCTGGATGGTGAAGTGCCGCAATACCGTTCGCAACACGACGTCCATCTCCATGTTGGCGAACGCCGCGCCTACGCAGCGGCGGGTTCCGCCGCCGAACGGAATCCAGGCGAACACGTTGGGGCGCTCACCCATGAAGCGTTGCGGGTCGAACCGTTGCGGGTCGGGGAACTCGGCAGCATTGATGTGCGCCTGCCCTAATGCCACCGATACCGAATAGCCCTGCGGGATAACCCATTTACCCAGCTGGATGCTGGGTGCGTAGACATGGCGCCCGGCGAAGTCGATCACGGTGCGGTTGCGCTGCACCTCGAGAATGGTGGCCTGACGGTACTGGTTCTCGTCGGTGTCCGCTTCGGCAACCAGCCGGGCCAGCACGTCGGGATGCCGGGAAATCCGCTCGAACGCCCACGCCAGGGTGGACGCCGTGGTCTCGTGGCCGGCGGCGAGCAGCGTCAGAAGTTCGTCGCCGATCTCGCTGCGCGACATGGGCGTTCCGTCCTCATAGGTACTGCGCAGCAGTAGCCCGAGGATGTCGGTGCGCTGGTCGGCGTCAGGGTCGGCCTGCGCCTGCCCGATTAGGGTGTCGATCACCTCGTCGTATTGCCGGCGGTAACCGGCGAGTCGCCTCCAGGGATCGAACCGGCCGAAGTCGCGCCGAGGCGCGGGCACGATGACCAGACGCGAACCCAGTGTCACCCACGGCGGGATGATGCGGCGCAGCGTCTCCAACTCCGCGCCGCCGGCGCCGAATATGGCGCGCAGGATGATGTTGAGCGTGATCCGCATCATCGGTTCCAGGGTTTCGAACTCACGACCCTCCGGCCATGACGCGGCCTCGCGCAGCGTCTCCTCCTCCACGATGCCTTCGTAGTTCTTCATGGCCTTGCCGTGAAACGGCGGTGTCAGTAGCTTGCGGCGGCGGCGGTGCTCGGCACCTTCGAGCGCAAACACCGAACCGGGCCCGAACAGCCGGCTCAGGTTGGGCTGGATGTTGCCCAGGTCCTCGGGGCTGGCCGAAAACACCTGCTTGGCCAGTGCCGGGTCGGTGATCACGACCATCTTGCCCCACATCGGAACCCGCAGCGTGAACGCTTCGCCGTAGCTGGCGGTCAGCTTCGTGATGGTCTGGCGGCGGAAGAATCCGTATCCAACGGCTTGCAGCAGCTTCGGCAGGCGCGGGGACGGCGGGATGTTCACTCCGCCGACCGGTGCACTGAGGTCGGGTTTCACGGTGGTTCCGGCCATGACGGGCGCCTCCCAGTTCGCTCGCGGTACGTCTGCGTACCACGGGGGTTGTGACGTACGGTACCGGGTGGTACCAGACGAGGCAAGGATTTTGGAGGACGCGCCGAATGCCGGTCACCCACACCCACACCGCTGCACCGAACGTGACGGCCCGCGAATCCCACGGCGCCGATCCGTTTCGCGAGCGTCTGCTCGATGGCCTGGCCGAGGGCATCGCGCAGCGCGGGTACCGGGAAACCACCGTCGCGGATATCGTGCGCTACGCCAAAACCTCCAAACGGACTTTCTACGCGCACTTCGCCAGCAAGGAAGCCTGCCTGATGGACCTCCTGGAAAGCGACAACGCCCGGATCATCGCCACCATCCGTGCCGGGGTTGACCCGGACGCCGACTGGCTGGTCCAGGTCGAACAGGCCGTGGATTCCTACCTCACCGCGATCGAGGGCCGACCGGCCGTCACAGTGACCTGGATTCGCGACTTCCCGGCGCTGGGATACGAAGCACGGCCGATGCAACGCCAGGGCATGGACCGCTTCACCGATCTGCTGATCGACATCACCTCCAGCCCCGGCTTCCGGCGCGCCCAGTTGCCCACGGTGTCACGCGCCACCGCGCTGATCCTGCTGGGCGGCCTCCGGGAGTTGACTGCCGTCACGATGGAGGACGGCGAGGGCATCCGCGGCATCGCCGACACCGCGGTCAGGGCCTGCGTCGGCCTGATCACGGCCTCCCGTTGACGCCTGAATCACGTTTCTCGCCACATATTTTCGCGTCCGTTGGTCACCATGCGCGTTCCGGCGCGACGACGGCGAAGGCCCGCGGGAATCCCACCCGATCAAGTTGGCCGAGCCTGATGTCCGACGCGGAGATCGTGCGCAGCTCACCCGAGGACGGCTCATAACACTGGAACCGGGCGTCCGCGTCAACGCCGATCAGCAACACCCAGTGCCGCGGCACGATGCGGCCCACCA
>DASUGW010000256.1:0-8084 GCA_036273805.1 Mycobacterium sp.
AGCAGCCGTCCGCGCCGATGTGGCCGCCGGTGAGTACGTAAACACACTCGACGATGCTCGGCTCTTGGCGCCGGTCGTGGACTGCTTGCAGCTCGATGCGACCCGCTGCGGGGGCTACACCGGATGGCAGGCGGCAGCGGCATTCGCGGCGGCCCACCATCTGGACGTGTCGGCCCATTGCGCCCCGGCGATACATGCTCCCGTGGCAGCAGCTGTGCAACACCTGCGCCACATCGAATACTTCGTCGACCACGCCCGACTGGAATCGATCATCTTCGATGGCGTGCCCACACCGTCGTGCGGAATGTTGACGCCGGAAAACCGCGGGCCCGGCCATGGCATCACCGTTGCCGCCGCTGCCGCGGACTATCGCCTCGAAGAGCGTCCCGGGCATCACGACAACTGACTCCGCGCGAGTCCCCCACGCGATCGGCCTTGCAGCCGTGGCGTCAGGATGCCGCCGACACGGCCGTCGATCCAGTTGACATTGCATCCTGGGCGGCAGATCGGCGGAATCTCCGCCCTGGATGCAATGTCAAGCCGTCGGCGGTCGCCTCGATGGCGCTACGCAACGCTCAGAACGCAGCCAGGGCAACATTCGGTGTCGGGGGTCCATACCGAGGTCGCGCCTCGATAGGGTCACCAAGAGTCCTCGACGTGGTGGGAGTAGATCGTGACACTTCCCGCGCCCCGCACCTGGCGCGCGACGCTCACCCGCGCCATGATGCGGGCGTCGTCGGCGCGGCCTGCCAGAGCCCGCCACGCCGCCAACGACTTCAGTCGGCCGTTCTGGGCGGCCGTGCGCGCCGAGATCCGGTGGGCCTTCACGCCTCCGTTCACCTGGCTGCTCGGAGTTCTTGCGAATCTGCTGCTCGCGGCGGCGGTGCTGGCGGTGCAGCCACTGACCCCGCACGGGCGTCACCAGGATTGGGTGATCCTGGTGGGCACCTACTTCTCGTCGTTCATCCTCGCCGACGTCACTACCACCAACTTGCTTGGCGCTGACCATCATCGGGTGCTGCGGGGCCTGTCCGAGGGAACTTCGCTGGCGCGCATCCTGGCGATCAAGAACCTGGCCCTCCTCGTCGTCGTCGGCCTACCCACGCTGACGGCAGCAATGGTCCTGACGCTCATACGCGAGACGCCGGCGCGCCTGGCCGTCACGATTCCGAATGTGGCCGTACCGATCGTGTCCTGGATCGGGGTGGGTAATGCGGTTTCGGTGCTGTTGCCGGTGGCATCGGTGCCGATGATTCGGCGATGGCGCCGGCGCGGCGGCGGCCAACTGATGTGGTGGCTGGTTGCACTGTCACTGCCTTACGGGCTGTACTACGTCGCCGACCCGATGGACGGTCTGGGCCACCGTCTGCTGTGGGCGCAAGTTCCCGCGGCGATCGGGCCGGTGCTGGGCCGCGATACCAAGAGCTTCGTCCATCTCGGCATCGCGCTGGGGGTATGGGCATGTGCGTCCGCGGTCGCCTGTCTATGGGTGAGCAAGCGGGGTCTGCGAATGCGCTGAACCGCGGCCTGCGGCAATGAGGTAGTCAGCTACTCACGTGCGCCGGCGCCGGCACGATGACGATGGTCTGGATGCCGGCGCGGTGATCCGCCGGTCCGCGACAGACTCTGGGGGCGGTCATGGCGAATGCTCGGATCCGACACGACGTGTGGGGCCTATCGGTCAAGACGGCGCAGGCCGCCCAGACCCAGCCGTGGCATCCGGTGCTCGACGGTTACGCCCGTGCGGTTGCAGCAATGCAGAGTCTGCCTGCCACACAAGTCAATTCGTGGCTGTGGGCGGCAAACACCCACGGCACTCCGCCGGGCACCCCGGCCAGCCCGTGGTGGAACCAGTGCGCGCATGGCAGCCATTTCTTCCTGCCATGGCACCGCGGCTACCTGCGTTGGTTCGAGAAGATCGTGTCCGCTCACCTCGGTGACGACAATTGGGCGCTGCCGTACTGGGACTACTCCGACCCGGCCAACCCCAACGCGACGCAGATACCGCCGGAGTTCACCGTGCCGACCCGCACTGTCGACGGCGCATCGGTGCCCAACCCGCTTTTCCTGGACGCCACCGACCGGCCCGGCCAGCCCGTAGCCGAGGACGTCGACATCGTCTCAGCGCTTTCGGAGACCCTGTTCGTCGACGACCCGACACAGGGTTTCGGCGGCGTCACTGGACCCGAACCGACCCATGGCATGCTCGAACAGCTTCCGCACGACTTCGTGCACGTCGACATCGGTGGCGACACCGGGCTGATGCGCACACCCAGCCTGGCGGCCCGCGACCCGATCTTCTGGTTGCACCACTCGAACATCGACCGGCTATGGGAGATCTGGCGGGGCTTGTCCGGGTCACTCGAACTGACTGCCGAGGATGGCATCCCGGCCGGCGTCATCACCGAGTGGAACAGCGCCGACTTCACCTTCGGAGGCCCCAACGCCATCGACCGCTATTCAATCGATCAGCTGCTCGACATGAGCGATACGGCGTTGAATTACGCCTACGAGGTGACCGCGGTCGCGCCGTCCTTGCGGTCCCAGATCGACGCGAACCGAGGACAGGGAGTGATGATGGCAGTCGAGGACGCCGCTCCGGGTCCACGCCCCCATGGCCAGTGGCATCCGGTCGCCGCGACACCGACGACCACCAAGGTCGGCAGTGCCGGCGCCAACCGGGCGCTGACCTTTGACAGCCATCAGCTCACGCTGGTGGCCGGCGCCCCGCCGGCGACCCCGGCCGGGCTGCTCATCAAACTGTCCGGGGTCCGGGCCCCGGTCGACTGCTACAACGTCTACTTCGTCGAGGTCGCCGCCCACCCCGGCGCCCCGACCCATCGCGCCGGCCGGTTTGCGACCTTCGGCCTGTCGGGCACCCCGGCCCATGAGGAGCGCAACTATCTCATTGATGCCTCGGCGGTAATCGGTGACCTTGTCGCCGATGGCTGGACCGGTGAAGGGCTGGTGGTGCACGTTCTGCCCGACACTCGCGGCGCCGCACCGAATTCGGCGCGCGAGATACGCATCCGCCAGATCAGCGTGTACCGGCAGCAATGAGCACCGCTGTCGTGGCGACCCGGGCGCGGTTGCGGGGCCTGACCCGCACCCGGCCCGGCTGGTGGCTGTCCGGCGCCGCCGGACTGGCGTGGGCCGCCCTCATCTTCGACGCGGTCACCGGACCGAGTCACACCCACGCGCGGATGGCCGGCCCCACGATGCCCATGCACGACATGGTCGGCATGGCGATGCCTGGTATGGCCATGCCTGCTATCAACGACGCCTCCCCAGCACCCGGCCAACTGATTCCCGACGAGGCGCTGGACGGCCTTACCGCCTGGAGTGGGCATTGGCTACTGATGGTGGTGGCGATGATGTGGCCGCTGTACGCGGTGTCGGCGGCCGCCGTGGGCCGGGCCAGCTTCCGGCGCTGGCGGGCGGGAACGGTGACCGCGTACATCGGGGCCATCACGGTGCTGTGGCTGGCTGTCGGCATTCTGGTGCGTGCTTGCTACCAGTTGCTCGGATCGAGCGTGCCGGCAACGCTGTGGTCGACGGCCTGGCTGCTGGTCGGCGCGGCGGCCACCTGGTCGGTGTGGCGGGCGCGACTGCTGCGTACGTGTAACCGCCTCGGGGTCATCGCCCCCGCTGGGTGGCGCGGTCTGCGCTCGGCCGCGTCTTGCGGGCTGCGGTCCTGGCCGCGCTGCGCCCTGCTCTGCGGCCCGGTGATGCTGGCCATGGTCGCCGCGCATTCGTTACCGCTGATGATCGGCGGGTCAGCCGCGGTGTGGTGGGAGCAGCGGCACCCGCGGGCCTGGCGGGATCCGGTACCCGTTGTCGTGCTCGCGGCCACCGCCGTAGGGCTGGTGGTTGCCGCGGCATGGCCGGGGCACTGATCGCGCCGTCGTTTGCGTTGGCGCCGCGGCGTTGTTGTACTCAGTGAAAGCAAGTGCTGCCGATCATCCGACCGCGCAGCGTCGGCTCGCCGGCACCTCCGGCGGATTGACCTCGTCAACATGAGACCCCGCCATCGTGGTGCGGGCAACCGCGCGGTCCGGTGAGTGGACCGCGACGGCCATCGCCGAATCCACCCGATCGAGGATCCTGACGCTGCGCAACACCGCGGTGCACGGCGAACGCTACGCCCCCCACCTCGACATTCCGTACCACACCGAGCAGCAAACCCTCACCGGCCCAAGTGCTTTCAGCAAACTCACAGCTCAGCACGGGTAGCCGACTACGCGTGTCACTGCTGTGTGCCCTCCGCAGGATCGACAGCACCGTCGCGCATCGGTTGGGGTGCCGGCGATGTCACCAGCACTACTCAGGGAGGGGTTTCGATGAGCACGACGCTGCAGGTGTATGCCAACGAAGACGATGTACTGCTGTACTGGAGCGTGCCGGCCCCGATCCCGGGCTGCCGCGGCTTCGCTATAAACCGCCGCACTACCGACGCGTCGGGTGCGGTCACCGACGCCGTCCTGCCCAACCGGGTGGGCTTCGCGTCCACGACACCGCCCGCACCGGACGCGGTGTCGCAGACCGAACCGTCGACAGTGTGGCCGTTTCAGCGGTTCTCCTGGACCGATCACGGCGCGGCCCAAGGCGACACCCTGTCCTATCAGGTGGTGCCGATGCTGCGTGACTCCACCGGCGCACTGGTGCCGATGACCGACGAGGCCAGTGCCTGGAGCGCACCGCTTTCCATGTCGGCACCGGAGGGCACCAGATTCCGGCCGTTCTTCAACCGCGGCTTTCTGATCTCGCAATTCATGGCCCGGTATCTTGCCGAAAACAAGCTCACTCCAAAACAATTCAAGCAGGGCATCGATAGCGCCGACGAGGAGGCCATCCGTGCCTTTCTGTCCGGCGGACTACGCACGGCCATGCTCGAGCTGCTGCGCTCCGCCGCCGGCGGCACCGATGAGATCTACGCCGCGATCTACGAACTCTCAGACAACGAGCTCGTCGATGCACTGACCACCCTGGGCCCGCGTGCGCACCTGGTGCTGTCCAACGGCAGCGTCAGTGCAAAGGGTCTTGGCACCGCAGCGGCCCGTCAGCAGGACGAGAATGCTGCTGCCCGCGCCAAGCTGCTCGCCGCCAGCGTCGATGTCGGTGAACATGACCGGTTCATCGCGCCAGGTGCGTTGGGGCACAACAAATTCCTGGTGCGAACCGATGCCGGCGGTGCACCGCTGGCCACCTGGACCGGTTCCACCAACTGGACCCCGACCGGGCTGTGCACCCAGCTCAACAACGGCCTTCTCATCGACGACGCGGCGATCGGCCAGATCTACCTCGACCAGTGGCACCGATTGCGCGACGCCGCCAGCACCTTCCCCAAGACACTGGTGGATTCCAATAGCACTGCGCATGCGGTGCCGGACAGTTCCGGTGCCACGGTGTGGTTCACCCGCACGCATCAGGAAGTCGACCTTGCCGCGCTGAAGGATGTCGTGGACAGCGCCACCCAGGGCATCCTGTTCCTGATGTTCATGCCGGGCTCCCAAGGTGTGCTTTCCTATGTGCAAGCTCGGCAGAATGATCCGGGCCTCTATGTGCGCGGCGTGGTCTCCTCGCTACCCAATGGGACGGGTGACGAATCAAAGGTCGACGTCAACCTGGTCAACGGCGGGCAGTCCAACCAGTCGACACTGGACATCATCCAGCCCGAAGGCGTCGAGAACGCGTTCGCCAACTTCGCGGCAGAGGTCACCCGCAAGGAGTTCCTGTCCCAGGTCGGCTACGCGATCATCCACAGCAAGGTCTTGGTCATCGACCCGTTCTCCGACCACGCGACCGTCGTCACCGGCAGCCACAACTTCTCCACCTCCGCCAGCGCCAAGAACGACGAGAACTTCATCGTGATCAAGGGCGACCGCGCCCTGGCTGAGGCTTACACCGTCAACATCATCTCGGCCTACGAGCACTACCGGTGGCGGGCGTTCCTGAGCCAGGATCCCAGCCCGTTCAACGGTCTGGAAGACGACGACACCTGGATGGCACCCAAACTTGCGTCCTCGGCCGCCGACCGCGCGTTCTTCGACCTCGCCTGAACCGCGGGGAGGCACTCATGAAAGGCACCGACATGCCCACCGTCACCTGGCTGGACAAGCCCGAAGGACACGACTTCCCAGCCGCCGCCGACTATCTCGGCATGCTCACCGACCCGGCGACGGTCAACGCACTGACCGACCGGCTGCACACCGCGAGCGTCGAACACAAGAAGGCCAAGGACATACTGCGGGCCGCTCGGCTGCCGCTGCTCCCTACCGATAACGCCCATGTGGTGGCCGACAGGACAAAAATAAAGAAGGGTCAACCACTTTCGCCCATTCTGTTGGTCCGTGGCGACCTCGAGAAAGGCCTGGCATTACAGATCGCTGACGGCTATCACCGGGTATGCGCAAGCTACTACACCGACGAGAACACCGATATTCCGGTGTTCATGGCGGACATGCCATAGCCCTGACGCGGCCGGCATCGTTCACACGACGTCCGCCGACTCCGGGAACAGGGGCGTCAGTCGCTTTCGCTCCGAAGTGCGCACACACGATTTCGGCCCCGGTTCGTGGCCGGGGCCGAAAGCGTCGGTGCTCAAAGCGGCAGGATCACCACGCTGGCGGTGCCGCTGACCGGGGTCACAGTGTAGACATCGCGTTGCGGACGCCCGATTCCGGTCAGTGGCGAGAAGTGCATTGTGGTGATCAGTTCGGTGTGGATCTGCTCCGACTGTGCGCCCTGCATCACCACCGACGGGACCAGCAGCGTCACCGAGGTCGTCCCGCCGTCCGTGGTGACCCGCAAGACTGCGGTGACCAGCGTGCCCAAGTTCGCTACGTGATCCACCGCGACCTGCGCCGCGTGAAACGTCGTGGACTGGTGTGCGTCGGTGTAGATCAACTTGACCGGGCCCTCGGAAGTGGGCGGGCCCGAGCCGTCCGGGAAGTAGGTCAGGTGAATTCCTTTGCCGTGCAAGTTATATACGTTGGCGGGCCCGGTTGGGACCAGGTCAGGCGATGCGGTTTGTGGTGCGACGGTGGTCATGGTTTCTCCCTTGTCGGAACGCCGGACAGCTGCCCGGTGCGGTTAGTACCAAGTCCATGATTGGCCGCCGTGACCCGACAGTCACACGTAGTCAGCTACGCGAATCCGATGGCCACTTTCAGCACGCCACTCCCGAGATTCCCTGCGCGGCAATCCCCCTCGCTACCTCGATTGCGTTGGCCCTGGGAAACGCGGCAGCCCGTTGCCGGCGTTACGATGCCGCAGGCAACGGCACCGGACACGAATTATGGTCCTGCAATTTCTCTCCGTCGCCCCGGTCGCCGGTGGCGGGGTCAGCGCGACCGGCCAGCACGACGAAACCGGGCCGGCCGTCGGGTGCGACAGATCCGACGACCACGATGGTCCGACGGGCCATGTCGGCTCGCGCGCCGTCAAGGCCGTCGACGAGCAGCGCCACCGGGTTGACCCCGCCGAGGTCCTCGCCCGGCACGGCGATAGCGCTATACGGGCGACCGGACAACGGCACAACAAACGGTGCCCAGGTCGGCCCGATTTCGGCGCGGTGCGCTGCCAGAGCTTCGTGCACGTCAGCGCTCAGGCAGTCGATGTGAATATGCATCTGGTCCTGGGATCGCGCGAACGCGGAATTGAGGGCCAGGCTCACCCAGTCCCGCGGCAATGCCCCACCCGCTTGCTCGTCGAGGAACGAGCGGGCCCGCCAAGCGGCAGCGAAATAGTTGGGCGCGTCAGCGTTCTGCAGCACAGGGCTTTCGATGCCGACGATTCGCGCGGTGGGAATCAAGAGATACTGCCGCGGTCCTTCAAGCGCCTTGAGCACGGCGTAGCCCTGATCCGGTCCAGAGCCCGGCACCACCTGCGCACACGGCGCCGGGTCCTGGTACGCATGCTCATCGGGAACGCAGCGGCCATTGACGATCTGCCACAGCGCATCCGGGTCTGCGTGCGCATAACCCCCGTCGACCCCGCTGACGAGCAGCAGCAGCACCGTGCCGACGACACCACCCCGGGCTGCCGCCGCAACAACCCGGCGGGCTCTGGTCGCGGACACCCTC
>DASUGW010000257.1:0-8731 GCA_036273805.1 Mycobacterium sp.
CCCAGCGTGAGCAGGTCGGCCAGCGGAGCGACCGCCCGGGCATCGCCGCGGTGGGCCAGGGTGCTGGTCGCCAACGCTCGCAGGGTTGGATCCTGGTCGCCCAGCGCGGCGGCTACCCGGTCAGCCACCGGCGTCGACACGGCGCCGGTGAGAGCCAGCAGGTCCGCGGCGACCACTCGTACGTCGTGATCGGGATGGTCCAGCACGCCGGCGAGCAGGTCGCGCATGTCGTCGGTCCGTGTCCGCCAGGTCCGGGCGACGTCGTACGCGGCTCGGCAGGCTGACACCGCGACCGTGCGTTCCCGGTGCGCGATCGCGGTCCTGATCACCTGGACCTGCGTGTCGAGCGCATCCCCGAGAAAGGAGACCAGCCACGCCACCAGGCCACCTCGGTGGTCTATGTCGTCCGGCCACGGTACGCGCGACAACCACCCCGTTGCCGTCGCCCCGGCCTGGGCTTGAAGCAGGTCCAGCAGCGGCTGCGAGGGCGGGGCCGATGTCGCGCACAGCCAGGCCAACGCGCCGGCCAGCCGCAGGTCGGCCGGGTTGTCCTGGCCGGTCCACAGTCGCTCCGTCCACGTCACCAGGTCGGGATCGCCGCCCTGCTCGATCGTCAGCTGGGTGACGGCCAGGACCAGACCGACCCTCACCGATGCGTCTTGCTCCACATCCAGCCGCGCCCCCAAGGCGCGGCGGACCGCCGGCGGCGGGGACGCCGCCGTGGCCAATGCGTATGCGGCGTGGATCCGTAGCACCGGATCGGGGTCGTCGAGCAGCCCGATGAGCTGCGACGCCGACGCGGCAATAGCTCGCCGGGCCGCCTGCAGCGTCCACCGGACCGGGTAGCCCGACACGTCGATCCACAGCTCATCCGGCGGATTCTCCACCCGCAGCAGGTTGTCTCGCCGATCGTCGCCGAAGTGGTTGCGGTGCCCCGCCTCCGCCGCCAGCAGCAACAGCTCAGGACGGTTGTGCACGGCCGGATCCGAGACGGCTCGCAGCAGGAAAGGTACGGCCAGTGCCGCGGGGGCACTGCTTCCACCCTGGTGACGGACACTGTTCCACAACGTCGACAGGCTGTCCGACGCACGCTTGGCATCCTTGTCGTACAGTCCGCGCAGCAGTCCTGGCACATCATCGGCGGGCCCGTACGCATGACGGAACCGGCCCCAGTCCACATCCTCGAGCGACGGCTCGCCCCGGGCCAACAGTTCGGTCAGATGCTCACGCACATCCGGAAAGTCGGCAAAGCCGTCGGCCTCGTCCGCGGCATCGAGCATGTCCCGATGATGCCGAACAGGCACGACAATCCCGCGAACGCTCGGTGAGCGCACTTGACGTCGATCCGTGACCGGTGCGCAATGGCGGTCATCGACGATTTCCACCATGCGGCGTTTGGTTGCCGTCACGGTGGCGGTGTGCATGGCGTGGATGTCGCTCGGCGCCTGCTACACCGGCCCGGCCCCGGTGCAGTACGCGGCCTTGGCTGTTATCGATGGGCGGCCGACTGCCGTCGTGGCGGCCTGCGGTCGACCAACTGTGGGCGTCGACCTGTACCTCGATGACGGCACCGCCGACCAGGATCCGGACCTGCATTTGTGGTCCGTCTTGATCACTCTACCGAGTCCGGTTCGGGAGGTGGAGGTCGAGCTTCTCGGGGCGCCACGACCGGGCTGGAAGATCACATCAGACAAGATCCGGGTAATGGACAGCGGGCCGGGAGGCTGGAAGGTCGTCCCGCTGACGTCGATCGAGCCCGGGCATCACTACACCCTCGACTCGTCGGCTCACGGGCCTGAAGGTGCGATGGCACCCACGGTCAAGTTCACCACCGACGACCTACCCAACATCGGAGCAGGCCAGGTGTTGGAGACGGTTGACTTCGACCACCGCAAGCTCGTGTCACGCGAGTCGTTCATCCACGACCGCTGTGGCTAACTGACCAAAAGGCGACCCCGAGGATCTCGGGATGGCCTGTGAGCTGGGTGGAGTTGAGGGGATTCGAACCCCTGACCCCCTCGATGCGAACCACACGCGACCCGGTTGGCGGGGGTTGCTGACCACTGCTGACCTGGGCGGGACGTCGGCTCCGGTCGATGTCGGCCGCAACGGCTGCTGTACTTTTCTGCTGGCATTTCGGTCCCATCGTGCGGGCGCCGACTGATCTTGGTCCCGCCTGTCCGAGACATGCGAGATGGTCGGCGTTTCCAACAGTTGCGGGTTGACCTGTCGGCAAGCCAACTCGGCCCGGTTCGCCGCGATCTCGCCATCATCGCCAGGCACGTCCTTCAGTGGCAGACCGGTTCGTCGCAGCTGCCCAGGGCCATGGTGCCTTCAGCAGGTCGACGCGCTTCAGGATGAGTGTGCGCTTGACCAAGGGAGTCAGGGTGCGGTGTGGCTGTTGCTGGCGGATCGATCCCACGCCGCGCTTCGGGACAGCGGGGCCGCTTGCGGAGAGCTACCATGCGCTCACGCAGATACGTACTTGCATCGCTCGATGTAAGCCAACAACGGGGAGGATGACATGTTGGCGCGACGTCTAACTGTCACGATGGTGGCTGCAGTAACGCTTCTCGCGGCTACCGCAACTGCGGCTTATGCGACCGTGAGCAAGACTGGATCGACGAGTTGTCCCCTCGGCGCCTATGTCGTTCTCGAGGGCAAGGGCAGTGGCTTGATCGCGTTCTACTGGCCAAGCGGCACGTTCCAGACCTCCGTCGACCATGGCGAGGACATCTACACCACCGAGGAGAACACCATGCGGAGGTCGACCTCTTGGAAGATCTCGTCTACTGGTGGACTGCTCGATGACCCCGGCACCTACGCGTGGTGTGAGCCGTACCTCGCGCCGGCGCCGTAGATCGCTCGTCGGTAGCCTGGATCATCAGCTGCCTCGAACACTGGAGCGCTAATCGGGGGCCGGATCGTTGGCTCTGAGCGTGGCAGGAACGAGGAGCCGAAGCTGTTGATCGAGCACCATCGCGGCATGTTCGCGTGGAAGCTCGAACGCCGCGGCTACCGCATCAACGGCTGCGCTCGCGGACTCGGCCTCTTGCAAGACGTCGACGAGCCGGTGGGCGTCGGCGAATACTCGGTGAAGGATGCTCTGCACCGTTTGGCGATCCACGGCGGTCTCCGTTTGCGCGCGGCAGGACTACATACGGGCGTCCGGCTTATCGGTAGGACATCGTATCTGACCCGGACTCGCTTGGACGTACTTGCCGGACGCATAAGATCTCGGCCGGGTCAGATGGCCCGACGTGGTGACCGCAGATGGCCGTGCGACCTCAACCCAGGCGGCAGCGTCACGCTGGCCGACCAGCGTCGGTCTTCACGCGGGCACCGGCCGGCATGTCCGATGGCAAGCCGGCGCCAGCCGGCGCGGCAGCGATCGCCGGACACACGACGGCGCTCACGCACCCACAGCGATCGTCACGGCCTGGACGACGACGTCGCCACGACTGAAGCATCCATCACGTCGTGCGCGCCAGCCGTGGGCCGGGCGCGCGAGCCGGCAGGCAGAGCGCGCCAGGCCCGGACGGCGGCGCGGCGCGCGGTAGCGCGCGCTTGATGACCTTCTAGAGAGAAACTCGGCAATCCACTCAATACATTCTCAATACATTCTCAGCCGATGCATCCTTGTCGTACCTCGGTTGACGCTTGACAAGATCCGTCCGTGCGAGTGCGGAGGAACCGGGGCTGGGCGCCGCTATCGGGACCGGGACACAGGTTCCCGCGCTTTGGGTCAGGGATCCTCGATGATGGCCTGGACCCACAGGGACGTGATGCCGTTGTGGTCCAGGGTCGGGTCGAGTGCGGTCATTGCAGCCAGGAAGGCACCGAGGGCTCGTTCCTGCTCGGCACGGTGTGCCTCGTGCTCGTCGACCGGTGCAGAGTAGTGCGGTTCGGCATGTCGGCGAAGTAGTTCAACGGCGGCATGCCATCGCCATGCGATCTCTACGAACGCGGCCACGCTGGCGTTGAAGTAGTGCACCGCGGGGTGGTAGAGGTCCGGGTAGTACGGACGCAGCGGCTCGGCGAAGTCTTCGGTGGTCACCGGGCTTCGCCTGATGCCCAGGACCTGTCCGGTGCCGGCGACCGCGCCGACGTGGATGGTGAACTCCGCCACCAGATCGGTTCCGTAGCTGCCCAGCCGGTACAGCCGCTGGTCGGCGGAGATGAGTCGGCGTTCCAACTCGCCGGCGACGTTGGGCATCAGCGCGGGCCTGGCATCGGCCTGTGGGCTTGGGTGCAGCAAGGGTCCACCGGGTAGGCCGTGGGCTCGCAGCACCTGGCGGTCGGATTCGGGCAGATCCCACAGGTCGATGACCGCTTCGACGCGCACCTGCGACTGCGTGTCGACCAGGGTCTCCAAGGGCACAGCCACGATGGCCAACATGTCGTCGTAGAGACCCGGCATGGTTAATGCCCTCCCGGCCGGAAGATGGTCAAGCCAGACTCGCCGACTCTAGGCGTCAAGCATCTCGATGATGATCGGTCAAGCATCAGGTATGCCAAGGCCACTCGATGCATTCTTCTGCCCATCAGTCCTTCGGGGTACTTCGACTGATCGTTTACGTGGCGGTTCCAGTTGACGCTTTACCGCTGCCGTACGACGGCTGTCGGTCGGGGCGTTTAGGGTCGTCGCCATGCGCGTAGGGGTATACATCGATGGGTTCAACCTGTACTACGGCGCTCGGGGCCTGATGGGCGGTCCAGGTCGGCCCGGATGGCGGTGGCTGGATCTACGCCGGCTTTCGACGAATGTCGTCGCCGGTCAGTCGCGCTGGTCCAGTGCACAGGTCACCCAGGTGACCTACTGCACTGCCCAGATCGACGGCGTGAGCAATCCGTCGGGAGCCCGTGACCAGGCGGTGTATCTGCGGGCGTTGCGTGCCGCGAACGCGGTCGACGTGATCGAGATGGGGTACTACGTCAACCGCGTAGCTCGCTCTCCACTGGCGGTGGAAGGCCCGAGAGGCAGGCCGATGATCACAGTCGCGGACTGGCCCGTGAAGGTTAGGGACGCCGCGGGCGCGAACGTGCCGGGAGCGCAGTTCATGGTCACTGTCGCTCGACGCGAGGAGAAGGGCTCCGACGTTAACGTGGCTGCGCATCTCTTGCTGGATCTGCTGTACCAGAGGATTGACGCGGCTGTCGTGATCAGCAACGATAGTGATCTTGCGTTTCCGGTGGCGCAGGCTCGCGACCTGATCCCGGTCGGCTTGATCAACCCAAGCCGCAGCTATCTCGCCGGAGCGCTTCGTGATCAGCCGACGCGCGGCGTCGGCGGTCACTGGTGGTACCAACTCGTGCCGACGGATCTGACGTCAGCTCAGATGCCGGCTTCGATCGGTCCGCTGACTACTCCGATAGGCTGGTGACTGCCGTTCGGCGAGGCTTGTGCTTGCAGCTACGGTCCGCGTCGGGCCATAATTGAGGCACATACCACCCGGCCCCTTCGAGGGCCGGGTTTTTCGTCTGCCGCCTTCCCCCAACGCAGCAAGACGGATGCGCCAGGGACGCGTGGTGGCGGCTTACTGATGGCGCGAGTCGTCAACCGCGGCCGGACGTCAACCCATGGTTGACACCTGTGAGCTGCAAGTATCCAGATCTTTGATCATCCGGGTCGCCGTGAGGCCGGATCTGTGACACGTACGTGTCAGCGTGCGACCGAACCTCAGCCAGTGAGGCCCCGCTCGGTTTGGTCTATTTGCACGTTTCGGTCTGTTGTGCATTTGGTGAGCGTTCCTGTCGAACAACTGTGTCGGTAGAGTGTCGGCGGGGGTAGCTACTCTCGAATGCGACGGGATGTCCTGCGGCGTAGACGCCGACGGATCGGGACCCCGGACTGTGATGGGGCGACGGGGTCGCCTGACCCGTGGATGACGGGCCCGCGGTGGCCTTCCATGAGGACTTCGATACGGGCGTTGGTCGCGGCCGCCTGCCGCACCTCGGTGACTGGCCCGGTTGGCGTGCGTCGCTGGTCGACTGCATCGCCGGCGAGCATCCGGATCGCTCGCCTTCCTTGGCGTGTCCCGCCACCTGACAACCCCCATGGGTGTGCCGGGTGGCGGGACGGCCGCAGTGATCAAGGAATTGGCCCCGGTGGGTGTCTACCCCGCCGAGGCCGATGCACCGACCGTCTCTGTCGTGGAAGGACCCATCGATGCACCCCCAGTCTACGACCACCCCCGACACCCCTACCGCCGCGTCGCCCAGTTCGGCACAGCCGCAGATGCCACTGACCCGCGACATGCTCACCCAGGTCGCGGAGCAGTTCCACGTCTGTGTCCGACCGCTCGTCCTGCGCCGTACTGATGAGCTGACCGGTGTCTCCGACATCGTCGAGGTCCCGTGCGGTGCCACCATCGCCTCGATCTGTAAGCCGTGTGCCGAGCGGAATCGGCGGGCACGTCAGCAGCAGATCCGCGAAGGCTGGCACCTGACCACCGACCCCGTCCGGCCGGTCGCGGCCACCCTGGCCGAAGCCCAGGCCAAGATGCTGGAACGGATCGAGCTGACGTTTCAGCGCGGTCTGCTCGAGCGCACCGTCACCGACCCGGTCGAACTCGCCGACCAGCTGCGCCAGGTGGACAAGGCCATCGACGAGGTCGACCTGTGGTTCGCCACGCACAAGTTCCGGGGAAAGCTCGCCCACCCCGGCGACCCCAAGAAACCCCGCACCGTCCGCTCCACCAGACGGCGCACCGACGCCGGTGAGTTGCCCCGGCTGGCGGTCGAGCACCGCACCGTCGGCCAGGTCTACCGGGGCAAGGACGGGCGCCTGCACCAGCCATCCACGTTGTTGACCATCACTTTGCCGTCCTACGGGCCGGTGCACTCCGAAGCCCGCAGCCGCCGTGGCCTGATGCAGCCCTGCGGCTGCGGACAGCTACACGGGGAGCAGGATCCGCTGCTGGGCACCCCGGTCGACCCGGACACGTATGACTACGGCGCGCAGGCGCGGGACACCATGTTCTTCCCGAAGGTGTTGGACAGGTTCTGGCAGAACCTACGCCGCGCCACCGGGATGCAGATCCAGTACGCCGGCTGCGTCGAACTCCAGCGACGGCTGGCCCCGCACGCGCACTACGCCATGCGCGGCACCCTGCCCCGCACCACCATCCGGGAGGTCATCGATGCCACCTACCACCAGATCTGGTGGCCACCGTTCGGCGCCGAGCACCGCATCTACACCACTCGACGCCCGCCGGTGTGGGACACCGAGGAGGACTGCTACGTCGACCGCGACACCAACGAACCGCTGCCCACCTGGGAGCAGGCGACCGCCGCCCTGGACGAGCCGGGTGCGGAGCCGGGGTATGTGGTGCGGCTGGGCCGGTTCGACGCCCGCGGCATCGCCGTCGGCAGCAAGGACGCCCGACGGTCGATCGAGTACGTGACCCGGTACCTGACCAAGGACATCGCCGAGTCCGCTCGGGCCGAGTCGGACCCCCAGCAGGCGCACCTCGACCGGCTGCACGCCGAGTTGAAGCTCACCCCGTGTTCGCCCGGGTGCCCGAACTGGCTGCTCTACGGCGTGCAGCCCCAGGGTGCTGAACGCGGGCTGCACCCGGGACGATGCGAGGGCAAGGCACACCAGCGCCGCCGTCTCGGCTACACCGGCCGCCGGGTACTGATCTCCCGCCGCTGGTCCGGCAAGACCCTGCTTGATTTGCGCGCCGAACGGCAGGCCTGGGTCCGGGCCATCCTCAACGGCTCGATCACCCAACCCGACACCACCACCGACGGCGGGGAGCAGCCGCGGCGGCGCTACACCTACGAGCTCGCCCGGCCCAGCGACCCCGACGTGCCCGACATCCAGACCCGCATCTCCACCACCATCGCCCTGCGCCAACAGTGGAAACAAGCCATCCGTGACGCACGAGCCCGACCACCCGGACCCGACCCAGTTAATTCGGCAACACAAGATCCGATACCCGTCCCGCAAGCCGCATGAGCCAGGAAGGAACCGAGATGACCACCTTCAACGTCCGTCCCGGCGCCGCGACGGCTCGTGACGACGACCGCCCAATCGCTCGCGTGGCTGTCCTCACCAAGCGTTGGTACACCGTGGCGGAGGTCGCGACGATGCTCGGCTTCGGCCTGTCGAAGACGAAGATGCTCATAGCCACCGGCCAGCTGCGCTCTCTCAAGGACGGCAAGCACCGCCGCGTACTGCCGGAGTGGGTCGACGAGTACGTCGAGCGCCGCGCGAAGGAGTGGCTCCCGTGACGACCCGGTCCCGCGCTCGGGCCAACGGCGAAGGCTCGATCTTCCCCTACCGTGCCGGCTTCGCCGCCTACAGCTGGGTCACCCGCCTCGACGGCACCCGGACACGCAAGTACGTCTACGCCAAGACCCGCGAAGCCGTGCACGACAAGTGGATCGCGCTGCAACAGCAGGCCCGGCGAGGCCCGATCGCCACCAGCGTGCCGACCGTCGCCGCCTACCTGGCGTACTGGCTGCGCGACGTCGTCGACCCGAACCTGGCACCGTCGACGTGCGCCAACTACGACATGTTCGTGCGGCTCTACATCGTGCCCGCCCTGGGCGATCGCCGGCTGGACAAGCTCTCCGTCCGGGACGTGCAGACCTGGCTGAACAGGCTGCGCCAGCAGTGCCAGTGCTGCGCCCAGGGCAAGGACGCGGCCCGTCCGCTCGGACGCCGTCGCTGCTGTGCGGCCGGCCGCTGCTGCGGGCAGACCGTCTCGGACCGCACGCCCGA
>DASUGW010000258.1:0-23937 GCA_036273805.1 Mycobacterium sp.
CACGGGGTCGAGCCGAACATGCGCTGGCGGACATTCTGTGCGGAGTTGCTCGATATCGCCGGCAAGCTCGATGTGGACACCGTGGTAATCCTGGGCGCCCTGCTGGCCGACACCCCGCACACTCGCCCGGTGCCAGTGTCCGGGGCGGCCTACTCCCCCGACTCGGCGAAGTACTTCGGCCTGGAGGAGACCCGATATGAGGGTCCGACCGGCATCGCCGGGGTCTTCCAGGACGCCTGCGTCAACGCCGGGATCCCGGCCGTGACGTTCTGGGCCGCGGTGCCGCACTACGTCTCGCAACCGCCGAACCCCAAAGCGACGGTCGCACTGCTGCACCGCGTGGAGGACGTCCTCGACATCGAGGTGCCGCTCGGTGATCTGCCGCAGCAGGCCGAGGAGTGGGAGGAAGCGGTCACCGAGATGACTACCGAGGACGACGAGATCGCCGAGTACGTCCAGTCGCTGGAGGAACGCGGCGACGCCGAGGTCGACATGACCGAGGCTCTGGGCAAGATCGACGGTGACGCTCTGGCCGCGGAGTTCGAGCGCTATCTGCGGCGGCGGGGTCCGGGTTTCCGGGGCTAGCCGCTCACCGGCGCATCACCAGACGCGGACCCAGTCCACGAGCATGTCGGCCGGATAATTTCCGCCGCTGGGATCGCCTCCGCCGGAGCCCGCGACCGCGAGGTTCAGCACCACGAACATCGTGTAGTTGGGCTGGTTGAACGGCCAGTCCGGCAGCGAGCCGGCGGCAACCTCGAAATAGGGCTTCGCACCGTCGGTGTAGTCCTGCCAGAAGCGGGCACCGTTGGCATCCCACTGGGCCCGCCAAGTGTGCCAACCGCTGTCCAGCGGGATGTTGTGGGTCTTCCACTCACCGCCGTTGGACTTGGCGTGCACGGTGGTCGCCGAGGGCCAGTTGCCGTTGCCGTACCACTCGACGATGTCGAGCTCGCCCTGCCCCAGGCTGCCCAGCCAGAAGGCCGGCCAGGCGCCGGGGGTCAGCGCGTTGAACTTGATGCGCGCCTCCCAGGTGTGGCCGGCACCGCCCTCCCACACACTGGCCAGCTTTGCGCCGTAGTAGCCGTCGCCCTCCTTCGTGGCGCGGATGACGAGGTTCGACTTGCCGTCGACGAAGACGTTCTTGCGGTCATCGCGGTACTGGCCGATGCGGCCGGGCTGCTCCCAGTAGGTCGGGTCCTGGATGGTCTCGCGGGCCTTTGCGACCGTCCACTTCGACGCATCCGGCGCCGATCCAGCCGGCCCGTCGAACTCGTCCGCGAACACGTATGTCACACCGCTCGGAGGTGCCGCCGGTGGTATCTGCGGCCGCTGCGGTGAGGCCTGGGCCGGCGCGGCGGGAACCGCCGCCGCGAGCAAACCAAGACCCGAGAACACCATCATGCTTCGACGATCCATGTTGGCCATAGCGGGTCACCATAACCCTGATGTCCGCGTCGGCCGCAACTCGTCGCCGGGTGTCAATCCCGTAAGAACACCGCCGCCACCGCCGTGGCGGCGCCCGCCAGCACCACGATGGTCAGCGCGACCGCAGGCCAGCCTGCCTGGTCGAACGCCACTCCGCCGAACCAGCCGATGACGCTGGATCCGGCGTAATAGAACAGGTTGTACAGGGAGGACGCCTGGGCCTTGCCGACGCGAGCGACCTGCCCCGTCCAACCGGATGCAATGGCGTGCGCGCCAAAGAAACCGGCGGTGGCGATCACCAGACCCACCAGCACGACGATGACGTGGTCGCTGAGCGTGATCACGACCCCGGCCGCCATGATCGCCACGGACGCCAGCAACACCCGTCTGCGGCCGAACCTGGACGCCTCCGCGCCGGCTCGCGACGAAGCCCAGGTGCCGGCGAGGTAGGCCAGGAACACCAGGGTGACGAGTGAGGACGGCAACGAGAACGGTGCGGCGGTGAGCCGGAAGCCCAGGAAGTTGTAGAGCGCCACGAAGCTGCCCATCAGCAGGAACCCCTGCGCATACAGCGCCAACTGCCGCGGCGAGCGCAGGTTGGCCCACAACCGTTGTCCCAGGCTGCCCTCGGAGCTGGCGCCGGCCTGCTTGGACGGGACAAAGCCGCGCGGTTGCGGAGCGAGCTTGACGAAGCACAGGGCCGCCAGGCCGCACAACGCCGCGACGGTGAAGACGCCGACCCGCCAGCCGAGCCATTCGCCCATCGGGCTGGCCACCAGCCGGCCCATCAAGCCGCCGATGGTGGTGCCGGCGACGTAGGTGCCGGCGGCTCGGGCGGCGTGGGAGGGGTTGATCTCCTCGGTGAGGTAGGCGATTGCGATGGCGGGGACGCCGCCGATCAGCAGGCCTTCGAGGAACCGGCCCGCGAGGAGCAGCTGGTAGGTGGGTGCGAACGGGACGAGCAGGCCGACCGCGGTCGCGACCGTCACCGAGACCGAGATCGCCTTGACGCGCCCGATCCGGTCGGCCAGCGTCGACCACGGGATGACGCCGAGCGCCAGCCCCACCGTGGAGGCGGAGACCATCAGTGCCGAAGCGGCCGCGCCCATGTGCAGATCGGCGGAAATCAGCGGCAGCACCGCCTGCGGCGAGTACAGCTGGGCGAAGGTGGCGATGCCGGCGCAGAACAGCGCCGCGAGCAGCCGGCCGTAGGGCACCGAACCCCGCGCGTGACCGGTCCAGCCGTCGGCGGGCCGCTGCTGAATCGTCACCGCGCCGACGTTAAGCCCACCTCAAACAATGTGTCCAATACATGAATTGGCTCAATATCATGCGTATTTTGCATCACTGCTGAGTGCGCGGTGACCGTTGACTCAACGGCGGGCGTGAATTTTCTTCAAGAAGTCGGCGAAACGCTCGGCCGCGGGTGGCAGTTCACGGCCTCTAGCCCATGCGAGGCCGACCTCGCGTTTGGCGCCGGCGTTGGTCAGCGGGACGTGCACGACCTTGGCGTCGGCACCGTCGTGCGACGTGCGGGGCAGCGGCACCACCGCGACCCCGAAACCCGCCGCGACCAGACCCTGCATCGCCGGGATTTCACTGGCCTCGAACACGATGTCGGGCGCGATACCGTCCTCGGCCCACAGTTCGTCGGTGAGTTGGCGCAGTCCGAAGTGCTCGCCGAGACCGATGAACGGTTCATCGGCGGCGGCCGACAACCGCAACCGGGCGCGCCCGGCCAGACGGTGCCCGGGGGGCAGCGCCAGACACAACCGGTCGACGTAGAGCAGATGCCAGCCGAAATCGGCCCCGGGGCGCGGGCCGGTGATCGCGAGATCGGCGCCACCGCGCAACACTCGATCGTTGATCTCATAGCCCGGCCCCTGGAAAAGCTCGAAGCGAATCCCGGGAAACTCGTCGCGGAACAGCCGAAGTTGTTCTGGCACAAACCAGTTCGCCAGTGAATGCAGGAATGCGAGCCGCACCCGACCGGTGTCTGGGTTGCGCAGCGCGGCAATCCGCTCGGTGGCCGATTGCAGCTCGGCCACGGCACGCCGGACATGCTCCGCCATGATCTGCCCGTACGGATTCAGCCGCAGGCGGCGGTTGACGCGGTCGAACAGCGGTGCGCCCACCTCGTTTTCGAGCTTCGCCAGGGCCCGCGACAATGTCGGCTGCGCAATCCCCAACTCGGCCGCCGCATCGGTGACGTGCTCGGTTTCAGCGAGTACCAGAAACCAGCGGAGCTCCTCTAGCTGCACGGTGAAGAACATAACCGCCGGGTTCGGCGAGCGGTGCAGTTCCGCGAGCACGAGGCCCGGCGACAACCGAACCGCCGGGTTCGGCGAGCGGTGTAGTTCCGCGAGCACGAGGCCCGGCGACAACTAAACCGCCTGCGCCACTCAGACCTTCCGGAAACGGGCCACGTAGTCGGCCCAGTCCCAGGTCTTCAGGAACTGCTGAGCCGCGACGCGCCCGTCGTTGTACAGCGCGGACTTGTCCTTGTCGGACAGCGTGAAGTCGAGCACTCCGACATCGCTGGTGTCGACCTTGATCGTGCGGGCGCGCACCGCCGGCATGTTGAGGTACGCCTGATCACGGCCCACCAGGATGGTGGTGACCACCTTTTCGAGCAGGGTTGGCCCGGTCACCATGTGCAAGGGCCGCAACGCCGGGATCACCTGCTCGTTGTCGGCGGGCAGATCCGGCAACAACGTGATGCCCCACGACGGCCACCGGGGCTTGCGGCCGTCCGTGCGGTCCAGCGAGTCGATCGGGAAGTTCGACAGCAGGCCGCCGTCAACGAGGGTCGAGGTCGTTCCCGCGGCGCTCTTGAGCGTCGCCGGGCGGAAGAAGAACGGGATGGCCGTCGACGCCCGCACCGCGTCGGCCACCAACTGCTTGTCGGGATCCAGCCCGTAGACCCTCTGGTAGTCCCAGGGCAGCCGGATGAGCTCCCCGAGGGTGACGTCGGCGACCGTGACGACCAACCGGTAGCGCTGCTCGGGCGGCAGGTGCTCATCGGCGATGGCCAAGTCCGCGAACGTCGAAACACCGAATTCGGCGAGCTGGTCGGTGACCCAGGCGTGCAGCGCGTCGCCCCGGTAGATGCCGTCACCGGAGAGCACTCCCCAGGCCGGCCCCAGCAGCGGCACCCGCTCGAGCGGGCCCTGGTCGAGGAATTTCCGGTAGTCGATACCCATCGCCAGCGTCTCGAGCTGGCCGGCGGTTACCGCACCGCGGTGGGCCGCCGCCGCCAGCACCGCGCCGACCAGCGCACCCGCAGAAGTACCGGAGATGCGCTGCGGCTGATAGCCGGCGTCCGCCACTGCCGCGACCGCGCCGGCCAACGCGATGCCCTTGACGCCCCCGCCGGAAAGGACGAGATCGACCCGCTTGGTTGCCGCCACACTTACGTTTCTACCGGCTTGGGCGGTTGCCACGTGCCGCTGACCGCCTCCGGTTTGGGGATGTACATCCGCAACACTGTCCCGAACCGGCCGTCCGGGGCGGGCAGCCAGTTGGTCTCCCGATCCGGCCCGGGCGAGTCGTGCTGCAGGTAGAGCGTGACCCCGCCATCGGCGTCCTTGACCAGCCCGGGCAGCATCGACGAGTTGATCTGGTACCGATCCAGGGGGTTGGCCACCAACAGCCCGTTGGGCGAGCTGTACATGGTCAGCGACCAGAACGCGTCCACCGGAGGCAGCTGCCCCGGCGCGAACCGCAGGGCGTATTTCTTGTCGCCGCTCAGCGGCGCTCCGGTGGAGTCGGCCACCACCTCCGGAAACAGTGCCTCAGCGGGGACATCACCGAGGATGTCGTCGGCGGCCCCCGCCATCCGGTAGAGGTAGTTGCCCTTGAGGTCGTCCCGGCTGCCGAACATCTGCGCCGGCCCCAGCGCCCCGGTGTCGACCTTGTTCTTGTTCAGATCGCTGATCTGCGTCCACGCATCGGCCATGCCGTCCTTGATCGCCTGCTGCACCTGCGGGTTCTTGCCGTCGAAATCGAATGGCTTGTCCGCACCGACCCCGATGCCGGCGAACCGCTTGCGCAGTGCGGCCTCGTCGGTGTCCTGCGGGCCCAGCGGCGCGAATTCCAGTGCGAAATTGAGGATGTCGAAGAACTGCGGCGAGGTGTGCTCGTCCTCGACCGACAACGCCTTGGGAAAAGTGATCTCGGGTGGGGCCGGCGGGGCGGGCTGGTTGAGGAACACCGACAGCGGTTGCACGCGGTATCCGGTCTGAATGCCCCGGACCGTGTTCACGTCGTCGGCGCCGAACAACTGCGTGCGGTAGGTTACCGTCGCCAATTCGGTGCCGGACCGAAAGACCGCGTCGATGCCGGCGGGTTTGTCGCCGTGCCAATTCGGCCCAGCCAAGAGAAATCGGCCACCGCCGTTGCCGGTGGTGCGGGTGCCTGCGTAGCCGAAGTCGTAGGTGTAGCCGTCGACGAACTGCACGGAGAAGTAGCGGTTCGGTGGCATCGGCGGCACGGTCAGCACCAATGGTTCGGCCCGCAGGTCGGCACCCAGCGTCGAATAGGCGACGTCCGAGTTCACCGTCGCGATCGTGTCGGTGGGGCCGTAGACCTTCGCGGCGCTGTGTACCTGGTTCCAATCGCCCTTGTAGGCCGCGCCGTGCTGATCGACGAAAAACGAGTACTGCAGCCGGTAGTCGTCGACCATCGGAAAGCCGTAGATGTAGGCATCTTTCGCGACGGCACGCACCTGGTCGGGCGTCAGGCTGACCGAGGTGCCCGCCGCGTCGTCGGCGGTGTTGGACGTGCAGGCCGCGACCAGCAGAGCGAGCAGCAGCACGACAGCGGTTTTCACCGGCGCCAAGATACGCGATTGAGCTGGGGAAACCCTGAATCTATAGTTCGACACCCAGCAAGGCGTCGACGCACGCCCGTACCAGGACCGGGGCGGCCTCGTCGTGGCCACCGTACTCCAGCGCGTCGGTCATCCAGCCATCAAGGGCGGCAATCGCTTTCGGCGTGTCAAGATCGTCGGCGAGGTATTGCCGCATGCGCGCCACGACGTCGTCGGCGGCCGGGCCGGCCGGCAGGGTGGTGGCAGTGCGCCACCGGGCCAGGCGATCCTGGGCCTCGTCGAGCAGCTCGGTGCTCCAAAAACGGTCGGCGCGATAGTGTCCGGCGAACAGGCCGAGCCGGATCGCGCCCGGATCGACACCGTCGGCGCGCAACCGCGAAACCAGCACCAGGTTGCCGCGGCTCTTGCTCATCTTGTGGCCGTCCCAGCCGATCATCCCGCCGTGCACGTAGTTGCGCGCGAAACGCCTTTGCGCCGTGACGGATTCGGCATGCGCCGCGGAGAATTCATGATGCGGGAAGATCAGGTCGCAGCCGCCGCCCTGCACGTCGAAACCCATACCCAGGCGGTTGAGCGCGATGGCCGCACACTCCACATGCCAACCCGGGCGGCCCGGCCCGAACGGCGAATCCCAGCTCGGCTCCCCCGGGCGCACGGCCCGCCACAACAGGGCATCCAACGGGTCGGCCTTGCCGGGCCGGTCCGGGTCTCCCCCGCGTTCGGCGAACAGGATGCTCATGGTGTCGCGGTCATAACCGGATTCGTATCCGAACTGCGCGGTGGCCTCGGCCCGGAAGTACACATCGGGATACTGCGCATCGTCGACGACGTAGGCAGCGCCGGAGGCCAGCATCTTCTCCACCAGTTCGACGACCTCGCCGACGGTGTCGGTGGCAGCGACGTAGTCACGCGGCGGTAGCACCCGCAGGGCGGCCATGTCCTCGCGGAACAACTGGATCTCCCGTGCTCCGAGATCGCGCCAGTCGACCCCGTCACGCGCGGCCCGTTCGAACAGCGGGTCGTCGACGTCGGTGATGTTCTGCACGTAGTGCACCCGGTGCCCGGCATCCAGCCACAGCCGGTGGACCAGATCGAAGGCCAGATAGGTGGCAGCGTGCCCCAGGTGCGTGGCGTCATACGGCGTGATGCCGCAGACGTACATCGTGGCGGTGTCCCCGGGAGCCACCGGGCGGACCTGCCGGTCGGCGGTGTCGTAGAGGCGTAACTGCGGTCCGCTGCCGGGAAGTTCCGGAACGGCCGGGGCCGACCACGATTGCATAGCTGAAGACTCTATTCGGTGCCCGCTACCCACCGGCCGGGCCGGTCGGCCCAGATGGCGTCGAGCAGCACTTCGGCCAGTTCGGGGCGGCACATCAGCAGGTCCGGCAGATACGGGTCGGGGCGGTTGTAGAGCATCGGTGAACCATCCAGCCGAGACGCGTGCATACCGGCCGCCAGCACCACCCCGGCCGGGGCCGCCGAATCCCACTCCCACTGCCCACCGGCGTGCACATAGGCATCGACATCGCCACGGACCACGGCCATCGCCTTGGCACCGGCCGACCCGATGCGCACCATTTCGAAGTCCAGCCGTTCGGCCATCCGGTAGAGCACGGCGGGCGGGCGATTGGCACTCGCGGTGATCCGAATGGGTGCGTCAGGATCCCGGCGCGCCCCGGCCCGCACGGTGTCGGTGCGAAACACCTCGCCCAGCGCCGGCAGCCCGACGGCAGCGTCGGTGATCCGGCCGTCGGCCGTGGCGTCACGCTGCCACAGCGCAACATGCACGGCCCAGTCCGGGCGGCCCGGGGTGGAGTACTCGCGGGTGCCGTCGACGGGGTCGATGATCCACACCCGGTCGGCCTTCAGGCGGGCCAGGTTGTCGGGCGCCTCTTCGGAGAGCACGGCGTCGTCGGGCCGCTCGTCGCGCAACCGGCGTAGCAGCAGCGCATTGGCCCGCGCGTCACCGTGATCGCCGAGCGACCAGGGGTAGTCGAACCCGATCTCGTCGCGCATCGCCAGCAGGAGCCGCCCGGCATCGGCGGCGAGATCGGCAGCGAGCTCGGCGTCTTCCACGCCTTCCAGTATCCGTCACGGGTAGATTCGCACCGATGCGCACAACACTTCTGGCGGCAATAGTGCTGCTGACGGCGCTCGCGGGACTGTTCGGTTGCAGTAAGCACGAGCAGTTCACCCTGGAAGGCACTGCCTGGCAATTGGTCTCGATCCAGTCGATGGACGACGCGCAGGGCACGACGATGGTGCCCGATCCCGGCAAGTTCACCGTCGAGTTCGCCAAGGACGGGCAGGCGTTCTTTCAACTGGACTGCAATCGAGGCAAGGGCACGTGGGAGGCGCGGCCGGGCAACTCCGGCGACAACGGCACGCTGACGTTCGGACCGATCGCCACCACCATGATGATGTGCCCCCAGCCATCGTTGGACCAGCGGGTGGGCCAAGCCCTCGGCGACGTGCGAACCTATGTGCTCAAGGACAATCAACTGCACCTGTCGAAGGTCGCCGACGGTGGCATCCTGAGCTGGAAGCGCGCGTAAGGCCGCCACTTCGGATGCAGGGCAGCCACTTCGGGCGTCACACCGCACTGCCGCCGACGCTCAGATGTCCGGCTCACCGTCCCCCGCACCCGCGACCTTGACGCGCGTGCCCGCCTTACCCGCGACGATGTCGGCGATGTCGCCCAATGACCCGATCACGGCCTCGTTGCCGGTGCGCCGGGCGAAATCGACCGCGGCCTGCACCTTCGGGCCCATCGACCCCGCCGGTAAGTCCAGAACTGCCAGCTCATCGGGGGTCACCGACCCGACCTTCTGCTGGTCGGGGGTGCCCCAGCCGGTGTAGACCGCGTCCACGTCGGTGGCGATCACCAGCATGTCGGCGTCGAGTTGCTGGGCCAACAGCGCCGAGGCGAGGTCCTTGTCGATGACCGCTTCCACGCCCTGCAGGTCGTTGTTCTCGTCGTACATCGTCGGAATGCCGCCGCCGCCCGCGCAGATCACCACCACGCCGCTTTCCACCAGGGTGCGGATGGGCCGAATCTCGAAGATCCGCTTGGGTTTCGGGCTGGCGACCACCCGGCGAAACTTGTCCCCGTCGGGTGCGATGGCCCAGCCACTGGTCGCGGCCAACTGCTCGGCGGTCTCCTTGTCGTAGACCGGCCCGATCGGCTTGGTCGGATGGCTGAATGCCGGGTCGTTGCGGTCGACCTCGATCATGGTCAGCACCGTGGCCAGCTGCTGATGCGCCGGCAGCATGTTGCCCAGTTCCTGCTCGATGACGTAGCCGATCATGGCGTCGGTCTGCGCGCCGAGCACGTCCAGCGGATACGGAGCCACTGAGGCATCGGCGCGGAAATACGCATCAGCCTGCAACGCCAGCAGCCCGACCTGCGGGCCGTTGCCGTGCGCGATGATGAGCTCATTGCCGGGACTGACCCGCGATATGCGTTCGGCGGCCAGCCGCACGTTGGCCCGCTGGTTCTCGGCGGTCATCGGCTGACCGCGCTGCAGCAGCGCATTGCCGCCCAGGGCGATGACGATTCTCATGATGTCGCTCCCCCTCGTCCCTGCGCCTTCACGCCAGCGTCGAGACGAGAACGGCCTTGATGGTGTGCATCCGGTTCTCGGCCTGTTCGAAGGCAATGTTGGCCGGACCTTCGAAAACCTCCTCGGTGACCTCGATGCCGTTCTTGAGCTTCGGGTACTTCGCCGCAATCTCCTTGCCCACCTTGGTCTCCGAGTTGTGGAAGGCCGGTAGACAGTGCATGAACCGCACCCGTGGGTTGCCGGCTGCGGCCATCAGTTTCGCGTTGACCTGGAACGGCATCAGTTCGTCGATCCGCTCGCCCCAGCTCTCGATGGGCTCACCCATGGACACCCAGACATCGGTGTGAATGAAATCGACGCTCTTGACCGCCTTCTTCGGGTCGTCGGTGACGGTGATGCGGGCGCCAGACTCCTTGGCGAAGCCCTCGCACATCTTGACGTGTTCGGCATCGGGTTGGAGGTGCTTGGGCGCACCGATACGCACGTCCATGCCCAGCTTCGCGCCGACCAGCAGCAGCGAGTTGGCCATGTTGTTGCGGCCGTCCCCGACATACGCGTACGAGATGTCGTTCAGCGGTTTGAAACAGTGCTCCGTCATGGTCAGCACGTCGGCCAGCATCTGGGTCGGATGATACTCATCGGTCAGGCCATTGAAAACCGGTACACCGGCGTACTTTTCGAGCTCCTCGACCACCCCCTGACCGAACCCGCGGTATTCGATGGCGTCGTACATCCGGCCCAGGACCCGAGCGGTGTCCTTCATCGACTCCTTGTGCCCGATCTGCGAGGAGGTCGGGTCGATGTAGGTCACGTGCGCACCCTCGTCGTAGGCCGCGACCTCGAACGCACATCGGGTGCGTGTGGAGGTCTTCTCGAAGATCAGCGCAATGTTCTTGCCCTCCAGGCTGCGCCGGATCGCGCCGGAATATTTGGCGCGCTTGAGATCTCGTGCCAAGTCGATCAGGTAGATGATCTCCCGCTCGGAGTGGTTGACCAGGGACAGCAGGTCGCGGTTGCGCAGGTTGAATGCCATGTCACGTGCTCCTGTGGTTGATGTGCTGTCAGTAGGCCGGATCGCGCAGAATCGGGCAGGTCATACAACGGCCGCCACCGCGCCCGCGGCCCAGTTCGCTGGCGTCGATCGTGATGACCTCGATGCCGGACTTTCGTAATGCGGTGTTGGTCAACGTGTTTCGGTCGTATCCGATCACCACGCCGGGCTCCACCGCCACCACGTTGTTGGCGTCGTCCCACTGCTCACGCTGGATGCCGTAGACGTCACCGGCCGTCTCGACGACCTTGAAGCTGACTCCGAGTGCATCCCCGATGGTGTCCACCAGTCCCTTGGTCTCGTGATGGACATCCATTCCGCCCGGCTTGCCGGCATCCGGACGCAGGGTGATCGGCTCGATGTTGTCCACGATCGGCGCATAGGCCGTCACGACGTCGTGATTACAGAACGTGAAGACGGTGTCGAGGTGCATCGCCGACCGAGTCTTGGGCAGTGCCGCCACGATGACCCGTTCGGCCGCCTCGGCGTCGAACAGGTTGCGTGCCACCAAAGCGATCGCCTGGCGCGACGAGCGCTCGCCCATACCGATCACCACCGTGCCGTTGCCGATCGGCATCACATCGCCACCTTCGAGGGTGGCGGCACCATGGTCATAGGGGTCGCCGTTGGGGTCGCCCAGCCAGACGTTGTAGTCCTCCTCGACGAAGGCCGGGTGGAAGTTGTACACCGCGGTGGTCAGCAATGTCTCCGGCTGCCGGGCCGGCCAATACATCGGATTGAGCGTGACGCCGTGGAATATCCATGACGAGTTGTCCCGCATGAACTGTGTGTTCGGCAGCGGCGCGATCACGAAGCCGGCCGGTTCGGTCTCGCCGAACACCGTCAGGAACGGGCCGGCGGCACCCTTGGGCACCTCATGGAAGGCGATGCCGCCGATCAGGTAGCGGGCCAGTTCGACGGCCGGCATCTCCTCCAACCACGGCCGCAACTCGCGGCTGATGTTGGGGCCCACGAGATAGTCGGTTAGCCGTCGATCCAGCACCCACGCACGGGCGTTTTGATCCTTGAGCACCTCGGCCAAGGCATCTTGCAGGTCGTACACCTCGACACCGCGGTCTTCCATTTTGGACACGAAGTCGAAGTGGTCGCGGCGGGCCTGCGCCAGCCAGATCACGTCGTCGAACAGCAATTCCGCGCTATTGTCCGGCGTCAATCGCTGATGCGCCAGGTCTGGCTGACAGACCATCACGCGGCGCAGCTTGCCGATCTCCGACCAAACACCCACCCGGGATTCGGGGAACGCCGAAGGTCCGGCGGGCACATCCTTGGCGTTGGCCATGGGGCATTTCCTTTCGGGTTGTCGGTCAGGACGAGAAGACGGCGATGGTGCCGTTGGAGATCTGGATGACGGCCACGACGGCGGCCACCGCGATGACGGCGAACAGAATCCACTCGGCGGTGGTGAACAACCGCAGCTTCGTCTCCCTGCGCGCCCAGACGAAGAGGATGGTGCCGATGCAATACAGCAGTGCCGCGGTGAGCAGATACTCGAGCCCGCCCGCATAGACCAGCCATATCGCATAGATCAGCGCGACAGCGCCGATGATCAGATCCTTGCGTCGGGCCACACCGTTCTCGTACGTCTCACCCCGCGCGGCCAGCAGCACCTGGTAGGCAGCCGACCACAGATACGGCAGCAGGATCAGCGAGGTTGCCAGCAGCACCAGGCCCAGATACGTGCTCTCGGCGAACAGCGTCAGGATCAGGACCACCTGGACGCAGCCGTTGGTCAGCCACAGCGCCGCGGCCGGCGAGCCGTTGGCGTTCTCCCGTCCCAGCGCGCGCGGCATGACACCTTCCTGAGCGGGCACCCGCAGAATCTCGGCGCACAACAGCACCCAGGCCAACAGCGCCCCCACCAGCGAGATGATCAGCCCGACCGATATGAACCCGGCGCCCCAGCCGCCGACCTGCTGTTTCATCAGCCCGGCCATCGACGGGTCGGGCAGGTCCGCGAGCTTCGCCTGTTCCATGAGGCCGTAGGAGAGGAAGTTCACCAACAGCAGCAGGGCGAGTACCGCCAGGAATCCGACCACCGTGGCCTTGCCGACGTCCTTGCGGCTCTTTGCGCGCTGGGAGTACACCGCGGCGCCCTCGATGCCGATGAAGACCCAGACGGTAACCAGCATCATGTTGCGCACCTGGTCGACGGAGCTGCCCAGTGACTGGCCGTCGACGGCGGTGTGATGCCCCCAGAAATCCTCACTGAACAATCCGGCCTTGAATCCGACGATCGCGAAGCCGATGAAGGTCAGGATCGGGACGACTTTGGCGATGGTCACCACGACGTTGATGAATGCCGCGGTCTGCACACCGGACAGGATCAGGAAGTGCAACACCCAGAGCACGATCGAAGCCCCGACGATGGCCCACACCGTGGTGCCGCCGGTGAAGCGGCCGGGGAAAAAGTAGTCCAGCGTGCCGAACAGCAGCACGATGTAGGCGACGTTGCCCATCCACGCGGAGGCCCAGTAGCCGAACGCCGAGGTGAAGCCCACATAGTTACCGAAACCCTGCTTGGCATACCCGTAGACGCCGCCGTCGACCTCGGGCTTGCGTTGAGCCAGCGTCTGGAACACGAACGCCAGCGTCAGCATGCCGACGCCCGTGATGGCCCAGCCGATGAGCAGCGGGCCCGGTGCCGCGTTACGGGCCATCTGGGATGGCAGCGCGAAGATACCGCTGCCGATCATCGAGCCCACGACGATGGCTGTCAGCGCGGACAGCCCCAGCAGTGGCGGGGCCGCACCTCCGGTTTTCTCCGGTGCTGCAGGGGTGTCCGTGACTGACATTGCGCCTCCCTGAAATTCAGGTGATCGCTGTGATGGCTGTCACATCAGACGTTAATGGGACGCGGTAGACCATTGGGCGAATTGCGCCAATTAGCGAATTCGCCGGTCCGACGCCACCGAATTGTTGGTCAGAATGCGGGCCACGGAATGGGGCGGCGCCGATCCGGGCCGGGCAGCACAGGGGTTTCCAGCATGTCGGCGCCACGGCGGCGCAGGGCGGCGACTTCGGCCACCGTGATGTGTTCGGCCAACTCCTGAGCAAACTCTCCGTCCAGCGCATCAACAAGCGCGGCAACGGATTCCAGCATGTCGTCGGCGATCGGTTTCCCGGCCCAACCCCACAGCACCGTGCGCAGCTTGTCGTGCGTGTGCAAGCACAGTCCGTGGTCGACGCCGTACACGCCGCCGTCGAGACCGCGCAGGATGTGACCACCCTTGCGGTCTGCATTGTTGACCAGCAGATCGAATACCGCCATGCGGCGCAACCGCAGGTCATCGGCGTGGATCAGGGTCACCTCGTCGCCGCGGTAGTCGTAGGCCTGCAACACCGGCAGGTAACCGGCGGGCAGCCGGCCCGCGGCGCACAGGTCGACCAGTTCGGGCGTCTCTTCGGACTGTTCGATCCACCGCTGCAGCATGCCCGGACCGGCGGGCCCGTCACGAATGATGGTGTGCGGCACAATGTTCCAGCCCAGCGACTGCGACACCAGATATGTGGCGTACTCGCGGCCGGCCAGGGTGCCGTCGGGGAAATCCCACAGCGGTTGCTCCCCGGCGACCGGCTTGTAGACGCAATGCACGGGATCGTCACCTTCGGGCAGACCGGGAAGCGAAGCCTCGCAGAGAAAAGTCGCGTTGCTCGCCGACCGGATTCTGCCGAGGACCGTCAGATCACCGTCGCGCAGAATCCTCCGGTGCCCGTTTTCCTCACGATTGCGGGTCATCGTCTGACCCGAACAATTCGGCACGCCGATAACCGTTGGTGCGCACGCAAATATGCCCCTGCGGATCCAGCGGTTCGTCGCACAGCGGGCACGGCGGGCGGCCCGCCGAGATCACCCGGGTCGAGCGGTTGGCGAACTGGCGCGCCGACTCCGGCGTGAGGAACACCCGAACCGCGTCCGGACCGTCTTCGGAGTCGTCGAGCACCACCGAGGCGTCGAACTCGGTCTCGCTGACCGCGAGCAGTTCCACCACTACGGTCTGCGCGTCGGAGTCCCAGCCCAGCCCCATGGTCCCAACCCGGAACTCCGCGTCGATGGGGGTAACCAGCGGGCTGAGATCCTCCACCTCGGTGGACTCGGGCGGCAACGGCGTGCCGAACCGGCGGTGAATCTCCAGCAGCAAGGCGCCGATTCGTTCGGCGAGCACCGCCACCTGCTGCTTCTCCAGCATCACCGATACCACCCGGGCATCGTGGCTGGCCTGCAGGTAGAACGTCCGATTGCCGGGCTGACCGACAGTCCCGGCCACGAAGCGGTCGGGTGTGCGAAAGACGTGAATAGCTCGGGCCATGGCCCTTCCAAAATACCGGTAGAACGCTATTCGGTTGAACCACCGACGACGGCATCGTCGCCTGCCGGAGCCTCGGCGCCCCGGGCCAACCCGGCCGCCAGGGCCGAACCGGTGTGGTTGACGTGCACCACGAAAGGACGCACCGGCGTGTATCTGATGACGCTCATCGAGGCCGGATCGGCGGTAATGCGCTGGAAGGAGTCCAGATGCACGCCCATCGCGTCGGCGACAACGGACTTGATGACGTCCCCGTGGGTGCACGCCACCCACAACACGTCCTTGCCGTCGTTGTCCTGCGCGAGCCGGCGGTCGTGTTCGCGCACAGCAGAGACCGCGCGCGCCTGCACGGCCGCCAAACCTTCCCCGCCCGGAAACACCGCGGCGCTGGGCTGTTGCTGGACCACCGACCACAGTGGTTCGCTCATCAGCTCGGAGATCTTGCGTCCGGTCCAGTCCCCGTAGTCGACCTCGAGCAGCCGGTCATCGAGGCGCGGCGCCAGCCCGAGCGCCTCGGCCAGCGGCTCCAGCGTCCGCCGGCAGCGCAGCAGCGGCGAGCTGACGAGCTCGCGAACGGGCAGACCCGCGACCCGCTCGACGACCTCGAACGCCTGCCGGCATCCGGTGTCGTCGAGATCGACCCCTTCCGAACGGCCGGCCAGCGTGTGCGCGGTGTTGGACGTGGACCGGCCGTGCCGCAGCAGGATGACGGTCATCTGCGCCGCTCCTCCTGCTCGCTGCGCCCGGCGTCGTCACCGGCGGTCATCGGGGCTCGCCTGTCATGTCGCGGACACCACGCCGGTGATCAGCAGGCCCAGCACGGTGAGACCCAGCACGATGCGGTAGCCGACGAACCAGTACATGGTGTGACTGCTCACGAACCGCAGCAGCCAGGTGATGGCCGCATACCCGACGACAAACGTGATGATCACCGAGACCAGCAGCTGCGGCCCGGTCGCGCTCATGCCCTCGCTGACGGGCTTGAACGCGTTCGGCAGCTCGTGCAGGCCGGATGCGAAGACCGCCGGAATGCCGAGCAGAAAGCCGAACCGGGCGGCCAGTGCGCGGTCCATCCCCAGAAAGAGGCCCGCGCTGATGGTCGATCCCGACCGCGAAACGCCGGGGATCAGCGCCAGGCACTGGGCCACACCGACCAGAAAGCCGTCCTTGGCGGTCAGATCCTGCGCATGGCGCTGCTGCCGGCCGTAGTACTCGGCGGCGGCGATGACGAACGAGAAGACGACCATGGCGGTCGCGATGATCCACAGGTTGCGCACGTCGCCCCGAATGAAGTGCTCGAACAGCACGCCGACAATCACGATCGGGATACTGCCGATGATGATGTACCAGCCGGTCCGGTAGTCGATGTTGTCGCGGTGTGTCTTGACCACCAGCCCGTCGAACCAGGCGCGCAAGATCCGCCAGATGTCCTTGGCGAAATAAACGAGGACGGCCAGTTCGGTGCCCAACTGCGACACCGCAGTGAACGAGGCGCCGGCGTCGTCGGCAAAGAAGACTCGTGACGTGATGGCCAGATGGGCCGACGAGGAGATCGGCAGGAACTCGGTGAGCCCCTGGACCACCGACAGCACTACCACCTGCAACCAGGACATCGGGGCGACCAGGACGCCCAAAGCTTGTTCCACAAGCACGCACCGTACAGAAGCGTGGCTGAGGATTCGCCCTCAGCGTGCCGTGGGCACCGCTGAGTTCACGCCGTCGCGAACGGCGGCAGCCAGGCTGCGTTCATCGGCGAGGTCAATGCCCAGGACCGGGCGACGGGCGCTGGCCACCACGTCCTCGTCGTGCGGCACGGGACCCGCCAGCCGCTGGCGGTAGATCTCGATGAGCAGTGCCTGCCGACCGGCGGGGCCGTCCATCCGGAAAGAGAAGCTGCGGCCGTCACCCAGCTGGCCGAAGCCACTGGCGAAAACACCCGTGCTGATGTCTTCGAGGATGAACGAATCCACGTCAGGGCCCGCGTCGGCCATCACGGTCATCCGGCCAACATACCGAGAATCGGACGTTTTGGGATAATTTGTCCGATTCTGTCGATTCCGCGCGTGTCCGGTGCGGTCGGCGACCTCCTAGAATCGCCGCGATGCCATCTCTCGCCCGTATCCCCGTGCCGTTTGTCGCAGCAGCGCTGCTGTTGGGCGGGTGCGGTGCCAAACCGGTGAACATCGCACCGCCGACCATCGAGCCGGCCCAGGCCGCGGTAGCACCGTCGCCCACCGCCGCGCCCGCCGGCTCCGTCCGCGCACTGACCGGCACGCCGCTGGCCGCGGTGGTCGACGGCCGCGCGCTGGTGGTGCTCACCGACCGGGCGCTGCAGCTGCTCGAACCCGCCCCGGCACTCCCGCGTTCGATTCCGCTGCCGGCCGCGGGAACCGCGTTGACCGGCGACGGCGCGGGTCGCGTGGTGCTGGCCACCCGGGGCGGCTACCTGCGCGTCGAGTTGGGCACCGGCACCGTGCAGCGCGTCTCCGTGGACGACAAGGCCGACTTCACGGCCATCGCCCGGCGCGCCGACGGCCGGCTGGTGCTGGGCAGCGCCGACGGCTCGGTGTTCCTGTTGGATTCGGCAGGCACCGGTGTCGCCCACCGTGACCGACTCTTTGCGCGCGTCGATTCTATTGTCATGCAAGGAAATACGGCGGTGGTGCTGGACCGCGGCCAAACGTCGGTGACCGCGGTGGACGCCGACGGCAACGCCACGCAGGCCTTGCGGGCCGGCGAGGGCGCCACCGTGATGGCGGCGGACGCGGCCGGACGGGTACTGGTCACCGACACCCGCGGCGGGGAGTTGCTGGTGTTCGGGACCCACCCGCTGATGCTGCGACAGCGGTATCCGGTGCCGGACGCGCCCTACGGTGTGACCGGATCGCCGCGGCTCACCTGGGTGTCTCAGACCGCGACTAACAGCGTGATTGGCTACGATCTGGCCACAGGCATACCCGTGGAGAAAGTGCGCTATCCGACCGTGAAACAACCAAACCTGCTCGCCTACGACGACGGCGCCGACGCGTTGTTCGTGCTGTCGGCGGCGGGCGCGGGTGTGCAGGTCATCGATCACCCCGGCGGTTCGCGATGAAACCCAGCTGGGGCATGGAGCTGTCCGACGACTACGAGTGGATTCCGCTGCGCCTGCCCCCGGACGTCAGCCGGCTCACGGCGTCGACCCGGCTGTCGATCGAGGCCGAATACCGCGGCTGGGAGCTGACCAAGGTTCGCCTCTACACCGACGGCACCCGCCGGGTTTTGTTGCGGCGCAAGAAGACCCGCGCGGCCAACCCGTACCCCGGCGACGGCCTGGAGCGCTAGAGGCATGTATTCGATACTTCGCCGGGCCATGTTCCTCATTGCGCCCGAACGCATCCACACGCTGGTGTTCGGAGGCTTTCGCAGTGTGACCGCACCCGCGGCGACGCGCCGGCGGCTCACCCGCTGGCTCGGACCGCACGACCCGGTGCTGGCCTCCACCGTGTTCGGGGTGAATTTCCCGGCTCCCCTGGGCCTGGCGGCCGGTTTTGACAAGGACGGCCAAGGCCTGAAGGTGTGGGGCGCGCTGGGATTCGGCTTCGCCGAAGTCGGCACCGTGACCGCCCAATCGCAGCCGGGCAACCCTGCGCCACGGCTCTACCGGCTACCCGCCGACCGGGCGCTGCTCAACCGGATGGGCTTCAACAACCGCGGTGCCGGTGAGCTGGCGCTGCAGCTGGCGCGGGTGACACCCGACATTCCGATCGGCGTCAACATCGGTAAGACCAAAGTGACCCCGCCGGAACACGCCGTCGACGACTACCGGGCAAGCGCCCGGCTGCTCGGGCCGCTGGCAGCCTATGTCGTGGTCAACGTCAGCTCCCCGAACACTCCCGGCCTGCGCGACCTGCAGGCCGTGGAGTCACTGCGACCGATACTGGCGGGCGTACTGGCCGAGACGACGACGCCCGTGCTGGTGAAGATCGCACCAGATCTCTCCGATTCCGACATCGACGAAATCGCTGACCTGGCAGTCGAATTGGGTCTTGCCGGGATCGTCGCGACAAACACCACCGTGTCCCGGGACGGTCTTCGGACCCCCGATGTCGAAGAGATGGGCTCCGGCGGGATCTCCGGGCCGCCGGTGGCCGCGCGGTCGCTGGAAGTGCTGCGCCGGCTGTACGCCCGCGTTGGCGACCGGTTGACGCTGATCAGCGTGGGCGGCATCGAGACCGCCGACGATGCCTGGGAGCGCATCGTGTCCGGCGCCACGTTGTTGCAGGGCTACACGGGATTCATCTACGGCGGCGGGATGTGGGCCAAGCACATCCACGACGGGATCGCCGCGCGGTTGCACGCCGGCGGATTCGCGTCGCTGAGCGACGCGGTGGGTTCGGAGGCACGGTAGCTGTCTCGGTGGAAACCGACGCAATTGCGGAGGTCTGGCCGTAGTTCGCCCCGTAAACACGTCTCCGCGCAGGTAGGCTCCTGCATGTGCCCGACATCCGGATCCGCAACGCGGCCGAGCTTCTCGGCGTCAGCGATGACACCGTGCGCCGCTGGATCGACGACGGTGCCCTGAGCGCCCACCAGGACAGCGCCGGACGAAAGGTTATCGACGGAGCCGAACTCGCACGGTTCGCCCGCGACCATGCCTCAGGAGCACCGAAAGACCCCGTGGGCATCGGCAGCTCCGCACGCAACCGGTTCCCCGGACTGGTTACCAACGTCGTCTCCGACACCGTGATGTCTCAGGTCGAAATGCAGTGCGGCCCTTTCACGGTCGTGTCTCTGATGAGCACCGACGCGGTCCGTGAACTAGAACTGCAACCCGGCAGCATCGCCGTCGCCGTTGTCAAGGCCACCACCGTAATAGTCGAAACCCCGAAAGGTCAGTCATGAACCGTTGGAGATCGTCCGTGCTATTGGCTGCTGCCGTGCTGGCGGTGCTGCCGGCATGCTCGCCTCCCTCCGAGAAGGCCTCGCAGCAGACGACCACGGAGAAATCCGGTGCCGGTCACCTGATCGTGTTCGCGGCGGCGTCGCTGAAGTCGAGCTTCACCCAGATCGGTGAGCAGTTCAAGACCGACAACCCGGGTTCGACGGTGGAGTTCTCGTTCGCGGGGTCATCCGACCTGGTCACCCAGCTGACGCAGGGCGCGCCGGCGGACGTGTTCGCGTCGGCCGACACCCGCAACATGGATAAGGCGGCGGCGGCCGGGCTGCTCGACGGGAACCCGGTGAACTTCGCGACGAACACACTGACCATCGTCACCGCGCCCGGAAACCCCAAGCACGTCACATCGTTCGCGGATCTGGCCAAGCCCGACCTCAAGGTTGTCGTGTGCGCACCCCCGGTGCCATGCGGCGGAGCGACCGGCAAGGTCGAGCAAGCCACCGGCGTGAAGCTGTCACCGGTCAGCGAGGAGTCCTCGGTGACCGATGTGCTCGGCAAGGTGACCAGCGGGCAGGCCGACGCCGGGGTGGTCTATGTGACCGACGCCGCCGGTGCCGGCGACAAGGTCAGCCAGGTGACGTTCCCGGAAGCCGCCAAGGCCGTCAACACCTACCCGATCGCAGCGCTCAAGCAGTCCAAGGACCCCGCTTTGGCGCACAAGTTCGTCGATCTGGTGACCGGCGAATACGGCCAGAAGGTGTTGGGCGCGGCCGGCTTCGCCAAGCCGTAGGCACGCATCGAAAACGTACTGAGAGCGAAGATTCTGCGAAAAGTTCGCTCTCAGTACGTTTTCGACGTACTCAGTCCTGTTGATACGTACCTGTGATGGTGGCGCGCGCGATGGCGTTCATGAACAGGTTGAAGCCCAGGAACGCCGGCGAAGCGTCTTCGGTGAGCTCGAGCTTCTCGACGCCGACAGCGTGCACGGCCACGATGTAACGATGCGGCCCGTGCCCGGCCGGCGGCGCGGCGCCGAGGAAGCGGCGGATGCCGGCGTCGTTGACCAGCGTCACGGCGTCGCCCGGCAGTTCGCTGCCGTCACCGATCCCGGCGGGGAGTTCGGTGACCGTGGCGGGCAGGTTGGCGACCGCCCAGTGCCAGAACCCCGACGCCGTGGGGGCATCCGGGTCATACACGGTGACGGCGAAGCTGCGCGTCTCCTCGGGGAAGCCCGACCAGCTCAGCTGCGGCGAAACATCTTCTCCCCCAGCGCCGAAGATGCCACTTACCTGCGCATTGCCCAGGGGCTGTCCGTCGGTGAACGAGGTGGACGTCAGCGTGAAGCCGGGAAGCTCAGGCAGAAACGAGTACGGGTCGTAGGGAAACGCCATGGGTGCAGGTCCTTTCGATAGCGGGTGGGTCAGCAGTTCGTCAAAAAACGCTCGAGCACTCGGGTTCCGAAGACCAGCGAGTCGACGGGCACCCGCTCGTCCACACCGTGGAACAGTGCGGCGAAATCGAGTTCGGGCGGCAACCGCAGCGGGATGAATCCGAAGCAGCGAATGCCCAACCGCGCGAAGTGCTTTGCGTCGGTGCCGCCGGAGAGCATATAGGGCACGGTACGGGCCTCCGGATCGACGTCCAACAGCGCGGCATTCATCGCGGCGACCAGATCACCATCGAATCCCGTTTCATAGGAAGGTAATTCGGTGATCCATTCGCGGCTGACGTTAGGGCCGATGAGTTCGTCGACCTCACGCTCGAAGGCGGCCTGACGGCCGGGGACGACGCGACAGTCGACAACGGCTTCGGCGGTGGCCGGGATGACGTTGGCCTTATACCCGGCCTGCAGCATCGTCGGATTTGCCGTGTCGCGCAGGGTGGCCGCGACGATCCGGGCGATCGGACCCAGTTTGGCCACGGTGCCTTCGACATCGGGATCCTGCGGGTCGAAGGGCTGGCCGGTCTCCTCGGCGACGGCAGCCAAGAAGTCGGCCACCGCCGGATGCAGGACCACCGGGAACTCGTGGCGCCCAAGCTTGGCCACCGCCTCGGCCACCGCGGTGACGGCGTTGTCGCCGTGCACGAACGAGCCGTGGCCGGCGCGCCCGCGCGACTTCAGCCGCATCCAGAGCATGCCCTTCTCGGCCGTCTCGATGAGGTAGAGACGGCGTTCACCGCCGTCGGCCCGGGGCACTGTCAGCGAGAAACCGCCGACTTCCCCGATGGCTTCGGTGACGCCATCGAACAAGTCCGGGCGGTTGTCCACGAGCCACTTGCAGCCGTAAGTGCCACCAGCCTCCTCGTCGGCGACGAAGGCGAACAGCAGGTCGCGCGGAGGTATCACGCCCGCGCGTTTGAAGTGCCGCGCGACCGCGATCATCATCCCGACCATGTTCTTCATGTCGATGGCGCCGCGGCCCCAGACATAGCCGTCCTCGACCGCTCCGGAGAACGGGTGCACGCTCCAGTCGGCGGCCTCGGCAGGCACCACGTCGAGGTGGCCGTGGATCATCAGGGCGCCCCGCGCGCTGTCGGCGCCGGCGAGCCGCGCGAACACATTGAGCCGTCCCAGGGCGCCGGACTCCACATAGGTGGTCTCGTACCCGACCTTCTCGAGCTGTTCGCCGACCCAGCGGGCGCACAGCGCCTCACCCTTGGTGGTCGCCGGGTCCCCGGTATTGGACGTGTCGAAACGGATCAGCGCACTGACGAGATCGACCACTTCGTCTTCGGCGGACACCACATCACCGGGCTGAGTCACAGTGCCATTCCTACCAGTTCACGGTGCCGGTGCGGGGGTTGGGTTTGGGACAATCGAACCCGATCCGATAGCCTTAGCTGCCGCTCCTCCGGTGTGAGGAGACAGGTCCGAGTGGCGGAATGGCAGACGCGCTAGCTTGAGGTGCTAGTGCCCTATTAACGGGCGTGGGGGTTCAAGTCCCCCCTCGGACACTTGGGGGTTAGCTATGCGCGCCCTAAATCCGCTCCGAACTGCATCGGAGCGGACCTTTTATATTTGCCGACATCCAGTCACCACCGGCACCAACCCCCATGACTAAGTCCTCTGCGCAAGCACCGACCCGAATACTCATCAGGTGGCAGCCGAGGTCTCAGACACTCAGATCTCCCAATCGCGGTGGGGTTGATCGACGTTGGTATCCGCCCATTCGGTCACTTCATTCTTTTTCCGGCCTTGAGGCCAGAGACGGCGGCGGCACGTCACCGATGTCGGTCTGTCCGCCCGATCGAAAATCCCGCCGAAGGCTGGTTGGCAAGTTCAACCGCGCCCAGAAACCGACGACATTCAAAGTGAGTGCACCGCCGAGGAAGGAATCCCAGAACACCCGCAGTGACCAGGCGCTGGGCGAGTCGACAACCAGCGGTGTGGGGAAAACGATCGGCAGGGTCGTACCCGACGAGATAACGACGCCAAGAAGCTGAGTACCCGCACCGCGCTGGTCAGTGAGCACCATTTCGAAATACGAGGGGTTGGCGTCGCCGCCTTGATTCGAACCGCTTCGTGCCACGTGAACGCTCGTGATACAACACGACCACTGCAACGCCTGAGCAGCGGACACATCGAAAATAGTGATCGGTCCCGTCCCGATGGGCCAGGACAGCCGCCAGGGTTGATCGGGCCGATCTGATCGGGTCTCGACGATGTCCGACATTCAGACTCCCCACTCGACAGTACGGGGCCCAATGCCTCCGCACATCGAGGTTTACCCGACAGCAGGCTCCTGACGTGCGTAGTCGGGTACCTGACTTGCGCCGATCAACAAATGCCGAGCATCGCCAGTGACCATCTGCTCGGTGGGAGGGGCGATGGAAACGGTGCGGCAAGATTGTCGCGACCG
>DASUGW010000259.1:0-5717 GCA_036273805.1 Mycobacterium sp.
ACCTCGGTGGCGGCATCGGAACCGAACTGTAGATGCAGGCCGCCGACCGGTGCGGCGTCGGCTCGAGTCGGTGTCGGCCACAACTGGGCCCCATTGCTGTGATGCGCCAGGGCAACAGCGCCGGCGCCCAGGCCGACGCCGACGACGGCGGCCCCGGCACTGCCGGTGAGCAGCGCGCGGCGGCTTACGCCCTGTCGCGGCGAATTTTCGGCGGCGGGTTGGGTGTCGTCCACCAGTTCATGATCACTTACGGCAGCCGAACGCCGAGACAACCCGACGTGAACGCCGGTGTGCGGGTGGCCGTCGAAGTGGACGCGTGGCGACCCATTGAGGCCGTCGCCAGGTAGGGATTGACGCCGTCACCTGGCGCTCACCTCCGGGAAACGTTGAGCGGTATCTGCGTCGATGTCGCCGCAGACGTATATAGAGTTCGATGACTTCCGCACGCGCACACCCAGGAGGCGCCCAGCGTGATCACCGGCGAATTGAAGGACAGTTTGAACACCGTGCGTGCCAGCGCGGTGCCGGCGGGAGGTGCCGCATGAACCCCGGAACCGGTGGCGACCGCCTGCATCGATGGGAACGCAGTACCGAATACCCACTGGCGGCAATGGCCGCGGTGTTCCTGTGCGTGTACTCGTTTCAGGTGCTGGTGCGTCCCCGTCCGGCGATCAGCCACACCGTCAACGTCGTCATGCTGGCTTTGTATCTGGTGTTCGTCGTCGATTACCTGGTCCGGTTGGCTCTCGCGAGCGACCGGTGGCGTTGGTTCTTCCACCATCTGCTCGACCTGGCGATCGTGGCGTTACCGTTCCTGTTCCATCTGCGTGCGTTGCGGCTCATCGTGCTAGTGCAGATTCTGCAGCGTGCCGCCGGTGACGCGGTGCGTGGCCGGGTCGCGGTGTACGCAGCCGGGAGCGCCGTGCTGCTGGTCTATGTCGCCGCGTTGGCCTCGCTGCAGACTGAACGGCTGGCCCCGCACGCCAACATCACCACCTTCGGCAACGCCCTCTGGTGGTCGATCACGACGATCACCACGGTCGGCTATGGCGACTACTATCCGGTCACCACCAGCGGCAAGGTGATCGCCGCGCTGCTGATGATCGGTGGTATCAGTCTGCTCGGTGTCATCACTGCGACGATCACGTCGTGGATCGTTCAGCGCGTCGCCGAAGAGGACAGTGCCAGCCAGGCCGTGACCATTGCTCACGTCGAACAGCTGCGACAGGACATTGCGCGGCTGTCGGAACAACTGGAGCGGGTCACCGCGGTCGAGTCGGTTCCGGATCGCTAGGCGTTCAGTACCGCCGCGCGACAATCACCGGTATCGATGCGCCGTGGACCACCGCGTTGCTGACGGAACCCAACAGCATGCCGGTGAAGCCACCGCGGCCCCGGCTGCCGACGACAACCAGTTGCGCCGAGTGTGTTTCGTCCAGCAGATGCTGGGCCGGTCGGTCGGGCACCACCACGCGGCGGGTCGCGACGTCGGGGTAACGCTCTGACCATCCGGCCAGACGTTCGGCCAACGCCAGTTCGCCCTCGCCGAGCAGAGTCGTCAGATCGACGTCGGCGAAGTCCGGGAAATTGGCGTCACTGCACGCGTACACGGCGACCAGGTCGACCCCGCGATGCGACGCCTCGTCGAAGGCGATCGCGGTGGCCACCTCCGAGGCAGGGGATCGGTCCACACCCACCAACACCGGCGCCGTCGGGGCCGGCTCACGGCCGCCGTCGTGGATCACCGCCACCGGGCAGTGCGCATGCTGCACCAGCGCGGTGCTGACGGATCCCAGCAGAGTGCGGGCCAGTGCGCCCTGCCCGCGGGAGCCCACCACGATCATGTCGGAGTGCTTGGTGAACTCGATCAGGGTGGCGATCAACGGCGGCGAGAACATTTTGCGGTCGACGTCCAGATCGGGTGACCGTTCGACGGCGATCGCCGCGGCCTCGGTGAGAACCTCGTCGCCCTGGCGTTCCAGCAGGTCGCTGTAATCGGCGGGCAGCGGTGCCATTGTCATCCCGATACCGACCCATGACGCGTTGAGCGACGGCAGGCCGTAGAGCAGCGTCAGCCCGACGTTGCGCATGGCCGCCTCGTCTGCCGCCCAGCGGACCGCGGCATGCGAACTCGGCGAACCGTCGACGCAGACGAAAAGCCCGCGCCGCGATGTTGGAATCGTCATCGTCGTCTCCCTCGGCCGTGCGGGTCGACGCCAGCCTAGGCGTTGTCAGGCTGTGGCGGCGGCGCGTTCGAGGTCCAGGAGTTGTTCGCCCCGACGTTCTGCGTCGTAGGCCTTGCGCCCGCCGCGCAGACCGAACAGCCGCTTCGAAAGCAGCAGGTAGACGACCGCGGCGACATTGATGGCGAACGTCACCAGGCGGGTGGTGGTCACTCCTCGGCTCAGGTCGTAGATCTCCCACGGGAGGAAGACGGACGTCGCTATCACCGCGAAGTACTCACCCCAGCGTTTGAGCAGCCACAGGCCGGTGGCTTCGATCAACTCCAGCGCCGCGTAGGCGGCAAGCCCGAAGACCATCAGCATCAGCGTCGACGGTTTGGCGGCGAGCGCTTTCTCGGCAGCGTGCACGACGGTCATCTGATCCACCCGGAAACCGGCCGCACGCAGTAGGGGAAGGTCGCGATCGAACGCCGCCTGCAACGACCCCTGGGCACCGCGAAAAGTCCACACCGCCCAGGCTGCGAGCGCGAGTAACACCGCGCGGATCAGACGCTCCACGGCCAGTGCACGCACGATGAATGCCTGGCGTAATGCCTTGCCGCGCAGCACCAGGGGCGCCTCGTCCGGCGGGCCGGATGCTCCCGGCGGCCCGGCGGTGAAATCACCGCAACGCAGGCATCGCCAGTGCGGGCCGACCGCGGTGTTCACCGAGAGTCGTGCTGTCAGGGCGGGGTCATCGGGGGCGTATGTCATATGTCCGCCGAATGCGCAGGTGAGCAGCTCCCACCGGCGGGTTCCGTGATGCGCGGCCATGGGCTTTCCTTTCCCGGCTGTCCCCGGCCGGTCACAGCCTTTTCGGCCGTCTCGTCACCGGAGAATGTCGGTCACATCCGTGCCCTGCCACAGTCGCAGGAAATTCGTCATCATCAACAACTGGGTACGCGCGACTTCGTTGTCGGCGATGCGCGGATCGTAGCGATCAGCCACCGTATCCAGGTCGGGAACGACCGAACGGATGTAGCCGGGCGCGTCGAGCAGCCACGCGACTCCCATCACGACGGCGTAGGCGACCAATTGGCGGTGCAGCTGCGCGGGATCGAGTGCGGGTCCACCGGCGTCGGCGAATGCATTCGCGAAGTCGGCCAGGAGCTCGTCGAGGTGATCCCAGACCTGCGCCTCGGCGCTGCACAACGCTCCCCACAGCGGCATCGCGATATTCATCTCGCTGACGCAGCCCCAGTCCAGCAGGCCGCACTGCAGGCCGCCGTCGTCGTCGCGGAAGAACCAGGCGTTGTCGACATTGGCGTTCCAATGGCACAGCGCGACATGGGCATCGGTCGAACTCAGGTCCGCCAGCACGGCGCGTTCGGCAGCCCCGATGGCAGCGACTTCCTCGGCCATGCGGGTCAAAAACTCCCGCGTGCGGATCGGCTCGGGCAGGAAGCCCGGGAACTGCGTGCTGAACTCTGCGTAGCGAGACACCTTGGCGCGCAGTGCTTCCGGGGCGACGGGCTTTCGTTCGCCGACACCCACCCGGACCGGGTCGAAGGCGAACTCGGTGTAGAACTCCGGTGCCAGCCGGCCTGCTTTGTGGGCGCCGGCCAGTCGGGCCACCGCAGTCAGCAGCACCCGGTAGTGCTCAAGCGGCTCCGGCATCCGGTAGTCCAGACACTTGGGGTAGTGCGGTTCGACGCCGTCGGCGCCGTACGGAATTCGCTCGGTGACAAGGATTCCGGTCCCGGACTCGCGGTGGTAGTCGGCGAAGAGCGTCACGGGAACGGTGACGGGGAACTCTGCGCGCGCCAGCGTCGCGAAGCGCACCTCGAGGTCCATCTGGGTACGGCCGCGGTCGCGTCGCGGATCGTCGAAATCTCGCGAGAACTTCACGAACAGCTCACTGGGGAGCCCGTTCGGGTGCGTGTACTCGACGTCGAACATCAGTTTGCGTCCGGTGCTGCCGCCCGCGACCTCGGTGCAATCTTTCAGGCGGGCAATGCTGTTCGCGGAATCGAGGACACCGAACCGGTGAAACGCCTTGGTCAGAAACGCCGGGCCGCCGTCGATCAGGGCGGTGGGATCTGCGGGGAAACCGAGTCGGCTTTCGTCACCGTCCACCCAGCGGGCGTCGTTCATATGCCTCATTACAAAAGTGGCGAGCGTGCGTGTTCCCGGTGGTCAACACCGTGTGTTGGCCGGGGACACGCACGCTCGCGCGACGTGCGGGTTACTTCAGGCAGCTGCCGGCATCGATCGGCAGCGTCACGCCGGTGACGTAGCGGGCTTCGTCGGAGGCCAGGAACAGCACCGCGTTGGCGATGTCCTCGGGCTCCACCCAGCCGATCGGCAGCACATGCATGAACTGCGCGACGGGCTTCATGTCCTCGGTGGTCGGGTTCTCCAGGTCGGGGCGGAACAGCTTCTTGGTGCCCTCGTTGAGGAACAGCGGGGTGTTGACGTTGGTCGGGTGCACCGAGTTGACCCTGATGTTCTCCGCGCCGAGTTCGACGGCGAAGGTGCGCATCAGGCCGACGACACCGTGCTTGGCGGCGACGTAGTGGCCGGTGTGCGGGTAGGCCTTGAGGCCGCCGACCGAGCTGGTCAGGATGATCGAGCCGCCGCGACCGCCCGCTTTGATGTGCGGCACACCGGCTTTCACGGCCTTCCAGACACCCGCGAGGTTGATGTCGATCATCTCGGTCCAGTCTTCTTCGCTGGTCTGGTCGAGCGTCTGGCCGCCATTACCGATCCCGGCGTTGGCGACGATGATGTCGAGGCGTCCCAGCTGCTCGACGCCGCTGTCGACGGCCGCCTTGAGGGCGTTGTAGTCGCGGACGTCGACCTCGGTGGTGACCACGCGACGGCCGAGGTTCTTCACCAGGTTGGCGGTTTCGGCCAGGTCCTCCGGCGTCGACGGCGGGATCGCGGCTTCCTCGCCGCCGGGGCGGATCGGCCCGCAGATGTCGACGGCGATGATGTCGGCACCCTCCTCGGCCAACCGCACCGCATGTGCGCGGCCCTGGCCGCGAGCCGCACCCGTGACGAATGCGACCTTGCCTTCTACACGTCCTGCCATGTTCTAGTCCTTTTGGTTGTAGTGGGATTTGTGATCGTCGGGCGGAATCAGGAAACGAAGGTGGGCATGGTTTCCCAGCCACGAACTGCAGTGGTCTGGGACGGCTTTGCGTTGGCCCAGTCGACTTCCCATTCGGGGAAGCGCTTGAGGATCTCCTCCAGCGCGATGCGGCCTTCCAGCCGGGCCAGGGCGTTGCCCATACAGAAGTGGGTGCCCGCGCCGAATGTCATGTGCGAGCGCTGCTCCCGGTGGATATCGAACACGTCACCGTTCGGCGGGAACCGGCGGTGGTCACGGTTGGCCGCACCGACGAGCATCAGCATTGCCGAACCCTCCGGCACCGTCTGTCCGTAGTACTCGACATCGCGGGTGACGTAGCGGGCGATCTGCAGTGCCGGCGGCTCCCAGCGCAGGATCTCCTCGATCGCCTGGGGGATCAGGCTCGGATCTGCGGCGAGCTG
>DASUGW010000260.1:0-36528 GCA_036273805.1 Mycobacterium sp.
GGTTCACGCTCGGCCGGAACTGTTGCAGGTGCATGGCCCGGCCGGCCGGGTCGTCGCGCCGGCGAGGCGCCGGTGGCCAGTCATAACGCGTCGTCATGACGCACCCCCGGCGCTCGGGGCGGCATCGGACGGGTTCGGCGCGATGCGCACCCAGCCCTCCTGCACCTGCGGCTGAGTGTCGGGCAACAGAGCCGACTGGGTGGCCGACAGGATCGGGTCGTCCTTCCATGACGACGGGGTGTCGCGGTGGGTGAAAAGCTGATCCGCGGGGAACGACGCGATCTTGGGCAGACGCACCTTGTCGGCGTCGATCAGCAACGGCCCGGTGCGCAGCGACGGCGCCAGCACCGACAACCCCGGGTCCACCCAGTCGCGAGCCAGCGCCTTGTCGGTGCGCGGCAGGATCCCGCTGCTCAGGTGCACCTTGCCGCCGGGGTGCATCAGCAAGGTCAGCCGGACGGTCTGACCGGGGCGGATCTTCAGCACCCCGTCGCGGTTGATGTAGGTGTGCGTGATCGGGTCGGGCTGCAGCGGATCGGTGTCGGACGGGTCGAGCGTGCCCCGGCCACGACCGCTGGGCAGCGCCCGTTCGGCGATCTCGCGGTCCACGATGTGGAAGTTCGAATAGTCGTCGTCGACGAAGTAGCCGAGAAGTCCGTCGTCGGTGCGGGTGATCTCGCCGAGGCGCACCTCGAACACCTGCGCAGCCAGCGCGTCGAAGGCGGCCTGGCGTCCAGGTTTCAGCGCGTCGTCGATGTAGACGTGGTCATCGAGGTCGGTCTGGACGTCCAGCGACAACCGGGCGGCCACCACCGCGATCGGTCGGCCGACCAGACCGGCAATGTGCGAAGTACCCAGCGACCCGAACGGGTCCACTGTCCACAACGTGGTGTCGATGGCCCGCAGCAGTGCCGAAAGCGATGATTCGGTCTCGCTGCGGTTCGGCGTGCCCTGCCGGTCGACCGCGTCGGCTGCGACGACGCCGGCAGCGATCCAACCGACGACGTGACGGGCCGGGTCCGGGTCATCGGTCGGGCCTGCGGCCGGCGGCACATCGGTGCGGCCCGGGGCGATCTCCCACGTGACCGCGTCGCTGTAGGCGTCGTGCAGCAGCTCCCCCAGCGGCGTGCCGTCGGTGGCGAAGACCTCCAGCGATTCATCCATGTGGTCGGGCAACAGGAACCCGGCCACCGGGTTGATCTGCTTGGTGAGATCGGCCTGGTCGATGCGCGCGAGCGCGGCGTCCGTCGACGTCGACGTCGCGTCGACGAGGTCGAACCGCCACCGCGCGGGAGGCGTCAGCCGCGGGCGCAGCAGCATGTCGCGCCGGCTGGCGTCGGCCAGCCGCTGCGGAATCAACACCTGGTCGACAGGGAGGTCGACGTGGCGGCCGAACGCGTCGACCAGCCGGGCCGACGACAGCGCCATCCGGCCGGTGGCGATCAGCTGCGGCAGCGCATCGACGACCGACTGGCGGGTGCCGTCATCGAGCGCGTTGCCATCGAGATAGACCACACCACGGTCATATTCGAGGCCGAGCAGTTGCTCGCGGACACCGTCGAGGGCCACCGATAGCAGGTCGAGCTGGGCGAGTGCATCGCGCAGCCCGGACAGCGCGGCCTCGGTCTGAGCATCGGCCAGGCCGTGACCGCCGAGGTCGCGTTGACGCTCCTCGGTCAGCCACCGGTCGATGCCCGCCGCGATGGTCTTCGCGACGCCGGGCACCAGGACCGAACGTCCCTGCAGACTCACGGTGTGGGTGGTGGTCAACGACGCATCCGGCGATAGGTCGAGGTCGGTGCTCGCCAGCGCGAAACCGTCGGTAGGCCCGAGATCGACGGTCACCTGCCAGTCGCAGAACATCGGGCGCCACGGCTGGCCCCACATGGTCACGCCCTCGGGATGTGCCCATGTGGCGTCGGACAGCGACAACCGCAGCAGGCCCTCGGTCGCCTTCTGCCGTTCGGCCGCGGAGCCGACCGGGGCTTGGACATACGAGGCCAGCCGCGTGTTGTCGGCCGTGTAATAGGCATGCGCCAGAGCGGCCTCCGACCGGAACCGGACGTTGGCGATCTTGGCGTCGACACCGTTGCCGGACGCGCGGCGGGTGCGCCAGCCGGTCAGGTACGGGTCTTCCGCGAGGGCTTCGCGGGCCAGCTCGAGCACTTCGTCGGGCACCGCCGACGTGCCGATGGTGACGAGCAGCTCCGCGCTGCCCAGTAGACCCGGATGCCCCTTGCTGACCTGATCGGACAACCGGCACATGAGCTTGCCGTCGGCCTCTTCGACTTCGACCGCGCTCAGCGCCCGGCCACCGCCGGCGACGGCCACCACCGGCGCGGCGGGCTGCCAGTACACCGGTGCCGGCCGGGGCACCTCGCGCACAGTGGCCGGCGGGGTCGGGGGTACGGCCCGCCCGAATCCGTCGAACTGCCCGATTTCGCGCAGTGCCGCGGGCACGATCGCGGCCTTGACGATGTCCGGCCGGGCCGCGGCGTTCCACAACACGGTGACCTCCGCGGCGGCGGCTACGGCGTTCTTCTTCGCGACCGGCTTCGCCACTGCGGCACCGGGACGGAACCCGGCACCGGGGTCGGCCACTGTGCCGGGCTTGTCGACGAACCGGTCCACCGCCTCGACGCCACCCGGGCGGGAGAGGAAGCCGTGACGATGCTCGTACTCGTCGATGTCGGCCCAGGTATCGGAGTCACCGATTTTGATCAGCAGTCCGGAGGCGAACGCGGCCAGCAGCCGTTCGGCCGCACGGCGCGCATCCTGGTCGGCGGTTCCCATATCGGCCCCCGTGACCGTGACCGCCGCAGCTACATCCGGTGTCGAGGAACCGAGCACCACCCGCAGCGTCTCCTTCCCGGGCTGGCTGTCCGGGGTGAGGCCACGAGCCAGCGGTATGCCGTGGATACGTCCGTGCACGAGCGTCGACCGAGTGGGGGCCGGCGGCAGCGCGGCTGCGGCGAGCGCGTCGACCAGGAAGCCGCTCAGCGCGGGGTTGAGGGCACGCGCGCTGGATGCGACGTAGCCGCTGGTCGTCGGCCCGGCCGCAGCCTTCCCGCCGGCGAGGGTGACCGGCTGGGTAAAACGCTCGGTCAGCGGCAGCCCGAAGGTTTTGGCCACCCGATACTTGTCGTCGGCGAGCGCGCGTTTGGCATCGTCTGTGCTCGGATGGTCCGGGTCGTTCCAGCCCAGATCCGCCAGCCGTTGGCGGTAGCCGACATCGGTACCCACACCGTCGAGCGGGTCGTCGGAACTGTTGGACCACCATCCGGCGACGACGTAGCTGACCGCATCGCCCTCGACCGCCACCCCCGCGAGATCCGACAGGTCGTCGTGGAACGCGCACCGCGCCGCCGCCGAGTCGTAGCACAGGTTCCAGCCGACACCGCCGACATGAAGGTTGAGCTGCGCCGGCGGAATCGGCCCGGCCAGTGTCGTCGCGTTGCCGGACGGCCATTGCGCCAGCGGCGTCGCGGTTCCGGCATCGGCCTCCAGCACCCAGCCGGTCACCGACGGATCGGTCAAGCCCACCCGAACAACCAGCCGCAGCACCACCCAGCGGTCAGGCAGCATCGGCAGCGCCAAGCGTTTGCGCGACGGGTCATCCGGAGCAGCCGGGTCAGCGACGATGGTGCCCTTGCCCATCGCGCCCGGGACCGACCACAACAAGTGCACACCAGGGGGCCGTGGCGTCCCCTGGTCGGTGATGTCCAAGGGCGGGAAGGCCGCGTCGTTCGTCCGGAACGGCAGCCGCAACATCGGGTCGGTGTCATTCACGCCGGCGCGGACGACGAGCGCCTGGACGTCGATCGGGACGAGCAGGCGCGGTTCGCGCACCAGGAAACGGTCGAAATTGTTGAGGTCGGCGGCGACACCACCGAGTTGGGACAGCGCCGCCCACCGCGGGTTGAGGACGGCCTGCTTGATCTGCTCGGAGTTCCACTGAGTCATCGCATCAACCGTTCAGTACCTGGGTGGCAAGTTCGAAGCGTTGCGCGAGGGCCGCGATCTTGACCGTCGCGACGAACGAGTCCGACCCGGGCGCGACGCTGGTGTCGCCGAAGACCTGCCGCAGCGGAAAACGCAACATCTGCATCGCATATTCGGCGGAATCGACGGCGCCGCCCATGTTGGTTCCGGGCACGGCTTTGAGGGCGTCGTTGAGCTTCTTTATGTTGATCACGCCCGGTGAACCGGCGCGGAAAGGCACCGGCACCGTTCGCGGTTTGCCGCCGGTCTTGAGGGGACCGTTGTTGGGGTGCAACACATCTCGAACCGTGACCACCGCCGTCTGCTGGGCGGGGTTCGCGGTCGGATCCAGTCGCACCCCGAACTGGATGCCCGAACGCGGTTCCTCGATGTGCACCACCGCGGGCACCCCGTCGAACAACACGAACAACACCGCGGGTGCGAGCCGCTCCATTCGCAGCAGCCGGACTCGATCCGGGCTGGTGTCCATGTCCGGGATGGTCTTGTCGTCCGGGCGAGTGTCGGTGGCGTAGGCGCGCACGTGCATGGCGGGCCAGCCGGAGACCAGCCGGGAACGCAGCACGAATCCGGTGATCGGTCCCGCGACACCGATCGGCCGGCCTTGGGCGTCGACGGCCGGCGCATCGGAATCCTTCATCCGCACCAGCCGCTCGGCCTCGTCCACCTCGTCCCGCACAACCGGGTAGAGCTGCGCGAGCTGCACCCGGTCAACGGCGTTCACGGTGCCAACGCTGAGCGCACCCTGCACGAGGGCATCGGTAGCGTTGCGATCGAGGTAGAAGAAGCGGATTGTCTCCGGCGGCGTCAGATCCGCGTCCGGCACCAGGTAGCTGAACGGCACACCTTCGAGCAATCGCAACCGGGCCAACGCACGCAGGATATCGGCCGGCACGACACCGTCGGGTGGGATGCCGTCCTCGACGCCGCCATCGGCCGGCACCTGCGCGATGGTCGCGACAAGGCTTTTCACCGCGGCGCTCATAGTGTCGAGATACAGCGACGAACGCAGTTCCATTTCAGTCCCCCACCTCGCCGGCCTCACCGGCGCGCGGGTGTGCGTCGGCGATGAATTTGTCCAGCGCGTCCGTGGCGCGGCGGCGCTTCTGATCGGCGATCAGCGGTGCGATCACGGTCGCCTTGACGGTGCTCATCATCAGCTCGTCGAGCCGGGTGTTGAGGGTCCGCCCGAGTGCGGCCATGGCGATCTTGTCCTGAGTGGCGCTACCGGTGTCTGCCGGTGCGACGGCCACCGGCAGCGCCCCGAGACCGTCGACCCCGAACGCTTTTCCGTTGGTGGCCACCAGCTTCGGATCTACGCCGAGACCCGTAAGGACCGCTGCCGCAGAGAAATCGATGAGTTCGTCCGGCAGCCGCGCCGCGGTGACATTTCGGGCCACCGGTGCGAGCTGATCCGGTGGCAGGTCCGCCAGCGGCAGCACGACCTGTTGCCGCAATAGGTCTTCGAGAGAGTTGCGACCGCCGGCCGCGCTGCGCCCGATGTTGTTGGCGAACGACTGCGCCAGCGCATTGGCGAGCTCCCGGGCCCGCGCCGCGCCGAAAAGCTCTGCACGCCAAGCCATCAGCGATGCGACAAGCATCGGTTTGTTCAGCGTGAGCAGCCGCCCGATCTCGAACAATGCCGCCAGCGAAATATCTTCGCGCCCATCCGGAACTAGCTTGCGCAATTGATCCGCAGTGTCCGCCAACGGCAGCACTCCCCCGGACGGCATGGTCCGGACGGTCGGCTGCGGGCTCAGCGGACCGCGATACCAGACGGTGTTGCCCTCGCCCCGGCGAGTGAGGTGCGACAGCGCGACATGCCCGGTCGAGGCGACCTCGGGCGCCGGGGCCGGTGTGGTCTCGTCGACCGTTCCGAGCAGTCCCACGTCCAGGTTGTTCATCAGGCGCTCGAAACCGCCCTCGCCCGTGCAGGTGAATTCCCACGAAACCAGCACCGGGAATCGGTACACCGGCGTGAGCGCGACCAGTATGCCTTCATTCAGGCCGGCCTTGAATCCGCTTGCGACGGCGAGATCCTTCGACACCACCGCACCGGCCTTTACCGGACCCGTCGCCCACGCGCCGGCCGCCGTCTCCAGACCTTTGCCGGTGCCGTAGGCGATGAGCTCGTTCGACGCGACCGCATCGCTTTGGGTCACCTTCTTGGTCTTGCCGGCCGTCTTGCCCTTGGCGAACTGTTGCACTCCCGGCCCGATCCCCATCGCCAGTTCGTCGAGCGTCGCATTCGGCGCCGGGGCAAGGAAATCCGCGTTGACGAACTTCGTAGCCTCCAGCGCGTTGAAGGAGAACAGCGGGTTGGGCTCGGTGGGCAACAGCTTGTCGAGCTGCTTCTCGAGGTTGATCAGATACGCGGTGTACTTCAGCGGTGTCGCGTCGGCGTCGTTCGATTTCGGTGCGGCCGGTTGCGGCAGCCGGTTGGCGATGATGACCGCGAGATAGCCGTCGTCGTCGCCGAGGGCGAGTTCGGTGTCGGCGAGATCGACCTTGCGCACATGGCACAGCAGGTCCAGTTCATCGCGGCACGGAAAGACTTTCTCGACAATGTCTTTCGTCACTTCGAGATACTTGCCACGGGGCACGTCGGCCTCGTCGTCGAGCTTCACACCACTCGTCACGCACTGCGCGACGTCGACATCGGTGGACAGCCGGCCCTCACCGTCGGCGAGCACGACCAGAGCAAGCCAGGGCGGTGCTGTCTCCGGCAGCACGGCCGGGTCCGGGTTGCGTTCCCACGGAAGAGTGCGCCGCTTGAGCACGATCTGCGGCAGCCGTTCACGCCAGTCGCCCTGCGACGTGGCCGGCGGGAACGTCGACAGGATCTGGTCCGGCGGCATCACATAACGCGGTGCGACGACGTCGAAATGGAACGAGGCGTCGTCGACCGGGATCGTCTGGTCCCCGTTGTGCGGCGTCTGGGCCACCAGGTTCTGCGAGGCGCCCGCGGTGTAGGAGCCCGCAGGTAGCGCGGGGCGCGCGGCGGGATACAGCTCGAAGAATCCTGGTGTGGTCACCGCTTCACCGCCTTCTTCTTGGCCGTCTTTTTGGCTGTTGCCTTTTTGCCTGTTTCCTTTTGGGCCGCCAGCTTTTTGGTAGCGGCTTTCTTGGCCGTCGCCTCTTTAGCCGTCACCTTCGTGGCGGTGGCTTTCTTGGCAGCCTTCGTGGCTGGGATCTTGTCGGACACCTTCGGCGCGGCAACCCTTTTCACGGCCGCCTTCTTCGCTACTTTTTTCACGGCGGCCTTCTTCGCGGCTTTCTTGGCCACCTTCTTCACGGGCGCGATCTGTGCAGGCGCCACCTCTGTGGCCTTCTGCAGACCCCGCAACGCCACGGTGTCGGCCGGTGGCAGGACCGGACCGTCCCCAAGCACCATCGACACCTGACGCAAACCGGGACCACCGACAAGTGGCTGCTGCGCCGCCGCGGCGGGACCGGATGCCGCCAGCACGCCGGCGAGGTCGGCCACGCCCGACGGCGAACCGAAGACACCCGCCAGCTCACCGCGCGCGCAGTTGTCGACGAAGACCCGCGGATTCGGACCGGTCATCTGCACGGCGTAGATCAAAATCGACCGGGTGCCGTCGACCAGCACCTGCGGCGGCAGCACCGCGCCCGACGCGTCAAGCCCGCGTTCGGCGTCGGCCAGATGCATCGAGATGCTGGCAGCCGCGTCGCCGCCGAGTTCGTCGTCGACCACGATGGCGATCGCCGACACCGCGTCGGTGAACGAGGTGACAACCGTTGTCGCGCTGACCAGTTCGCGCCCCAGCACCCAACCGCCGTCGGCGCGCTCGCGATTGACCGGTACGCGGTGGCCCTGTGCGGTGACCACCGCACCGCCGCCCAGCGCCATGCCCCAGCCCAGAGACGGCAGCGACTGGCCCGCATACCAACCCGGCAGATGCCCACCGGCCGCCGCGCTGGTACCCAGTGCCACGACGGCGACTCGTTCGGTCGCATTGGGCAGCGCCACCGCGGCTGCGGCACCCTGACCGTCGAGGTTCACGATGTCGTCGAGCAGCACGCGGCCACCGGCGGCCACACAGATGACACGGGTTGCGCCCCCGGTCGCAGTGACGGTGTCGGGTTTGTCACCGGCTGGACGATTGCTGATCGTGATGACCGCCATTTCGCCCTCGTGCAGCACCGCCGCTGAGGTAACCGCGTCCTTGCCACGACTCTGGCCCTTCGGGCCGTTGCCGCCAAGCACCGCGGCACCGAGAAGACCCGCACTCATGGACGTCAGGCGCGCAGCCGCCGCCGGAGTCGGGCGAGCATTCGCGACGGCGCCGAGGGTTCCGGACGCCAGCCTGGTCAGCGGCGCGGTACCGACCGGCAGCAGCGCGGTCTTCGTCGCCCGCACCGTGCGCGGGACGACCTGCAGTGCCATCTGCGACACCCCGGCCGTCGTCGCGCGTACCCCCGCCAGCGTGGGCACGTTCCGCGCGACGGCGGTACCCGGGTTCGCGACGGTCGTACCGGCCTGCCGTGACAGCGTCAGATCCATCGGCACGCCCAGCACCGACTTCACCCGCGGGCTGTAGCGCGGCGCAATAGGTTTGGTGCGATCGACCACCACACCGGTGACCGGCGGTGACACGGCGTCGGGGCTGTCGGCCAAGTCGTCGGCCAGCGACCCGAAGGACGGCGGGGTGGCCCGCTCGCCGCGCAGGGACGCCATCGTCGTCAGCCCCGTGCCGGCGGCCGACATCACCACCGCGGTGCGGATGAACCGTTCGTCGGCGTCGGGATTGCCCGCCGTCAGCACCTTCGCGGCGTCGCGCAGGGCCTTGGCGTCGGTCACCCGCTTGTCGGTGTTCGCGCGGTTGGTGACGAACGGCAGCGGCTTACGCCCGGTCAGCGGCAGTTCTATCTGGTGATAGTCGATGGGCGGCGCCCCGGTGAACATGCTGGCGGGCAGCGTGGTGTCGACCGTGAGCCCGTCACACGCGTCGACGGTGTTGCCCGCCGGGACGGTCTTGGACTGTGGGTTCTGCGCGGGTCCCCACACACCCTTGGGGAACGCCGACGCCGGGCGCGGTGTCAGCCCAACCGCATTGAGGTCGAAGGGCTGGTTCGAGTCCGAGGTAACGGTGATGGTGACGGTCGAGTCGAGGGTCGCCGAATACATCGGCGCCACGCCGAGACCCGGGGCGGGTGCCGTCGCGTTATGGCTGCCCGCCGGACAGGTGAGCTCGAGGTTCTGGGTCGGGGCAGTGGTCACGAACGTGAGCAGGAATTCCGGCACCAGCCGGAACGGGTGCGCCAGGCTGCCGTCGGGTGGCTTGTCCACGCCGCCGGAATTCGGTGCGTTGGACTTGCCCGCGGTCAGCGCGCCCTTGAGTACCGCGGCCTGCACAACCTGGGCATCGTTGTCGCCGCGCAGGTACTTGGCTGCAAAAGTCGGCGCATCGAGTGCCCGGTCGGCGGGATTGGACTGGGTGCCGAAGGAGAACGGGATGTCGATGCCGCAGATCGAGAAGTCGCCGTGCACGTAGATCGGTGGGCCCTCGATCTCGACGTCGAAGCCCAGTGAGATGTCGATGTCGACGGTGCCGAACAGCAGCCAGATGGTGATCCCGACACTGGCCTCGGCGTAGACGCTGACATCGAAGTAGAACGGGTCGAAGAACACGATGCCGTCGCCACCGAAGTCCAGCGTTGCGTGGGCCGGCCCAAGGTGTGCGGCGACGTGCAACCCGGCGCCCGCCATGATCGCCTCGGAGCACAGTGCGAAGTACACCCCGCCCACCACGCTGATGAAATCGGCCGGCTGCCAGCTCAATCCGACGCGCGGCACCACCGGGTAGCCGTCATGGTGGAACCTCGGGTGATAACCGCCCACGGTGATGACGAACTGGCCGGCGTTAGGACCTTTCCACCAGGTGGCGAACGCGAAGCCACCGGTCAGACGAACCGACTTGTCCAGCAGCCACGAGTTCTCGGTCAGTTGGGCCTGCACCAGCAGCAGCCCCTCCTTGGTGGAGAACCGGGCCAGCAGCGCGAGTTCGATCGACACCAGCGTGAGGTCAGCGGTCGGCAGCTGGGTCCGGGCCAGACCGAGGATCGCGACTTCAAGGCCGTCGCCGAACTGGACGGTGACCAGGATTTCACCGGTGATCAGCACGAAGCTGGTGAAACTCACACCCGCCGCAACCCAGAATTCGCCCTGGTGCGGGCCGACGATGGCACTCATGTCCTGCAGCTGCTGCATCGGCTCCGGCGCCGGGCCGCCGGCACGCAGCGCGACCATGAACGGGTGCGTGTTCACCTCGTCGATGGACGGTGTCTTGAGCTCGCGGTTGATGCCGAAACCGACGCCCACTCCGGTGACGAAGAACGCGGGTGGACCGCCCAGCGGGGCGTGCAGAACGCCGAAGGCGAAGAAGGAAGCGAACTGCGTGCCGTCCGGTGAGGTCGGATGCGCATAACCGCCGAACAGGTCGATGCCGTAGACCGAGTACTGGATCTTGAGCATGCCGAGGTACTGGACACCCGACAGTGGGGATTCCAGCGGGAACTTCGCCAACCCCCCCGCCAAGGTCAACGGACCGAAATCGGCGGCGATCGCGAATCCGTCGACGTCGATCTCCCACGACGACGGCTCGAAGAACGGTCGCGACACGTGATAGCCGAAGCGCAGGTTCTGCACCGCTGCCGTCAGCCCGAGTAGCGACACCTGCCCGTCGAGGTAGAGGCTGATCATCTCGAGCTGGCGCGGCGTGAGGTTCTGGCGGTAGGTGACGCCCAGCCCGATCTGTTCGAGGTACACCGGCCCGAATGCGCGCTGGATCGGCAGATACCACGGCCCGTCGCCGCTGCCCGCACGCAAGCTGACCTGCACGCCCTGGCCATGGCCCTGTATCGCCAGCGCGGGGCTGAACGCCGGGCGCGGGGGCGATCCGCTGCCGCCGGCGTCGTGCATGATGCCCTGGGCCACCGCGTTGTCACCGCCGCCACTGCCCAGCGGCACGGCCAGCCCGCCCAGTTCTACTTCGACGCCACCGGCCAGGACGGGCAGGCTGCCCGAGTTCATCACGACGCTGCCGAACAGGTGCACCGCGATGGTGTCCAGGCGCAGACCCGCGTCGATCAACGGGCCACCGGTCTTGCCGAGCCGCACGCCCAGACCGTTGACCGCGATACCCGGTGCCGGGGTGATGTTCTGGCCGTTGACCTTCAACAGGTCGAGCACGATGCCCGGCGTCACCGGCGGATCGATCCAGCCGGCGTCCACTTCCAGGGTCAAGGTGGTTTCGCCGCCGCTGAGCGGGATGCCGTTGACCAGGTCCAGTGACACGCCCAGGACACCGGCATTGTTGGCGATGCCGAGCTTGAGCGGGCCAACGTCCACCGTCGGCGCACATGCGGCCAGCTGGCTCGCGATGGTCAGCAGCTTGCCCGGCCAGCCGGTGAGCACACCGGCCAGCAGCGCGGGCGGATTGCTGCCCGGCTGCAGGATCGAGCCGTCGAGAATCGTTCGAACGGTGTGCGCCGGACTGGCACCCACCTGGTTGGCGAGCAACGTCTGCACGTCGGCGACGCCGAGCACCCACCCGCCGACGAGGTCGAGCACCGCATCGATCGCGGCGGCGGCAACGCCGGCTTCGGTGTGATCCTCTGCCAGCGTCGACGGATCGGTGCGCGCGGTGACGAGCAGCGCGAGTCCGCCGGCCTGCCGCCAGCGGGCCGTAAGCTCCCGGTGACCGACGTCGGTGGCGGCCAGTGCATCAAGTCCCAGACCGATATCGGCTTCCCAGCCGGCACCGGCCGACGACGCGGCCCGCCCGAACGGGCGTAGCACGGGGCCCTCGAGGTCGATCGCCGCCGGGCCGACCTGTGCCGACCACCCGGCCAGACCCGACGAGTCGGCGGCCAGCGACAGCTCGACACTGTCCACCACGGGCAGCCCACTGACGTGCCCCGACACCGTCACCGACAGTGGCGACGGATGCACCGCGATCTCGACGGTGCGCACCGTGACCGTGAGGGCGCCGCCCGACAGCGTCGCCGCGTGCTGCCCGGGGCTCAGGCCGAGCACCCGGACGAGAACAGCGTCGAGGGCCGGCGCCGCCTGCGTCAGCAGCGCACCGAGCCGGGTGCGCAGATAGGAGGCCGGGTCGGCGGCCAGCGTCTTCAGCGCGTTCGCGTCGAACACGGCCGGCGCACCCGCCGCGAGGCCGAGGCCGATGCCGAGGTCGCCGACGAGCGTCGCGATGTCGGTCCGCACGGCGTCGCCGGTCATCGCGGCCAGCTGGTCGAGCACCATCGGCAGCACCTGCTCGACGCCCGCAGTGAACAGCGAGCCCAGGCCGGACGGATTGGGGAAGATCTCGATGTCCGCACCGGAGGCGGGCCGCAGCAGCAGCGTGACGTGGGTGCCGTCGACGAGGAGATGCGCGGCTTGGCGGTGCTGCGCGGTCGACGTGCCGCCGGGACCGTCCGGCACGCCGACGAATACGTCGATGGCTGGATGCGGTGCACCGCTGGCGGCCAGCGTGAGTCCGAGCGAAATTCCGGCCGCGAACGGCGCACGGCCCCCACCGAGCCCGGCGAGCCAATTGGTCGCGTCGATGGCGAGCGCCACGTTGGGCCCGGTGGCAGCCTGACTGACCGCCACCGTCACCCCGGCGGTGAGCGGCCAACTGCCCCGCGGCGTCCCGGCCAGGCCGACGAAGGGCTTGAGCGCTTCGAGCAGATCGACAACCTTCGTCGTGTCGAATGCGCCGCCGGCCACCGACAGCACGCCCGCGCGCCGGAACCAGGCGGCCGGATCCTCGAAAAGCCCTACGGCGCAAGCGATCGCTCGCTGGCCCTGCGCGTCCGGCGGTTTGAGCAGTCCCAGCGCGTCGGTCAACGCGTCCAGCGCCGCACCCAGACCGGTGCTGATACCACGCAGGGCCTCGAGCAGCAGCCGGACCGCCTCGGCCGGCACCGCGGCGGCCGCCAGTTTCGTCAGACCGTCGACATCGGGCGCGGGGAACAGTGCGATCGGCGTGGCGCCGCCCGGCCGCAGCAGCTGGGCCCGGGCCGGGCCGGACAGCACTTCGAGGGCGAACGCGTCGGTCACCGGATCGCCAAGGCCCGCCGACAATGTCGGATGCCCCGTGGCGTCGAACGACACCCCGGCGTTCCAGTGCAGCAGACCGTCGTCGCCGGTCGCGGTGAAGCCGATGGTCCGCGCGTTCAGGTCGGCCTGCGCGTTCAGCGGTCCGGCGGTGAGCGTGACGGCGCCGGCCGTCGCATTCATGCCCGGCACCAGCGCGGCCAACGCCGTAAGCAGGGCGTCGCGGGCACTCGCCGCGCCGATGACGGTGCGGAGGTGACCGTCCGGGTCGTGCAGCAGATGCGTGAGCGCGTCCGGCACCAGCGCCCCGTCGGCCTGGGTGACCCCGACGGCCCGCAGCAGCGCAGCGAACAATCCGGCGGGGCTCGTCGGTGTGTCCGCCGCGAGCCGGGTCGTCAGCGCACTGAGCAGTGCCTGCGCTTCGGGCAGCAGCGGCTGCGGTTCGAGTTCGCCGGTCGCCGCGGTCGGCGGTTCGACGACGATGCTGACCCAGTCCGACCCCAGCGCCGATCCCTCGTTGAGGATCAGTTGTGCGGCCGGCAGCCCGGGGACAGCGCCGTGCAGACCGACCGCGATGTGTCCGGTGACGTGTCGCAGTTCCAGTGCTGCTGCGCCGCCGACTGGTGTCGTCCCCGGCCCGCCGACCAGCCACGCATCGGTGTCGGCGATCGCGAAGTCCAGCGCGATCGTCGGCCGTGCAGTGATGCTCGCATCGGCACGCTCGACCGACGCCAGCGTCAGCAGCACTGCACCAGTCAGGGTGGTGCCGTGTCCGCCGGGCGGCGTCAGCAGGGAGAACGGCACCCGGATGCCGACGTGGGTCGCATCCGGCAGGGCGGATGCCGCCGCGACGCGGGCCTGCGCGCGTTCGGCCAGACCGGCCGCGAACACCGCCGTCATCGAGCGCAGCACCGCGCCCTCACTGAGCACTCCGAATACGCCATATGCGGTGAGACCCGCGCGGATGGCCACATCCGGTCGGGGTGCTTCGAGGTCGGTGATCCAGGGCGCACGCCGGGCCGCGGCGAACATTCCAACCAACAGCGCGCTGCCCCGTCGGAGGTCATCGTCGTCGGAGGCGTCGACGGCAGGCAGCAGGACCTTCATCAGCCGCACCGCATCGGCCGGCACCCCGGTGCGCGCACTATCGAAAGTCACACCGCTCCAGGGTGTTCCGAGCGTGATGAGGTGGGAGACACCGGCCACCTGATCGGCCGCCAACCGTGCCGCATGGCCCGCACCACCGAGTGCGACCAGCGCAATGGGGCCTGCCGCCGCGAGTTGTTGCAGCACCTGGATGAGGCGCTGTGACTGGCCGACGACACCGCTGGGGTCGGTCGCGCCGCCGAGCGTGGCATCCGAGCGCGGTGCCAGCGCGACGACCCATTCGCCCGCGGCCGGCGCGCTGACGCTGAACGACGCCGGAGCGACACCGGGCTGGGTCAGATCGAGCAGCCGCCCGGCGGCGGGGGTCCACGGCAGGTCGGCGACCGGGCTGATCGCGACCTTCACAACCACCGGCGGCAGCGCCGCCCCGACGATCAGCGTCAGGTCCAGCGCCGGGAGGCCCGACCAATCGAGGTCGGGGCGGGTGACGATGGTGAGGCCGTCGGTCGCCGACGGGGGTGCCACCAGCCCGTCCGTTCCAGTCCAGCGCCCAGCCAGCGCGGCCAGGCCGGAACCGATGTTCTCACGGTGTGCGGCAAGGGCAGCGACGTCTCCTCCGGCACGCGCCTCGTCGAACAGCGCCTGCGCCAACCCGTCCGGCGGCAGGCCGGGTGCGCCCGGGCGCCAGGCCGTCAGCGCCTGACCGGCCAGCGACGGGGCGAGCACCGGTCCGTGCGGAGTCATCCAGACGGCGATGGCCGGCAGGTTCGCCGAACCGCCCAGCGCGGCCAGCCACGGATCCTGCGGCGTGCCGGTCCCGCTGAACACTCCGGCCAGACCGTCGGCGCTGCCGCCGGTAAGGTGCGCCAGGGTCGCGGTGAGGCTCGCGACGAGGTCAGCGTCGGTCGCGAGTGCGCCGAGCCAGGCGCGCAACGCGGCCTCGGGACTGGCGGCCACCGCGGCAAGCGACAGCTTGGGCCCGCGCGGTGGTGTGCCGATGGCCCAGCCGGCGAGGTCGACGAGGTCCGATAACCAACTCTGGTCCGCGCTGGCCGCCAGCACCCCGATGAGCATCTCGACCGAATCCCACGCCGTGGCCGGCACGCTGACGTGGCCTTGGGCGTCGACCGTCGGCAACACCAGCGGGATGACGGCTGTGCCGGTGTCGATGCCCAAATTCGGTGCGGTCAAGCCGAAGTCGAACGGGTTTGCGGGACTCCAGGCGGCCTGCACACCGATGTAGTCGGCGACGATCGCGACGGGGCCCAATGCCAGCCGGGCGAAGTTCGCGCCGGTGGCCTGCAGCTTCGCGGCCAGGGTGACCGCCAGCGGAAATTCTGCGTGCCGGCCCGCGAGGTCGAGCGTCGCCAGGCGGGTGCGCAGTTCGGTTCGTACGACGGTGCAGCCACCAGCCAGGTTGTCGACCTCCATCGACAGCACGGGTTCGAGGGCCACCTTGCCGTCGACCAAGGAAACGTCGAGGGTGACCAATGGCGCGATCGGGATCGACCACGGGCCGAAGTTCGGGTCACCGATCGCCACCGCCGTGGCGGCCTGCGATGGTGCCGCCGCCAGGTCACGCAGCAGCTGCAGCACCGCCGGGACATCGGCCGCATGGTTCACGAGCAGGTCCTGCCACCAGGCGGCCAGGGTGCCCAGCGGGTCGGTGAACAGGTGCGCGGCGTCCAAGGCCGGCATGCCACCGGTGCCGACGATTCCGAGCAACCCTTTGAGGTCGGCTCCTGCCGGGCCGAGGGTGTCGAGCAGGTCACCGATGAGGGTGCCTGCGACCTGGCCGGCTTCGGCGACGATGGCATCCGGCGTGGACAGGTCGACCACCGCTTGTGGCGGGTGCCCGTCGACGCTGACGTTGAGCGCCTGCAGCAACGCCTGGGGTGTGCCGTTGCGGACGGCGAAACCGAGACGCACGGACCCGATGTCGACCTGCGGGGTGTGCAGCAGCAGCGCGGCGTTGCCCGGGCCGTTGCCGGCCGCCGTCACGACCAGGTCGACGTCTGGCACCGGAGTCAGCCCGCCGGTCGCAGTGTCGATCCTCAGCAGCTCAGCACGGGCCTGAGCACCAAGTCGGACCGATCCGGCCACGTCGACCCCGAGGTCCAGTGCCAAGGTCGGTGTCACCAGCAGATGCCCGGACGGACCCGTGACCGCGTCGAATCCGATCTCGGCGTGCACCGGTCCACCGCCGATGGCCACGGTGATCACGCCGTTCTGCACCGCCCCGCCCACCAGGTCGGCGAGCGCCTGCATCCAGTGATCGCGTGCCACGGAGTCACCCATGACCCCGACGAACCAGTCGCGCAGCCCACCAGGGCCGTGCGCGACGAGGTCGTCCACCGGCAGCGCGGGTATCCCGCTGCCGGCGCTGAGGCCCAGCAGGCTCAGGGCCGCGCCCACCTCCGCGGCGGCCTGTCCGGCCAGTGTCTCTTCGGCCTGCCGAACCAGGCCGAGCACCAGCGACAGCAGTGTCTGCTCAATAGCGGCGCCCGCGACGCCGATGGGCAGATCCTGGCTCCCGGCCGCGCCGGGCAGGTGAAGATCCTTCAGCACCAACCGAAATGACGGAGTCGGATTGCCGCTGAGCGCGGTGCTGATGCCAAGGCTCACACCCGCCAGCCCGAATTCGTCCACCGCCGGTGGTGTGGCGGCCAGCGTCAGGTCGGTGCTGAGGTCGATGACGCCATCGGCCAGCAACGCGAAGGGCTGGGCGACGTGCTGACCATGTTTGGCTGCCCGGTAGAGCGGGATGACGACGCGGGTCGACGTCACGGGCGAATCGGTGTTGACCGTGGCCGCGACGCCGACCTCCACGTAGGTGGCGGGACGCGCGTCGAGGGACACCTGCACCGTGACGTCAGGCAGGGAGTTGTCCCCCGCGAGGGTGCGGACGTCGAACAGGTGCACGAAGGTGATGCCGCCGGATTCGGTGTGCTGGCCATCGCCGAGCACGGCATCGGCAAAGCGCACGAGCGCGGCACGCCGGCCGTCGTCGCCGAGTGCACCGGCCAGATGATCACCGGGGCTGGTGAACCAGGACGAGTCGAACTCGACACCGTTGGTACCCGCGGTGAACAAACCAAGCGCCAGCCCGAGGTCGGCGATCTCGGGGTCGAGAGTGGGCAGTCCGGTCATCAGATCTGGCTCCCCGGCATGAAGGGGTGCTTGCCCATCGGGGTGACAGAGATTCCCGCGCGGCTGACGGTGAGCGCCGCGGTGACCAGGCTGTGGCCCGAGGCGTCACCACCGGCCGCGCCGCTGAGTGCGTTGGTTGCGGTGAGCAGCGTGTGCCATGCGTAGGCAACCAGCGGCTCAGCCCAGTTCTCGACGATGATCGCCGGCCCGCGTGGATGGTCTTCGGTGGTGACTATGCCGCCGGCCGGGCGGTCTGGGGTGCCGGTGACGAAGGTGACAGTGACACTGGCATCCCCGGTCTGGTCCGAGGACACGGGCACCACGATGTCCACGGTGCCGTCGCCCAGCGTTGCGATCACACCTGCCACTTTGACTAGCAGCCGGTTGGCTCCGCTGGTCCACAACACGGCGGGTGCGGGCAATCTCGTCTTCGCCGGATCCAGACCGGCCGCGACGACCGCGGCGCTGGGAATCAGCGATGCCAGCGCGTTGGCCGGCAGCGCGCGATCAACACCCGCTGCGCCGGCCGCAACGGGATGACCGGGCAACAGGTCGCCCAGCGCGGCGATGACGCGGCCCGAGGTGTCGGGGTCGACGCGGGCCCGCTGCAGCGCTTCGGTGGTGAGGATCGCACCCGCGATCGCATCCGGGCCGGGAACGGTGCGCGCACCGGTCACCGCCGCGGACGGAATGGCCGTTCGATCTGACGCCATGCGTTCTCCCCCAACGTCCCCCCGCCGGCTCTACACCGGCACGCCTGGATCGAGCAGTAAACGAGGCGGCCAAGTGGAGTGCCGCACTATGCGAGTCGAACGCGACGCCCGGTTACCGGACACGAACTGCCCTATGCCATTCGAGCCGCGCCGAGGCGGCGAACACGACGAATAGGACGAACAACCCGCCAACGATCAGCCATTCGGCGGAACCGTCGTGGTTGTCGGGATCGAAGCCGAACGCTTCCAGCCAGTCCTGCCAGAAAAACGTGAGGACAAAAAGAACGCCGGTAAGCGCGGCGAGCGCCGACTCCACCCAAAAACGCGCGCGTAACTTGAACTTTGGCGCCACGTTCCCCCCTGGCTCCCGAAGGCCCAATCGTACAACGGCACCGTGGAAATGTGCCCTACAACGAAAGAACCCCCGGCCCTAGGGCCGGGGGTTCTTCACACGGTAGACCGGTTACAGCTCGGTGACGGTTCCACCGGCGGCGGTGATCGCCTCACGGGCGCTGCCGCTGAACTTGTTGGCGGTGACGTCGACCTTGACGGTCAGCTTGCCATCGCCCAACACCTTGACCAGAACGTTCTTGCGAACCAGGCCATTGGCCACCAGTTCGTCGACACCAATGGTGCCGCCCTGCGGGAACACCTTGGCGATGTCACCCACGTTGACGACGGCGTACTCGGTGCGGAACCGGTTACGGAAGCCCTTGAGCTTGGGCAGTCGCATGTGGATCGGCATCTGGCCACCTTCGAAGGTCACCGGCACGTTCTTACGCGCCTTGGTGCCCTTGGTACCGCGGCCGGCGGTCTTGCCCTTGGAGCCCTCACCGCGACCCACACGGGTCTTGGCCTTCTTCGAACCCGGGGCGGGCTTCAGATCGTGAAGCTTGATCACTTGATTTTCAGCACTCATCTGCCGCCTACCTCCTCAACCTCAACGAGGTGGTGCACGGTCTTGATGAGGCCACGCGTCTGAGCGTTGTCCTCACGCACCACCGACTGGCGGATCTTGCGCAGGCCCAGGGTGCGCAGGCTCTCGCGCTGCTTCCAGCGGGCGCCGATGACGCCACGCACCTGGGTGATCTTGAGTTCGGCCATGGTTACACGTTTCCTTCACGCGCCGCTGCGGCAGCCAGCGCATCGCTCTCGCGCCGGGCCTTGAGCATGCCCGCGGGCGCGACGTCCTCGATCGGCAGGCCGCGACGGGCCGCCACCTCTTCGGGACGCTGCAGCAGCTTGAGCGCGGCAACGGTGGCGTGCACCACATTGATCGCGTTGTCGCTGCCCAGCGACTTGGCCAGCACGTCGTGCACGCCGGCGCATTCCAGCACCGCGCGGCAGGCGCCACCGGCGATAACACCGGTACCCGGGCTGGCCGGACGCAGCATCACGACACCGGCAGCGGCTTCGCCCTGCACCGGATGCGTGACGGTGCCGCCGATCAGCGGGACCCGGAAGAAGTTCTTGCGGGCTTCTTCGACGCCCTTGGCGATGGCGGCCGGAACTTCCTTGGCCTTGCCATAGCCCACGCCGACCATGCCCTTGCCGTCGCCGACGATCACCAGTGCGGTGAAGCTGAAGCGGCGACCACCCTTGACCACCTTGGAGACACGGTTGATGGTGACAACCCGCTCCAGGTAATTGCTCTTATCGGCGTTGTCGCGACCGCCACGGCCACGGTCTCCGCGGTCGTCACGACGGCCACGGCCCCGGTCACCCCGGTCGCCGCGCTGATCATCGTTACGGCTCCCGGCGGTGGGAGCGCTGGTGTCCGCAGTTGCGGCAGTCTGCTCCGCCATCATGCGGTCCTTCCGTTCTTATCCAAGTCGAAAATCATCATCAGAAGCTCAATCCGTTCTCGCGGGCAGCGTCGGCCAGGGCCGCGATCCGGCCACCGTAGGTGTAGCCGCCACGGTCGAACACGACGGTGTCGATGCCGGCTGCCTTGGCACGCTCGGCGATCAGCTGACCGACACGAACGCTGTGTGCCTTCTTGTCGCCCTCCACACCGCGCACATCGGCCTCGATTGAGGAGGCTGCCGCGAGGGTGGTGCCGGTCAGATCGTTGACCAGCTGCACGTGGATGTGCCGCGACGAACGGTTGACCACGAGACGGGGCCGCTCGGCGGTGCCGGAGACCCGCTTGCGGAGCCGTGCGTGACGACGGATCCGGGACGCCCGGCGGGTAGCCGAGACGTTCTGCCCGACCGGCTGATGCTTCTTGTCTGCTGTCTGGGTGTCAGCCATGACTACTTACCTGTCTTTCCGACCTTGCGGCGGATCTGTTCGCCCTCGTAGCGGATGCCCTTGCCCTTATAGGGGTCGTTCTTCCGCAGACGACGGATGTTGGCGGCGATCTGGCCGACCTTCTGCTTGTCGATGCCGGTGATCGAGAACTTGGTGGGCGTCTCGACCGCGAAGCTCACACCCTCCGGTGCGGTGATCAGCACCGGGTGGCTGTAACCCAGGGCGAACTCAAGGTCGCTGCCCTTGGCCACCACGCGGTAACCGACGCCGAAGATCTCCATCTTGGTGGTGTAGCCCTCGGTCACACCGGTCACCAGGTTGGCGACCAGGGTCCGGGACAGCCCGTGCAGCGAGCGGTTGCGACGCTCGTCATCGGGGCGGGCGACGACGATGGCACCGTCGTCGTTGCGCGAGACCGTGATCGGCTCAGCGACATCGAGGGTCAGGGTGCCCTTCGGGCCCTTGACGAACACGTTCTGTCCGTCAATCGTGACGTCGACTCCGGACGGAACCGGAACCGGCTGCTTTCCAATGCGTGACATGTTTTTCTAACCCCTCACCACACGTACGCGAGGACTTCGCCGCCCACGCCCTGTCGCGATGCCTGACGGTCGGTCAGCAGACCCGAGGACGTGGAGATGATCGCCACGCCCAGGCCGCCGAGGACCTTCGGCAGATTGGTGGACTTCGCGTAAACCCGCAGACCGGGCTTGGACACCCGGCGCAGGCCCGCGATGCTGCGCTCACGGCTGGGGCCGTACTTGAGCGAGATCACCAGCGATTTGCCCACTCGGGCATCCTCGGTGCGGTAGTCGCTGATGTAACCCTGCTCCTTGAGGATCTCGGCGATATTCGCCTTGATCTTCGAGTGCGGCAGAGTCACCTCGTCGTGATACGCCGAGTTGGCGTTGCGCAGACGTGTCAAGAAGTCTGCGATCGGATCCGTCATAGTCATGACAGGTGTGTCACCTTCCTCGCGGCGGTTCCCATTCCGGGACGTGATCCCGTCGGGCCTGCCGCGCCCTTACTAGGTCTGAGTGGTTGTTGGCTTACCAGCTGGACTTCTGCACACCCGGCAGTTCGCCGGCGTGCGCCATCTCGCGCAGGCAGATACGGCACAGGCCGAACTTGCGGTACACGGCATGCGGGCGACCGCACCGGTTGCACCGGGTGTAGGCACGCACGGCGAACTTCGGCTTCTTGTTGGCCTTGTTGACCAGAGCCTTCTTTGCCATTTGCTCAGTTCTCCTTGAACGGGAAGCCGAGGGCCCGCAGCAGCGCGCGGCCTTCTTCGTCGTTGGTGGCCGAGGTGACGACGGTGATGTCCATGCCCCGGGGACGGTCGATCGAGTCGACGTCGATCTCATGGAACACCGACTGCTCGGTCAGGCCGAAGGTGTAGTTGCCGGTGCCGTCGAACTGCTTGGGCGACAGACCGCGGAAGTCACGGATACGCGGCAGCGAAATTGAGATCAGCCGGTCCAGGAACTCCCACATCCGGTCGCCGCGCAGGGTCACCCGCGCACCGATCGGCATGCCCTCACGCAGCTTGAACTGCGCGATGGACTTACGGGCCTTGCGGATCTCCGGCTTCTGGCCGGTGATCAGCATCAGGTCGCTGACCGCGCCGTTGATCAGCTTGGCGTCGCGGGCGGCGTCACCGACACCCATGTTCACGACGACCTTGACCACGCCCGGGATCTGCATGACGTTGGCGTACTTGAATTCGCTGTTCAGCGCGTCCTTGATTTCTTCGCGGTAGCGCTGCTTCAGCCGCGGCTGAACCTTTTCTGCAGTGGTCACCCTAGATATCCTTGCCATTGGTCTTGGCGATGCGGACCCGCTTGCCGGTCTCGGCATCGGTGCGGTAACCCACGCGGGTGGGCTTGCCGTCGGAGTCGACGATCATCACGTTGGACACGTGGATGGCCGCCTCGGTGGTGATGATTCCGCCGGACTGCGCGCCACGCTCGTTGGTCGACACGGCCTTGTGCTTCTTGATGCGGTTGACGCCCTCGACGAGGACGCGGTTGCGGACCGGGTAGGCCTCGAGCACCTTGCCCTTGGCTCCCTTGTCCTTGCCGGCGATGACCAGCACGGTGTCGCCTTTATGGACCTTCATTTACAAAACCTCCGGAGCCAGCGAGACGATCTTCATGAACTTCTTCTCACGCAGCTCGCGGCCGACCGGGCCGAAGATGCGGGTGCCACGCGGATCGTTGTCGCCCTTGATGATCACGGCCGCATTCTCGTCGAACTTGATGTAGCTGCCGTCAGCGCGACGGCGCTCCTTGACGGTGCGCACCACGACGGCCTTCACGACGTCGCCACGCTTGACGTTGCCACCGGGGATGGCGTCTTTGACGGTCGCCACGATGACATCACCGATGCCGGCGTAGCGCCGCGACGAGCCACCGAGCACACGGATGCACAAGATCTCCTTGGCGCCCGTGTTGTCGGCGACCTTGAGTCGCGATTCCTGCTGAATCACTAGATCTCCCTAGCCCTATTTCACATGTGCACGCCAAGAAAACCCCCGCCCGTCTCCGGGCAGGCGAATAACCTGTCGTGCGCGGTCTTTGTTGTCGAAGGGCACGCAGGGTCTTCGGGTGTGAAACCGATGACCGAGGTCTGCCCACGGCAACCCCTAGAGTTTAGGTGACGAGCGCGAATGCGCCAAATTGCCGATCTCGGGGACTCGATGAGCCCGGTCGGCCCGATCACACCACGCAGCGGAATCCGATGTGCGTGGTGGCGCTGTCCTGCGACTGCGGCGAACGTGCAGCGGGGCGATACCGGTGACAGTATTCCGGGGCGCAGAGGTGCGAACCGCCCTTGAGCGTCTGGTTGACAGCAGGGTCAGGTTCACGGGACGGGACGCAGCACCCGCCGGCGACTGCGGTGCGGCGCCGCAGTTCGTACTTGGTGGTGGTCCACTCCCAGACGTTGCCGATCATGTCCACCAGGCCGAACGCGTCAGCCGGGAAGGTGCCGACGGGCGAGGTGCCGCGCCAGCCCAGTGCGCCGTCGTTGCGGTACGGGAACCGGCCCTGCCAGGTGTTGGCCATCAACTGTCCGCCTGGCGCCACCTCTTCTCCCCACGGATAGGTCGTCGAACTCCCCGCGCACGCGGCGAACTCCCACTCGGCCTCGGTGGGCAGACGCCGTCCGGCCCATGCGGCATATGCGCCCGCATCCACATAGGAGATCTGAACGACGGGATGGTCCTGACGGTCCTCGTGGCACCAATCGGCACGATCCGGGCCGAAGGGCGCTCGCCAGCACGCACCGGGCACCCAACTCCACCACTGTCGCCAGTCCCGCAGATCGACCGGACCGCTGGTCGGTGTGAACACCAGCGCGCCCGGCTGCAGATCCTCGGCGGCCACCCCCGGATACAGCACGGGGTCCAGTGGTCGCTCGGCCACCGTCACATATCCGGTGTCGGCGACGAACTGGGCGAACTGCGCGTTGGTGACGGGGTGGCGCTCGATCGAGAACGGCGACACCGTCGCGGTGTGCACCGGTGCCTCGTCTGGATAGAAGGCTGACGAGCCCATCCGGAACGAGCCGCCGGACAGTTCGATCAGCTCGGTGAGCATCCCGCCAGATTACGGCTCAGGTAATCCGGACGCCGAAGTCGGCGAGCATCACCGACGCCGCCTCGTCCAGGCCCGGCGCTCCGGTCGGCCCCTGCAGTTGCAGGGCTACCAGGAAGTCCCCCGTGTTGGTCCACACGTGGGCGATGCGGTCGACGTAATTGATGCCGTGCCCGGGCTTGGCCGCCAGCATCCCCATCAACTTCTGCCCGCTGTACTCACACAGCTCGGCAGGCAACACGCTGACACTGTTGATGTCATATCCGGCGGTGCGGTCGTCGGCGTACTTCTGGAACGCATCGGCAGCGTCCAGGGTGGTCGGTGTGATCAGCACAGCGCCGGTCAGCCCGGCAGGTCCGCTCAGCTTTGCGGCGACATCCCCCTGGCCGGGACCCAGCGTGAATCCGTTGGGCACCGCGATGGTGAGGATCGGCGCGCCGGGTTCGGCGGCCTTCACTTCTGCCGTCTTGCCGGCCCCCGGAGCCGGACTGCAGGTGGTCTCCCCCGCGGCCACCGGACGTCGGCTGGTCTCCAGGACGCCGTAGGACGGCAGCCGGTGATCGGCCGGCGCCTCCGTGGTTGCCGCCGTCACAGTGGTTTCCGGAACCACCGTCGTCGTTGCGGTAGTCGTCACCGCGGTGGCCGGCACCGGGTGATCGTTACCGGCCGTGCGTTCACACGCCGACAGAGCGACTACTGCCGCTATCGCAACCGAGACTCGATATACGTTGCCGTGCAAGGCATTCCCCTCCCCCTCAGTCCTTGCTGAATGCCACCGCCAGTTCGCGTTCGGTGTCGATGTAGGGCGCACCCGAGATATCGACGACGACCTTGGCGATGGTCCCCCCGGTGAATGCGAACGGCGCCGTGTAGGCACTGCACACCGCCTGCCCCAGATTGCGGCCCACGCCGATCCCGCCGCCGGCCAAGCCGAAGGTGCCGGGGTGCGCACGCACGTCGGCGCGAGTGGCGACGACGGTGTCGTCGACGTACAGCGACACCACGCCCAACGGGGTGTGACTGCCCTCGACGGTGCCGGTGCGCTCGTACCGGACCCCCAGCACGTGCCGGCCCGGCGGCACCGGCTGCGCCGCAACGACCGATTGCTCGTCCTCGCCCATGAAGTTGTAGACGTAATGCAACCGGCCGTCGACCAGGAACAGCACGTGCCCGCCGTGACCCGCCCCGTGCTTGAACAGCACGCCCTGCAATTGCGAGGCGTCGCCCGCCGTGACGTCCACCTCGGCCAGCACCGAGAAGGATTGCCCGCGTGGTTCAGCACCGGCACCCATGCCGACGTCGGCGGTGCCCGGGTAGTAGGTGAAGTTCGTGCGGTCCACCACCAGATAGGGACGCCAGCGCCCGAGTGTCTCGAGGATGTTCAGGTCGGCCAGCGGCAGGCCGTTGTACTTGGCGGCCTCCGAAGACCACAGAGCCTTGAGCTCCTCGAGTTTCTCCGGCTGCTCGGCGGCCAGGTCGTGACACTGACTGCGGTCCGAGGCGATGTTGTAGAGCTCCCAGCGATCGGCGTCGAAATGCCCCCAACCCGCCGGGCTGGCGGCGTGCACGGTGTTGGCGAACCACCCCCGGTGCCAGATCCCCCGCGTGCCCAGCATCGTGTAAAACTGGGTCTCCTTGCCGGTGGGCGCCTCCGGATCCTTCAGCGCCACAGCAAAACTCACACCGTCGAGCGGCTTCTGCGGGACTCCGGCCACCGTGGCCGGGGGCGTTATCCCAAGCAGGTCGTACACCGTCGGCGTGACGTCACAGACGTTGATGTAGTTGTCACGGACTTCACCATGCGCCGCAATGCCTTTCGGCCACGAGACGATAGCGGTGTCGGCGATGCCACCCTCGTGCGAGGCGTAGCGCTTGAACAATTTGTAGGGCGTATTGAACGCCATCGCCCACCCGATCGGGTAATGGTTGTAAGTGTGCGGGCCACCGAGCTGGTCGTAGAACCGCAGGCTCTCCTCGACGGTGTCGATGTAGCCGTTGAAGAACTTCACCTCGTTGACCGACCCGTTCGGACCGCCCTCACCGGATGCCCCGTTATCGGAGATCACCACGACGATGGTGTTGTCGAGCTGGCCGGATTCCTCGAGATAGTCCAGCACTCGGCCGATCTGGGCGTCGGTGTAGGTCAGGAATCCGGCGAACACCTCCGCCATCCGTGCGAACAGCCGCTTCTCGTCGTCGTCGAGCGAGTCCCAGGGGCGCACCGTGTCCTGCAGCGGCCAGGGCTCCCCGTTGGGGCCCTTGACATCCGCGTATGGATTCATCGGGGACAGCTCGGTGTCTGGCGGCACGATTCCGAGCCGCTTCTGATTCTCCAGGACGATTTCGCGGTAGCGCTCGTAACCCATGTCGAACCGTCCCGCGTAATGGTCCGCCCATTCGGCGAAGACGTGATGCGGCGCGTGTCCGGCGCCGGGGCAGACGTAGGCGAACCACGGCTTGTCCGGCGCGATCACCTTGGAGTCGCGGATGAATTCGATGGTCCGGTCGGCGATGTCCGCCGACAGGTGGTAGCCCTCTTCGGGGGTGGCTGGCGGCGCAACCGGGTGGTTGTCGTAGACCAGTTCGGGATACCACTGATCGGTCTCGCCGCCCATGAAGCCATAGAAACGTTCAAACCCCCGCGACAGTGGCCAATGCCGCTTGGTAGCAGCGAGATTGGACTCTTCCAGCGGTGTCAGGTGCCACTTGCCGACACAGTAGGTGTTCCAGCCTCGCTCGGCGAGTACCTCCGAGAGCAGTGCGGTCTCGGCCGGGATCCGCCCACTGCAGTTGGGGAATCCGTCGGTGAACTCCTCGATGGTTGCCATGCCCACTGTGGTGGCATTGCGGCCGGTCAGCAGCGACGCCCGCGTCGGCGAGCACAGCGCGGTGGTGTGGAACTGCGACAGCCGCACACCGCGTTGTGCGATGCGGCTCATGCTGGGCATGTCGACCAGGCCACCGAAGCAGTCCCAGGTGGCGATGCCGGTGTCGTCCCACACCAGATAGAGCACATTGGGGGCGCCCGGCGGTGCGACGGGGGCGGCGAACGGGCCCCAATCGGGCTCCGAGTCACGGATGTCCAGTTCGACCTTGCCCTGAAATTCGGTGGCCATTTTCGCGACTCGTTTCTGCCGGTGGGTTTGTCGTGTAGCCGGTCTTCAGGCCCGCGGTTCGACGTGCTCGTTGACCCGGTAGAGCCGCCAATCTGGTTGACCGTCGCCGTCGTTGGGGATCTCGAGCTCCAGTGTCGCGACGTCGGCGCCGTTTTCATAGAGCGTCGGATACCGCTGGTTGAGGGCGTCGGAAACCCCACGGCCGGTGTTGGGCACCGCCAGCAGGTACTTGACGCCGTGCGCCGGCGGATCGTTGAGAAGCCTCGTGAAATCCGGATCGGACGGCACCACGAATGTCTTGGGCCGGTCCGATGCTGCGACCACGGCGAATCCATAGACGGTGTCTGTGATGATGGAGCTGTCCGGCAGGTCGAGCCGATCCAGGTAAGCCGCGATCTCGCGCTCGGTGGAGAACGTCGCAGCGATTCTCCGCTCGACGGCCTTGCGAGGACTGGTGTCGTGGGGATCCGGTCGCAGCACCGCACCCAACGCGTACTCCTGGGGCGCATAGGTTGGCAAGCTCATCCCCCATGCCGTTACAGGCAGTCCGATCGCCAGCATCAATGCGACGGCGCCGTACGACAGCCGAACTGATTTGGTCCGCGGCCGGACCGGCGGCCCCGGCGCGTAGCGACCGCGCCGCTTGGGTGCGACGAACTCGCCGTCCGGAACGGCAAGCAGCGCCATCGTCACCGCGAACGGAAACGCCACGATGTAGAAGCGCAGGAAGCCGAAGGTGCCACCGGTGGCATAGGTGTAGGTCTGGAACGCGAGAACGGCCCCGTAGAGCAGGATCGGCACCAGCAGGATCGCCCAGTCGGGGCGGCGCCACCGCAGATACCCGGCCCACGCGGAGATGGGGATCAGGGTCGGGGCCAGGAGCGTGATACACACGACGGCGAACACAAACCGGCCGCCGATACTGGAGCCTGCGACGCCGCCCGATTGCGCAAGGATCGCGGTGTTGCCGTAGCGCGAGGTGAACTGGGCGAACGCATCACCGGTGATCAACCAACTCGCGGCGGCCCATCCGACGAACGCCGCGAAGCCGGGGCCGCTGACCAGCAACAAATCCAGCAGCGCGCGGCGAAACCGGGGTGTCGGTCGAGCCCGCAGGTAGGTCGTGACGGCGACGATGACGCCCGCCGCCGCAATGGTGCCCACCGCGTCGTAGCGCGTCAGATACGCCAACCCCATCGCGATGAAGCCGGCCACCACGAGATGGTGGACATCGTCGTCAACCATCCACATGACCAGCCTGCGCACCGACCAGACCAGGAAGAACAGGAACGGCGCCTCACTCATACCGTTGGACCCGTAGAACACGATGATCGGATTGAGCGCAAACAGGGCGGCGATGGTAACGGTGTAGGAACGAGGTAAGCCGCGATCTACGCCCATCGAGAAGAACTGCACCACGGTGCCCGCCATGAACAACGCCGACATGAATGTCCCGGCGAAGGCGTACCCGGTCAGATCGCGCCACAGCGGCGCGGCGAGAAGCACCGGGATCTCCACCATCGCGGTCAGCGGGGTGAAGATGAACCCGATCGCCGCCAGGTGTGGGTCCCGGCTGTAGAGCACACTCTCGGCGGCCTGCACCCGTGACAACGCGTCGCCGATGATGAAGCCGTGGACATCCTGCAACCAGTATCCGACAGCCAGGTAGAGGAGGAACGTGGCGCCGAATGCCCACTGCTTGCAGCGCCGGTCTGTCATCCGCACCGCGATCACTTCCCGGCTTCGGCTTGGGCCTCCGGCCGGGCGGCCAGTCCGTGAAAGGTCTTCTCCCAGTAGGACGGATTCCGAATCAGTTGGTAGAGGCCCTTCGTCGCGGCGACGCTCATCATCAACCAGAATGCAGGCACCGTGAGTGCGGCCACCAGAAGGTCGGCGCGGTCGTCCTCGCGTAATGCGATCAAGTTCATGTAGAGCGTCGCGGCATTCCCGAGGATCAACGCGATGAGTGCGGGAAAGTATATGTACCACGGGAATACCGCACCGACGAGCGCCGGCTGGCCCAGGAACCACAACAGCGTGATGAGCCAGAAGACGAGGTTGAGCACCGCGATGATGGGCGTGCCCGCCAGCACGAGGTTGAAACGCAGGAAGCTGCGCGGCCCCAGTGTGCGAAGCAACTTGACGGGGCGGCGGATGTGCACCAGCCAGGTCTGCAGGTAGCCCTTGTACCAACGCGACCGCTGGCGGATCCAGTTGATCGGATCGCTGTTGGCCTCTTCGAGCGTGGCCGAGTCGATGACCGCGGTGTGGTACCCAGAAGCATCGATTCGTAGGCCCAGGTCGGCATCCTCGGTGACGTTGAACGGATCCCACGAACCGATTTCGTCGAGTACGTCACGACGCAGATGGTTTGAGGTGCCGCCCAACGGGATCGGTGAGGTGCTCCGCATCATCCCGGGTAGCAGGTAGCCGAACCACAACCCATACTCGGCGGTGAACCACCCGGTCAGGATGTTCTGGTGGCCGTTGTGGTACTGAAGTTTGGCCTGGACACATGCGATGTTGTCGGGAAGCTCGCGGAAGGCAGCGGCCACGCGACGAAGCTGCAGCGGCTCAGGCAGATCCTCGGCGTCATAGATGGTGATGATGTCACCCGTCGCGAAATGCAGACCGTAGTTGCACGCCTTGGGCTTGGTGCGCGGTTCAGCCGGGGGCACCAGGACCGTGGTGATGACGTCGGACTCATCGACACCTTCGGCCGCCTCGATCGTCACGTGGTCGTCGGCTTCCAGCAGCAACAACACCTGCAGCTTGTCGCGGGGGTACTCGAGAGCGGTCATCGCACCGATGAGATCACCGACGACTTCTGGCTCGTTGTACGCCGGCACCAGGATGGTGTACGCCGGTAACTCGTCGTCGGGGATCGCGCGGGCCTGCTCATCACTGATGGTGATCGGACGCGACGCCAGCCCCGCCTTGAAGATGAGGACGCGGTCGGCCATCGTCAGGACGTAGGCGAAGGTGCACAATCCGATCAGAAAAACGGCCGTCCTCATCGGTTGCCACGCCACGAAGATCACCAACACCACCAAGACCGTCAACAGCACCGTCTTCTGCCAACCCAGCACGGCTCTCGACGCCGACTGCAGGGGGTGATCCTCGCGGAGGCCGTTGATGGCGCGATCCAGGGCATAGCTCTTCTCGTCGGCACTGGCCGTCTCGACGATTCCGGGCCACCGGGTGTCGCTCACGGCTTCACACCGAGCGGTTCGAGCTGCGCACGCACCAATCGGTGTGCGAACTCGGCGAGCATCAGGTCGTCCTTCCGGTTGGGATCGTTGTCGGTGGCCGCCGAACTGCCACGGAAGAACACCGTGAACATGGCGTTCAGCGTCGCCCACAGGCCTCCGGTCGGCTGCGGAAAAGGCGCGTTGTCCTCGTGGTTGTCGACCGCGATGACGAACACGCGCTGCGCCTCGTCGCCACTGGACCATACCCATTGGACGCCTGTCCAGGTCACCAGCAGCTTGTCGTCGATCGCGGAGAAGATGTCGGCCTTGACTCCGTAGTCGAGATCGGCGGGACGGAGTCCACTCAGCCGAATCCCCTCCACGTGATACAGCAGCCGCCCGGGAAACACCTTCATCGCCATCGGCCGGCGGGCGGTGATCGTATCCACCATCACCGTCCGTGGCCGGCCGAACTTGTCGGTTGTGAAATCGCCGTTGTCCTCCACCATTTGCTGGCGGACCAAGACAGCCCCTTCGCCGAACATCCTTCTCACCCAGGTGTATTGGCGGGTGCTGACGACGTGCCAGCCGGCCGGCGCAGCAAGTTCCGTTTGAAAGTGCATGCCGTCGACCTCAGTCGCCGGGGCGAAGCCGACCGACGGCAATCGGACCAATGAAAGCGCCACGGCCACCACGAATACCACGGGAAGTGCAGACCAGATCTGCCGCGCCGCAAGGGGTTCGATCTTGCGGTCGAGTACGCGCTTGGGGGCTCCGCGCCGAGCGCCCAGGAACATCACAGTGGCCACCAGGCAGATCGCGGTGAGCGCCGGGATCAGTTGGTAGGCGAGCAGCGAAGCGTCCGGCCACAGGAGCACCATCGACGCCAGGGCGACAAGTCCGACGGCTGATGCCAGCAGACTTCCAACCGCCGCGCGTCTGGGATGTCTTCCCACCACGATCGCGGTCGCAACCACGGCGATCAGCACAGTGCCGATCGCCGCCGCCACCTTGGTACCGCCCAGAAATACCACCAAGAGGTAGTACGGGAACGGATAGACCATCAACATCAACGCCCACACCCAGCCGAACCGGATCACCGGGCGCAGGCCGAATAGCGCCACCGTGGCACTCACCACGAACAGCCACATCGCGACGAGATCGAGGCGAAGCAGGTAGAAGTACAGCGCGTACCGTTGCAGCAGTACCGCGTGCAGCAGCAACGCCAGTACCAGCCCCATCGTTCCGACGATGACGTCGGTCTGACGGTCGTGGATGGGCAGTTCCGTCCGGTTGCGACGGGCGACTCCGATAGCGGTGAGTATGCCGGCGATCGGCACCACCCAGACGTAGCCGCCGAGACCACCCGCGCGCGTGACGTCGACGACGCTGAGCAGCGAGGCGTGGAATGCGAAAACCGATAGGACCGCGATGTAGGCCCAACGCAGTATCAGCCGGTACACCGGGTGGAGGTGTTGCAGCCACGGCTCACGCTTGACCTCCGCCGGCGGCGGTGGCTGCGTGGGCGCGGTCATGTCAGCTCCCGGACCGACGGCGAGAACGCAGCGTAAGCCATAGGGCGCCGACCGCGACGATCACCGCCAAACCGCCACCGGCCCACCACCACCACTGCGGTGATTCATGCGAGACGGCGGCGGCGGAACTGGTTGCCCCGCCGGGCACCGTGACCGGTTCACGGCCCGGCACGGAGACTATTCCCAGGCCGTTGAGCGTCGACCACCGGTGCTTATCCGCGGCAAGCCAGCCGAGTAGCGCATCGAGTTGTCCGGCCGCACCATTGCTGGACGTTGCCACCAATACGGATCGCTTGCCGTCGAAAATCGTCTGCAACGAACCGAATTTGAGCTGCGGCTCAAGAGTCAAGGTGGTCGGGTTGCCGTTGTCGTCGACCACACTCAGTGTCGTCGGTACGGTGTCGGGCGCCGTCACCGGCAGGGGCAACCGGTTGTTGTCCCACCCATCCGCTGAGATCAGAATCGCCGGATTCGGCGAGTCGATGGCCTCCTTGAGCGGCACTACTGAGGTGTCGATGGGAAGTGCACTCAGTTGCTGCAGCCCGGTCATGATCGACACCGCACGCATAGTGTCGGCGAATACGTCAGAGCCGACCCCGATCTGCACGCGCGGCATCAGCGTTTGCGGTAGCGATTGGAAGCCCTCTGGCACGGGTGGTTTGGCCGCCTTGCTCTGCACCACCGTCGAACCGTCGATGGTCAGCGTGATCGGCTGGAACTCGCCGCAGCGTCCGGTGTTTCCGGAGATGTTGACCTGCACCGCCAGTGTCGTGTAGCGCTGCAATAGACGATCAGGTATGTCCACCCAGCGGTCGATCACCCCACTGGGGTCGGCAGCCCACCTCTCGATGGTCTCGCCGCCGATGGTCGCCACGATCTGGCCACCTACAGTGGTCGGCAACGGTGTGTAGGAACCGATCAGGTGAACCCGGATGTTCTGTGCCGACCGGCCCAACCGGGTCTGATCGAGATTGATGCCCACTTGCGGGTTCAGCGCAACGGCGTTGACGCCAGGCTGACCGAGTTCACGGATCGTGGTCTCGTTCCCTGGCAGTTGGGGTGTGTTCCGCAATGGGCCCACGACCGCCTTCGACCCCAGTGCATACCTGCCGATGGCGCTGGTGATCAAGCGGGCCTGGTTCGTGATGTCGTTGGCCGAGCCGGTGATCAGCAGCGCCGGCATTCCCGTCGATGCCGGCAGGAGCGAGACTCCTGCATCCGGCCCCTCAGAGACGACTATGTGTCGCTCCAGCGGTGGTGAGTCACCCGGGGGTGCGACCGGCGGGGCTCCGCCGGCCAGCGGTGCGACGACGATGTCGGGATCCTGCTGACCGTAGTGGGCTTCGACTGACGTGGCCAGTTTGACCACGGCGTCAGCTTCCGCCTGTGATGGCTTCGTGCCGACATAGATGACCAGCCGGCGAAGCACCGGCGGGAGGAAATCTGCCACGGTGGACGGCGCGAGCTCGGTTCCCGCGAAGGTGACAGCGGAGTTTACGAGCCGCAGCGGGTTGGTCGGATCCAGACAGTAACCTTCCAGCGGCAGGAGGTAACTGCGCAGCATCAGATTTGCCGAGTTGCCGTCCACGCGGACGCCGTCAAGCGGGATGACGAGCGGGCCGCCGGTCGGCGGGAGGTCGACCTGGCGCAGCACTCGGTTGTCTTGACTGACCGTCAAACTGGCGCTGCGCACGTTGACGGGCATCTGCACCGTGACATCCAGCGATTCCGGTGTCATTCCGTCGGGCACGGGAACCGTCAACAGCACGGTGCCCACCTGCCCATAGAACAAAAGGTCAGGATCGACTCCGAGATCGCGCAGACCAAGTGTCGGGGAATTTCCCAACAACGGCGACACGCCCGGGTCAGCATTTGCCAACGGCATGGACACGATGAGCGCCATTACTGCCAACGCTCTGACGAAGGACAAGCTGCGTTTGCGCATCGCGGAAAAGCCTAGACACAAGCGGCGAATTCTGGTGGGTCAAGTCGCAGAATCGTTACCCCAGCAAGGAACAAGCCCCCGCACGTCGAACGTACGGGGGCTTGCCTGTTGAGAGCGTTGGTTACTTGGCGCGCTCGAGCACCTCGACCAGACGCCACCGCTTGGTGGCCGAGGTCGGACGGGTCTCCATCAACGAGACGCGGTCGCCGATGCCGGCATCACCGTTCTCGTCGTGCGCCTTGACCTTCTTGGTGGTGCGGATGATCTTGCCGTAGAGCGGGTGCATCTTGCGATCTTCCAGCTCGACGACGATCGTCTTCTGCATCTTGTCGCTGACCACGTAGCCGATGGCCGTCTTGCGGCGACCGCGCGGCTTCTCGGTGCGCGGGGTGTGCTTGTCACCCTTGGTTGCTTCTGCCATCACGATTCCTCACCTGCGGGCCCGGACGCCAGGCCCAGTTCACGTTCGTTCAGCACGGTGTAGATCCGTGCGATCTCCCGACGGACCGTACGCAGCCGACGGTTGTTGTCCAGCTGACCGGTCGCCATCTGGAAGCGCAGGTTGAACAGCTCTTCCTTGGACTCGCGCAGCTTCTCGGTCAATTCGTCGCCGGTGAGTTCACGGAGCTCGCCAGCGGACGTTCCCACTGCCATCAGAAGTGCTCCTCTCTTGTCACGATGCGTGCCTTGATCGGCAGCTTGTGGATCGCACGGGTCAATGCTTCCCGGGCGGTGGCCTCATCGGGGTAGCTCAGCTCGAACAGCACGCGGCCAGGCTTGACGTTGGCCACCCACCATTCCGGCGAGCCCTTACCCGAACCCATACGGGTTTCGGCCGGCTTCTTGGTCAGCGGACGGTCCGGGAAGATGTTGATCCACACCTTGCCACCACGCTTGATGTGCCGGTTGATGGCAATACGCGCGGACTCGATCTGCCGGTTGGTGATGTAGGCGTGCTCCAGGGCCTGGATGCCGTAGTCACCGAAGCTCACGGTCGTGCCGCCGCTGGCGATCCCCCGTTGCCTGGGGTGATGCTGCTTGCGGTGCTTGACCTTACGCGGAATCAACATGACTCAGCTCTCCGTATTCTCGACGGCCGGAGCCTCCGCCGTGACGGGGACAGCAGCCTCTGCGGTCTCCTCGGCGGCGCGGCCGGCGTCGGTGCTCGTCGCGGTGGTGCCCGATGCACCGCTACGACGCGGGCGCGTGCCCGACGGACGCTCACGGCGCGGACGGTCGGCGGCGGGGGCGGCGGCAGCGAGCTCACGCTTGCCACCGACGATGTCGCCCTTGTAGATCCAGACCTTCACACCGATCCGGCCGAAGGTGGTCTTGGCCTCGTACAGCCCGTAGTCGATGTCGGCGCGCAGCGTGTGCAGCGGCACGCGACCCTCACGGTAGAACTCCGAGCGGCTCATCTCGGCGCCGCCGAGACGGCCCGAGCACTGCACACGGATGCCCTTGACGTTGGGCTGACGCATCGCCGACTGGATGGCCTTGCGCATCGCGCGGCGGAACGCCACACGGTTGCTCAGCTGCTCGGCGACACCCTGGGCCACCAGTTGGGCCTGGCTCTCGGGGTTCTTGACCTCGAGGATGTTCAGCTGGACCTGCTTGCCGGTCAGCTTCTCCAGGTCGGCGCGGATGCGGTCGGCCTCGGTGCCACGGCGGCCGATGACGATGCCCGGCCGGGCGGTGTGGATATCAACGCGAACCCGGTCACGGGTGCGTTCGATCTCCACGTCGGCGATGCCGGCGCGCTCAAGCCCGGTGGCCAGCAGCTTGCGGATGGCCACGTCTTCCTTGACGTAGTCGGCGTACTGCTTGTCGGCATACCAGCGGGACTTCCAGTCGGTGGTGATGCCGAGGCGGAAGCCGTGCGGGTTGATCTTCTGGCCCACTAGCGCGAGCCTCCCTTCGAGTCAGCAGCCTTCTTGCTGGCAGCCTTGCTGCCCTGAGCGCGACGAGCGCGGGCCGAAGTGGCCGAGCCCTGGTCCTTACGGCTCGGCCGGCTTTCGACGGTCACCGTGATGTGGCTGGTGCGCTTGCGGATCCGGTAGGCGCGGCCCTGTGCGCGCGGGCGGATGCGCTTGGCGGTCGGGCCCTCGTCGGCGTACACCGTGGCGACCACCAGGCTGGCCGGATCCAGGCCGGCGTTGTTCTGCGCGTTGGCCGCGGCACTGGCGATCACCTTGGCGACCGGCTCGCTGGCAGCCTGGGGTGCCCAGCGCAGGATGTCCAGCGCCTCGGACACGGACTTGCCGCGTACCAGGTCGATCACGCGGCGCGCCTTGGTCGGTGAGACGCGCACGAAACGCGCCACCGCCGTGGCGGACGGATACTCAGTCGTTGTCGTCATTACCGGCGCTTCGCTTTCCGGTCATCCTTGATGTGACCCTTGAACGTGCGGGTGGGGGCGAACTCGCCCAGCTTGTGCCCGACCATCGCCTCGGTGACGAACACCGGGACATGCTTGCGACCGTCGTGGACGGCGAAGGTGTGACCGATGAAGTCGGGGATGATGGTGGATCGGCGGGACCAGGTCTTGATGACCTGCTTGGTGTTCTTCTCGTTCTGGACGTCGACCTTCTTGAGCAGATGGTCGTCGACGAACGGGCCCTTCTTCAGGCTGCGTGGCATCGCTGGGTTCTCCTAGCGCTTCTTGCCGGTGCGCCGGCGGCGGACGATGAGCTTGTCGCTCGGCTTGTTGGGCTTGCGGGTGCGGCCCTCGGGCTTGCCCCACGGGCTGACCGGATGGCGGCCACCGGAGGTCTTGCCCTCGCCACCACCGTGCGGGTGGTCGACCGGGTTCATCACGACACCGCGGACGGT
>DASUGW010000261.1:0-4254 GCA_036273805.1 Mycobacterium sp.
CGCCGTCGCCGGCAGCGCCTCGGCCAGCCAAACCCGCCGCGGCCATGCCTTGGGCGACAGATCGTCCTGGGCCCCGAGGAAGGCCGAGAACTCATCGGGCTTCAGTTCGGCTCCGCTGTGCAACACCATTGCCGCCATCACCTGGTCGCCGACCTGTTCGTCGGGCACCGCGTACACCGCGACCTGGCTGACGGCCGGGTGCCTCAGCAGAATGCGTTCGATCGGTGCGGCAGTCAGGTTCTCGCCGTCGACCCGCATCCAGTCCGCGGTGCGCCCAGCCAGGTAGATCCAACCGTCCGCATCGCGGTACGCCAGATCCCCCGACCAGTACATGCCGTGACGCATGCGCTCGTCGGTGGCGCCGCTGTCCTTGTAGTAACCCAGGAACATTCCCGCCCCGCCGGTGTTGACGAGTTCGCCGATGGCATCGTCGCCGTTGGTCAGCGCCCCGGTGGCATCGAACTGGGCGAGCGCGCACTCAGTCACCGTCTCCGGGTTGTAGATCGCCACCCCGGGAAACCCCTTGCCGACCGAACCGGGCGGGCAACCCTCGTCCCGCGTAATCGTGACGGCGCCCTCAGTCGACCCGAATCCGTCCCACACCGTGCAGGCGAAACGCCGACCGAATTCCTCGATGTCACGGTCGCTGCCCTCGTTTCCGAACGCGACCCGCAGCGGGTTTTCGGCGTCGTCAGGGAGTTCGGGCGTAGCCAGCACATAGGCCAGCGGCTTGCCGACGTAGTTGAGATAGGTGACGCCGTAGCGACGCAAATCGTGGATCAGCCCGGACGCCGAGAAGGTCGCGGGCACCATCGACGCGCAGGCGTTGACCGCCACGCTCCATCCGGCCAGCACGGCGTTGGAATGAAACAGCGGCATGGACAGGTAACAGACGTCATCGGCGGTGATCTCGAACCGCTGGCTCAGCGCGGCACCGGCAAGCGCGACCGTGATGTGCGGGACCTGCACCGCTTTGGGATCTCCGCTGGTTCCCGACGTGAAGATCATCATGAAGGTGTCCATCGGGCCCACTTCGCGGTAGGGCGTGAGCGGGCCGGCACCGCCGGTCAATGCCGACCATTCCGGCGAACCCACGTCGATGATGCGGACACCCGGCAACTCCAGCCCGTCCAGCAGGCCGCGGTGCGCGGCGTCGGTGAGCAGGATCTGGCAGTCGGAGTGCAGGATGTCGCGCGCCAGCGCCGCCCCGCGCCGGGTGTTGTTGATGCCGCACAGCACGTAGCCGCCCAATCCGGCGGCGGCCATTGCGGTGAGCATCTCCGGGGTATTGCCGAGCAGCGCGCCGATGTGCACCGGGCGCTCGTGGTCGGCGATGTCGAGCAACACCGCGGCCTGCGCAGCGGCATCGGCAAGATGCTCACGCCAGGTCCGGCGATGGTCGCCGTAGTGCACGGCCGCCGAATCGTGCTCCAGATGTTCGCGCAGCTGTTGCTGAATGGTCTCGGCCACCGACCGCACCGCCTCACCTCGACTGGTTTGACCGCCATCGCGCAGGACGAGGCGGGTGAACAGAATCATAGATTTGTCTACACGGGGCTGCGGGTTGACCCCTGAATCACGATTGTTCTGCGAAGATGTTGCGACGTCAGTCAAACGAACGAGGAGCGAATGCGGTGACCGCGGGTCCGGACACCCAGCCAGGATCGGTGCGCGATCGGCTGATCGATGCCGCCGAGGCATGCCTGCAGGCCAAGGGCATCCGTGCGACGACGGTTTCCGAGGTGGCCGAAGTCGCCGGGGTTTCCCGGGGGTGGCTCTACCGGCATTTCCCCGACAAGGCAGCCCTGCTGGGCGCAGCCCTGGTGCGCCTGAACAACGCCTATTGGGGCGAGGCACACGCAATGCTCGCCGAGGTCGACGGCCTTGCCGAGCAGATCGCCGCAGGCGTCGCCCTCGGCCGCAGCGCCTACGACTCCCCCGGCGCGCTGTTGATGCGGCTACGCCAGGACGAGCCCGAGGAGTTCGCCGCCTGCGCGGGCGCGGGCGTCCAGGGCCTGGTACCCGACCTCAGCACGTTCTGGCTGCCGTATCTCGCGGCAGCCCAGGAACGCGGCGAGATCACCGTCGAGGATCTGACCGAAGCCGCCGAGTGGGTAGCCCGGGCGCTGCTGAGTGTCACGACGGTGCCCGGCAACACGCTGGATCCCGACGACCGCGATGCCGTGATCCGCTACCTCAAGCGATACCTCATGCCGGCGCTGAAACGGCGCGACTGACAGCTGCTCATCGAGAGATCCGGGTGAACATGCCGACCCCGCGGCGCTCGGTGGCCAGCAGATCGGTGAGCACCTTGGTCACCGTGCCCAGTTCCGCCGCCGTGTAGCGGAGGAAGAACTCTCGCAGGCCCGCCTGCATCTCGTCGTGCAGCCGGCGGTGCACGTCATACAACCGCCGCCCGTCGGGAGTCAGCGACAGCCGAATCTCTTTGCGGTTCCCCGGCACCGGTCCCCGCTCCACCAGGCCGGCCTGGACCAGTCGCTGCACCAGTTTGGACACGGTGCCCTTCAGCTCGCCGGACTGTGACGCCAGTCCAACGATGTTGGTGGCACCGTCCCCGATGGCCGACAACAGGTGCACTGCCCGCGTGGGCATCTCGCGGATCAGCGGCTCCAGACGGGCCGGACACTGCGCGACGAGGTAGTCACGCTCATGGTCCGTGCCGTCGTCCATGCGATCGCCAAGTTCGGTCAGCAATTGACCGATCACGTCGACGGCATCCGACTTAGTTTTCACGGAAACTATCTTGCCACCCCGCCTGGATAAGAGTTATGGTTTCTGCAGAAACCATCTAGCTGTCGAGAGTCACAGAATGGGGCCTACATGAAAGCCGCCGTAATCGAATCGCTCGGCACCGCACCGAGTTACGCCGAATTCCCAGAGCCCCAACCCACCGGCGGCGCCGTCGTAGCGACGGTCGAAGCCGCATCGTTGAAGAACCTCGACCGCGGATTGGTGGCCGGCAGCCACTACGGGAGCCCCAGCCTGCCGCTACCCATGGTCGCCGGTGTCGACGGCGTCGTCCGCTTCGACGACGGCCGGCGGTGCTACGCCAACGCCCACTTCCCTTACGGTTTCATGGCCGATCGGACCCTCGTCAACCCCGCCGGAGCCGTCGAACTGCCCGAAGGCATCGACTCGACGCTGGCGGCCGCAATACCCAATCCCGGCCTGTCGGCCTGGTTTGCACTCGAGTACGCCGCCGGCGTCACACCGGATCAGACGGTGCTGGTGCTCGGTGCCACCGGCGTAACCGGTTCATTAGCAGTGCAATTGGCGAAGAGTCAGTTCGGCGCAGGGCACGTGATTGCCGTCGGCCGCAACCGCGAACGCCTCGACTGGCTGCGGACCGTCGGCGCCGACGAGACCCTGCAGCTGGACGCAGATGCCACCGAACATCTTGCGGCTCAACACCAGTCGCACCCTTTTGACGCGGTACTCGACTATCTCTGGGGCCCGCCCGCCGAACAGGTGCTCGCAGTCTTGGGCAACAGTCACCTCTTGGCACAGCATCACACCACTCGCTACGTACAGATCGGCGCAATGGCCGGCGGCACCATCGAACTGCCGGCCGCAATCCTGCGCAGCGCAGGGGTTCAGATGCTCGGCGTCGGCCTGGGCAGCATTCCCTCAGAGGCACTGGCACGCGCGAGCACCGAATTGTTGCCCACCCTGTTCGGCATGGTCAGCGACGGCAGGCTGCGGATCGACGTCCAGACACGGGCGCTGCGCGACGTTGCCACGGTGTGGCAGGAGCCGGAGCCCCCGGGCGTTCGCACGGTCTTCGTGCCGTGATGGCGCTCGAACGAAAACGGCAGCCACCCGCACAGGGGACGACTGCCGTTTTCGTGCCAGTGTTAGTTGGCGTCAATGCTACTGCGCGGCACCGGATTCGGGATCATGGCCTGATTCTGCTTGAGCTGCGCTGCACCCACGCATGCGCCGATGTGGTCACCGGTGCATCCTGCATTGAGCGGAGTGTTCGCGCTGTACGGCGACACATCTGGAATGCAGGAACCCGTGAAGGGATCCATGGACTGTCCCGCGTAGCACGCGGTATCCGCCACCGCCATCGGTGCAACGAGCATCGAGGCAGCGGGCGCTGCAATCATCGAGAGGGCTATTCCGCCGGCCACCAGGAGTCCCTTGCCGGACCTCGTCAAAACGTTCATCATCTTTCGCTCTTCCTTCTTTGCCCCTACCCCCGCAAACGTCACGTCGAGATGGGCCCAAAAG
>DASUGW010000262.1:0-5847 GCA_036273805.1 Mycobacterium sp.
AAGCTCATCGCCGAAACATTCAGCAGCGCAATGTCGTACGGCTGGGTGCAGTCCGGACCGCCGAGCCGTACCCGGGGCGGTTCTTCCGGTGCGAACTTCGCTCGCAGCGAGTGCCGCAGGAACTCGTAGCCCAGGGCGTTGACGTCGCGCTCGGTGCCGAAGGGCTCGTCGTCCTTGGTGCCTTTGGCCCGCTCGTAGACCATGTCGCGGGTTTCGCGGTCGAACGGAGTGCCGTCGGTGTTGGACTCGATGAAGTACTGCTGGGTCTCCGGACGGATGGCCTCCATCAAGAAGCGGCCGTGGCCCAGGATCGGATATGAGCGCAGCACCGAATGCCGGGTCTGCAGCAGATCCCACACGCCGATGCCGGCCAGCAGCAACGTGGGCCCGGCGAGGACCCACCACCACGGGCTGATGGCTATCCCCAACAAGGTCAGCACCGCCGCCACGCACCCGACGGCGGCCACGATCAGTGCCCGCACCACGGCGCGAGGGTATCGCGCGGTCCCGGCGGCCTGCGCGGAATTGCCCGCGGGGCGCGCTGCACCGATCACCTATGATCGGCACTTGCGCCACACCGGTGTCGCAACATATCTCCAGGAGGACGCACAGCGCGTGGGCGAGCAAGCGGCTGATTTGTCCGAATCCGCGTTGACCACGGCTGTCAGCGCGGCCCGCGCCGCCTTCGATGCGGCCGGGAACCTCGATGACCTGGCGCGGGCCAAAACCGAACATCTCGGTGACCGCTCGCCGCTCGCGCTGGCTCGTCAGGCGCTGGCGACCCTGCCCAAGACCGACCGTGCCGATGCCGGCAAGCGGGTGAACGTTGCGCGCGGTGCAGCTCAGACGCTGTTCGACGACCGGCTGGCAGTGCTGCGTGCGGAGCGTGACGCCGAAGTGCTGGTGGCCGAGCGGATCGACGTCACCTTGCCCTCCACCCGCCAGCCCACTGGGGCGCGGCACCCGATCACCATCTTGAGCGAGCACGTCGCTGACACCTTCATTGCGATGGGCTGGGAACTGACCGAGGGGCCCGAGGTTGAAACCGAGCAGTTCAACTTCGACGCACTGAACTTCCCGCCCGACCACCCCGCCCGTGCGGAATCCGACACCTTCCACATCGCGCCGGAGGGGTCGCGGCAACTGCTGCGCACCCACACCTCGCCGGTCCAGGTCCGGACCCTGCTCGAGCGGGACCTGCCGGTCTACATCATCTCCATCGGGCGCACCTTCCGCACCGACGAACTCGACTCCACACACACCCCGGTGTTCCACCAGGTGGAAGGTCTGGCGGTGGACCGTGGGCTGACCATGGCGCACCTCAAGGGCACCTTGGATGCGTTCGCGCGATCCGAGTTCGGTCCGGAGGCCCGCACCCGCATCCGCCCGCACTTCTTCCCGTTCACCGAGCCCTCCGCCGAGGTCGACGTGTGGTTCAGCGGCAAGAAGGGCGGCGCCGGCTGGGTCGAGTGGGGTGGTTGCGGCATGGTCAACCCGAACGTGCTGCGGGCCGCGGGCATCAACCCGACCGTCTACTCGGGCTTCGCATTCGGCATGGGATTGGAGCGCACCCTGCAGTTCCGCAACGGGATTCCCGACATGCGTGACATGGTCGAAGGCGACGTGCGGTTCTCGCTGCCGTTCGGGGCGGGTGTCTGATGCGCATTCCTTACAGCTGGCTGCGTGAGGTCGTCAGCGCCGGCGCGCCGGGCTGGGACGTGTCGGCCGCCGACCTCGAGCAGGCCCTCATCCGTATCGGCCACGAGGTAGAAGACGTCATCGCGCTGGGCCCGGTAAGCGGTCCCCTCACCGTCGGCCGCGTCCTGGAGATCGAAGAGCTCACCGAGTTCAAAAAGCCGATCCGGGCTTGCAAGGTCGCAGTAGGAGCGGCAGGGGCGTCCGATATCCGCGACATCGTTTGCGGAGCAACGAATTTCGTTGTCGGCGACCTGGTGGTCGTGGCGTTGCCCGGCAGTGTGCTGCCCGGCGATTTCAAGATAGCGACCCGCAAGACCTATGGCCGCACCTCCGACGGCATGATCTGCTCGGCGGCCGAACTCGGTTTGGGCGCAGACCATTCCGGCATCATGGTGTTCCCGCCGGGCACCGCCGAACCGGGCGACTCCGGCATCGAGCTGCTCGGTCTCGACGACGTGATCTTCGATCTGGCGATCACCCCTGACCGCGGTTATGGGTTGTCCGTGCGCGGCCTGGCACGCGAGATCGCCTGCGCCTACAACCTCGACTTCGTCGATCCCGCCGATGTTCCGGCCCTGCCCGTCGAAGGCGAGGCCTGGCCGCTGACCGTGCAGCCCGGAACCGGGGTGAGCAGGTTCGCTCTGCGGCCCGTCAGCGGGATCGACCAACACGCGGCTTCGCCGTGGTGGCTGCGGCGACGGCTCATGTTGTGCGGTATCCGGCCTATCTCCCCGGCCGTGGACGTCACCAACTACGTGATGATCGAACTGGGCCACCCGATGCACGCCCATGACCGCTCCCGCATCCACGGCGGCTTCGACGTGCGTTTTGCCCGCCCGGGCGAAACGGTCGTCACCCTCGACGACATCGAACGCAAGCTCGATCCAGGCGACGTGCTCATCGTCGACGACGTCGCGACCGCGGCGATCGGCGGCGTCATGGGTGCCGGTTCCACCGAGATCGACGACAACTCCACCGAGATCCTGCTGGAGGCCGCGGTCTGGGATCCCGCCACGATCTCGCGCACCCAGCGCCGCCTGCACCTGGTCAGCGAGGCCAGTCGGCGCTACGAGCGCAGCGTCGACCCGGCGATCTCGGTGGCGGCGCTGGACCGCTGCGCACGGCTGTTGACCGACATCGCCGGGGGAGTCGCCGAGCCGACCCTCACCGACTGGCGTGGTGATCCGCCCCGTTCGGACTTCTCACCCCCGGCCGTGCGGATGCCGGCCGATCTGCCGGACCGCACTGCCGGGATCGACTACCCCGAGGGCGTGACGGTCGCCCGCCTCACCCAGATCGGCGCCCGCGTCGAGATCGACACCGCCGACGAGACCGTGCTGGTGGTGACGCCGCCGAGCTGGCGCCCCGACCTCGTGCAGCCGGCCGACCTGGTCGAGGAGGTGCTGCGTCTGGAGGGCCTCGACGCGATCCCGTCGGTGCTGCCGCCGGCACCGGCCGGACGTGGGCTGACGCCCGTGCAGAGGCGGCGCCGGGCGATCGGTAAGTCGCTGGCGCTGTCGGGATATGTGGAGATCCTGCCCACGCCGTTCCTGCCGTCGGGAGTCTTCGACACCTGGGGCCTGAGCGCAGAGGATCCGCGCCGCAACACCACCCGTGTGCTGAACCCGCTAGAAGCCGACCGCCCGCAGCTGGCCACGACACTGCTGCCCGGTCTGCTGGAGGCATTGGCGCGCAACGTTTCTCGCGGCACGGTCGACGTTGCCCTGTTCGCGATCCAGCAGGTGGTGCAGCCGACTGAGCAGACCGCTGCCGTGGAGCTGATCCCCACGGATCGTCGCCCCACCGACGGCGAGGTCGCACAGCTGAACTCGTCGTTGCCGCACCAGCCTCAGCATGTCGGCGTCGTTCTGGCCGGCCTGCGGGAGCCGCGTGGGCCGTGGGGGCCCGGGCGGGCCGCGGAGGCATCGGATGCGTTCGAGGCGGTGCGCGTCATCGCGCGTGCGGCCGGAGTCGAGGTCACCCTGCGGCCGGGAACGGAACTGCCCTGGCATCCGGGCCGCTGCGCCGAGGTGCTGGTTGGGGACCGCGTCGTGGGGTATGCCGGGCAATTGCACCCGGCCGTCGTTGAACGCGCCGGCCTGCCCAAGGGCACCTGCGCCGTCGAGCTGGACCTTGACGCGCTGCCGATCACCGAGAGCCTGCCCGCTCCGCGGGTGTCGCCGTTCCCGGCGGTGTTCCAGGACGTCAGCCTCATCGTTGCCGCGGACGTGCCGTCGCAGTCGGTGATCGACGCGGTCCGTCAAGGTGCCGGCGATCTGCTCGAGGATGTGTCGCTCTTCGACGTCTACACCGGTCCGCAGGTCGGCGCGGGGAACAAGTCGCTGACGTTGGCGCTGCGGTTCCGCGCGGCCGATCGCACCCTGACCGAGGACGAGGCGAGCGCGGCCCGTGACGCCGGTGTGCACTATGCCGCCGACCGCGTCGGTGCCACCCAGCGCGCATAACCCCTCGTCGAAACCGACGTTTCGGCGGATTTGTGCAGGTAGAGCCCGTCAAAACGACGATCTCGACGCAGCCAGGGAGAATGTGTTTGCGTCGTAATGCATAACAATGCAAAGATCGTGCGGTGACTGATTCGGTGGCGTCCAACGCGGTGACGAAAGTAGCGCTGGCCGGGGCGAGTGGATACGCCGGCGGTGAGATCCTGCGGCTCTTGCTCGGCCACCCCGCCTATGCCGACGGCCGCCTCGAGATCGGCGCGTTGACCGCCGCGGCCAGTGCGGGCACCCCGCTCGGTGAGCACCATCCGCATCTGCTGCCACTGGCGACGCGGATCCTCGAGCCCACGGAACTGGATGTGCTGCGGGGACACGACGTCGTCTTCCTGGCGCTGCCGCACGGCTACTCGGCGGCGTTGGCCGAGCAACTCGGCACCGACACCCTCGTCATCGACTGTGGGGCGGATTTCCGCCTCACCGATGCGGCGGACTGGGAGCGTTTCTATGGCACACCGTATGCCGGCAACTGGCCCTACGGCCTGCCCGAACTGCCGGGCGGTCGCGAAGCGTTGACCGGCACCCGCCGCGTCGCCGTACCCGGCTGCTATCCAACCGCAGCGCTGCTGGCGCTGGCTCCGGCCGTGGCCGCCGGCCTGATCGATCCGGCCGTCACGGTGGTGGCCGTCAGCGGCACCTCCGGCGCGGGCCGGGCCGCGAAGGTTGATCTGCTGGCCTCAGAGGTCATCGGTTCGGCCCGGGCCTACAACATCGCCGGTGCGCATCGCCACACCCCCGAGATCGTCCAGGGGCTGAGTGCCGCGGCCGGCGGCGGGGTCGCGGTGACGGTGTCGTTCACTCCTGTGCTCATCCCGACCTCGCGGGGCATCCTTGCGACGTGCACCGCTCGCACCGAGGCGTCGGTCGCCGAGCTTCGCGCCGCCTACGAAAAGGCTTACGACGCAGAGCCATTCGTCCACCTGCTGCCTGAGGGGCAGCTACCCAGGACGGGAGCGGTCATCGGTAGCAATGCCGCGCAATTGGCCGTCGCAGTCGATGCTGACGCGCAGACGTTCGTGGCGGTGTGCGCCATCGACAACCTCGTCAAGGGAACCGGGGGAGCGGCCGTGCAGTCGATGAACCTGGCTCTGGGATGGCCGGAAACCGAAGGGCTTTCGATCGTGGGAGTGGCACCTTGACCGAGACGACCGATAAGACGAACCCCGCGCGGCTGCTGCGCACCCAGGGCGTCACCGCGCCGGAAGGCTTCCGGGCGACCGGGATTGCCGCCGGCATCAAGAAGAGCGGTGCACTGGATCTGGCGCTGGTGTTCAACGAGGGCCCGGATTACGCCGCGGCCGGGGTGTTCACCCGCAACCAGGTCAAGGCGGCGCCGGTGCAGTGGAGCCAGCAGGTGCTCACCACCGGGCGGTTGCGCGCGGTCATCCTCAATTCGGGCGGCGCCAACGCCTGCACCGGGCCGGGTGGCTTCCAGGACACCCACGCCACCGCCGAGGCCGTCGCAGCCGCATTGTCGGAATGGGGCACCGAGACCGGCGCGATCGAGGTCGCCGTGTGCTCCACCGGTTTGATCGGCGATCGGCTTCCGATGGACAAGATGCTGGCCGGGGTCACCGAGATCGTGCATGAGATGGCAGGCGGTCTGACCGGCGGCGACGAGGCGGCCCGCGCC
>DASUGW010000263.1:0-17604 GCA_036273805.1 Mycobacterium sp.
GGTGCGACGTTCCGCGACTACTTCAAAGCCAACTACGGACCCACCATTGCGGCCTACCGCGGGATCGCTGCCGAGCCCGACCGGGTGGCCGAACTCGATGCGGCGCTCGCCGGCCTTGGCGACCGCGCTCTGTCCGGGACGTCCAGGATGGACTGGGAGTATCTGCTGGTCACCGGGCGCGTAGCCGGTTGACCAGTTCGAGGGTCGAGGCGGTGGCAGCGGCCAGCGCATCGACATCCTCGGCGTCCAGAGTGCCGCACACCCAGTCCCAATGCGCGGCCACGCTGCTTCCGGGAACGGGCCGCGCGGCCAGGGCGGTGCCGTCGGCGCCGCGCCAGCGCACCGTCTCCTGTGTGGGTTCGCTCAGGCGCAGCGCTCCGTCGAAGCGAAGTGGTCGGGAACTGAGGACAGCGGACTCGTCGTCGACCGATTCGACAGTGCCCCAACGGATCCGGCACGACTGCAGTATTCGCAGGGGAGTGGCCTGGTCGGCGGAATTGGGGCCAAGGAACCGGATCCAGGGGTAGACGACGAAAACGTGGAAGCTGTGATGTGCCAATACCCCCGCCACGGCGGTGGTCTCGGTGAGCAACCCGCACGGCTGGCCGGCCATCGCCGTTCGCAGCCGACTCAGTAGTGCCGCGGGATCCACCAGGCCCAGCAGACGCCCACCGATCCAGTACGCGTGCACCACTTCGGCATCGAGCGGGTCACGACGCCCAGCCGCGGTGGCGAGCTCTTCCAGATACGGCCACGCGCCGTCGAAACCCTGTGCATGATCGCCGATTTCGTCCGACTTGCCGGCCAGCAACACCGAGGGGTCCGGCGGTCCGCAGTAACCCAGTTCATTGGGTGGGTAAGCGTAAGCGGCGAATCGCGCCCAACCGCTAATCGCCGTCGTCATCGCTTCCCGACCTCAACAGGCGCAGGCCCGCCATGGCTTCGGCGGCGCCGGCCGGATCGGTCTTCTCGACCACGAAGCCCATATGGATGATGACCCAGTCGCCGGGGGAGAAGGTCTCCTCGGGCAGCATGCCCACATTGACCTTGCGGTGTTCGCCTGCCACGTCGACGAGCGCGAGCTGGCCTTGGTAGCCGTCCAGCATGGCAACGACCTGACCCGGGATGCCTAGACACATTGCGCGACCGCCATTTCCACTGCCCGTCTGACTGCCTGGACGGCATCGGGCACCGCGGCGCCGACGTGTGTGGACAGTCCGATGCGATCGCTTATGTCGGCGACCTGACAGCCGACGACGATCGTCCTGGGCGGGGTACCGCCGAGCGCACGCAGGCTGGCGAACACCGTAGCGGGATCCACGCTGTGCGCGTCGAGACCGAGCGGGCCGTTCGAGACCGAGGGATCGGCCTCGAAAACCCGTATCTCGCCTGGCCGTCCCTGATCGGGCACCGCGTCGACGAGAATCAGTGCGTCCCAGCCGTCGAGGAGGTCGTAGGCCAGATGCATGCCGCCGATCCCGTAATCGACTACCCGGACGCCGGCCTGCGGCAGCTCTCCGACACGGCGAATCACCTCGGGGCCGAACCCGTCGTCCCCGAGGAAGATGTTGCCTATACCGGCTACCAGAACCCTTGCCACGCGCTACATCTGGCGCATCTTCAGGTACCGCTTGATATCCGGCACCGATCTCACGCCGACCACCAAACCCGTGATCGCCGTCGCAGCGACCACCGCTATGGCGATCCAACCGACTACCTCCACGTCGTGCTCCTTTCTGTGTTGTCTGCCGACTCCCCGGATGCGGGTGGCAGTGCTTCGACTTCGTCCGGGGCGAAATACAGGTAGCGCCCATAGTCGGCGTGCAGGTCGGCCGCCGGATCGTCATCGAGTACCACCCCGATGTGGCGTTCGCCATCAACGTCCTCGTGCACCGAAGTCACCCGCGCCGTCCTGCCCGCGACGAACATGTCCTGTGCATCGGCGCGTCGATTGGGCCGTAACACCACTCTGCTGCCGCGGGCCACCCGGATGCCGCCGACCACCACCCCGTCAACCTCAGGTGCCACCGCGGTATCGGCCGCTGGGTCCCACCAGTTCTGACCGTCGGGAACTTCCGGGATCAACCCCTCCTGCGGGATGTGCGGATCGCGCAGGACCCCGTGCAGGTCGAGCATGTCCTGTGCTGACAAGCCGTCGCACCGATCGATGATTCGCGCTGCCAGCGGATCGGTGGCACGTGCCTGTGCCTTCTCCTGGTCGGTCATGGTCATCACACGCAGCGTCAGGATCTCGTCGATCTCTGTCGAGTCGTAGAGGGGGCCAGGGCTCTGCTCGGCAACCTCGGGATGGTCGTAAAGGATGATCGGGGAGATCAACAGGAGGTCGTTGTGTCCGGGCGCACCGGCCAGTACCGGGAAGCATCGATGCTGGTGGCAGTCGGCCGCCGCAGCCGCTGCTTCGGTCATGCCGTCGGGTGGCTCCAACAGGGAGATGAATCCGCCGGCCGGACCGTCGGTCAGGGCCTCGGCGATGATGTGGGTGCCGATCAGTGATCGCGCGATTGCGTCGGCGCAGTCGGCGGCTCCGGCACCGACGTTGCGTAACGTCAGGGCGATCCGCTGCAGGTCGCCATCGGCCTCCACACGGAGATTCAGGAGAGCGCGCACCAGGCGCCGGGTGCGCACCAGCCGGCCGTCGGGGACGATTTCGACGTCGGTGCCGGCTGGTGTCGACAGCTGCCATTCCCGGGTAGGTTCTACCGCTAGATCTACTGGCCCGCAAGGTATTTCGATGGGAACGGCTTCCTCCCAGGCGAGCCAGGAGCCGGACGGTGTGTGCAGTTCGTCGACGGGTTCGTAGCCGCCGGCGACGGCACGTTCGGTGCCACGGTGCTGCAACTGCAGGAAGCGCACCACCAGCCGCAGGGCGCTGACGCCATATGTCAGGAACTGCGCCGACATCAAGTCGTCTTCGCCCAGCCCGGCGGGTGCAGCACCCGGGGGACCCAGCACGCCGAACTGCCAACGAGATTGGTTCTTTCCGGAGGACGCCCGGTAGGGGTAGAGCAGATAGCCTTCGTAGAGCACCGCGTCGGCGACCGTGCGCGCGCGGGCCCAATCCTGCATGGTGGCGGTCACGACACCTCCAGGTTCGCGGTGACCTCGGCGCGCAATAGGTGGCGCACGGCATCGTCGACGTCGAGCAGACCGAGCGCGGACTTGTAGTCGGCCAGGGCACGCACGGTGTCGTGGTGCAGGCGGACGAAGCCGCTGTCGGGGTAGTGCGCCGCGATCAGGTCACGCCACACCGAGACGGGCAGGTCGTAGCGGGCCTCGCAGTCCCAGGACACTTGCTGCACCGCGAACCCGGTGTTGCCGCGCCGAAAAATCGTTCCGCTGAACAGGAACTGTAGCTGCACCGCACCGTCGCGGAGCGCGTGCAGATACTTGGCGCCCGTCACTTCGATGTCGTAGGTGCACGGCAACGGCAGCGCGAACTCGGCGCTTCCCGAGAACCCGGGAACCATCGCCGCGGCATGTTGCCAAAGGAAGGTGTGTTGCGTCGTCGCCCAGCGTTCCCGCGGCCCGAACAGATCGGCCAGCCCGACGGCCTCCTCGTCGGTGTAGCCCCGGCGCAGTGGTTCCACCCGGATCTGGCAACGCAGTGCGATGGCGTGCACGGGTTCAACGCCGGTGTCCGTCACCGCGATCCGGGCAATGAGAACGGGTGTTATCGCGTACGGCTCGGGCGCGATGTCGACGACGCTGAACGTCGTGGTGGGTCCGGGTTCGGTCATAGGCGGACCTCCCGGGCCCGGGCGGCAATGCGGGAGAAGAAGTCGTCGATGAATTCGTCTGCCTCTGGGCCGCCGTCGAATCCGTGCCACCGCATGCGCAGTCCACCGACGAATTCGTAGCAGGCATCGATGGGCACGAGAAAGCACTGCGGTGTGCCGTCGGAGTCGTCAGCGTCGGGCACCCGTATCAGCAGCGCTTCGACGTCGTCTTCTGGCAGCCCGACCCGAGGGTCCGCCGCTGTGAGGGTGTTCCACCGCTGCAGGTCGAGTTCGGACTCGGTTGCGCCTGCCGGCCCGGGATAGAAGGCGACGATGCGACCCAGCGCGGAGTTGCGGAAGAAGAACGCCAGCCCCACCGGTATCTGCAGCATCTCCCACCCTCGGCGATCCACCGCGAAATCGGGCAGCGCCAGGTAGCGATCGGGCACCGCGCGGTAACGCAGCGCCGCAGTGCTGTCGGTGAACAGCAGGTAGCAGCCACGGCACACGCACATCAGTTGGCGCCCGGCTACATTCACCACGTGCTGATGTTCGTCGGCGATGGCATCGGCGCACATCTCGCAGCGTTCCCCGGCAGATTCGGCGGTGCGCCGACTCGCAATTCGGGACAACACGTCGAAGGGTGTGCTCATGCCGGCATCCCGGTCAGCTCGTCGGGGAGGGCGAGCGCCAGAACCCCGTCGTGCAGAAGCAGCGGTAGCGGCTCCAGATGCATGGCCGCACTGTCGAGTCCGACACCGCCATGCGTGACGTCGAAACGCGCCCCGCACTCTGCACAGCGCAGCAGCGCACCACCGGCACCCGACGGTTCGGTTGTCGCCGGGCCTCGTGCTCGCGGAACTACACCGCTCGCCGAACCCGACGAGGACAGCAGGGCAGCACCGGCCAGCGAGTGATCGCCGGATGGGCAGCGGTCTCGATAGGCGAACAATTCCTCGTCCACCCGGCAGGCGAGGATTGGCATACCGGCGACCTCGAAGCCGCCGACCTCACCGGAGCGAAGCGTCACCAGATCCGGGACCGGGCACCAGGTGGTGGCGTGTTGTGCGCGGACGCGGGTCAGCAGCATGTCGGCCGGGATGACGGACGGACCCGCTGTTGCGGCCGACTCGGTGACCACCTCGATGTCACAGATCTCCGGCGCCGCGGCGCGCACCGCGTCGGACACGGCCAACTCCAGCGTCACCGCCGACGACGGGCAACTCTTGCAACTGCCGGCGAACCGCAGCACCGCGGTGTCCCCGTGATCGCCCGCCACGATGTCGATCAACTCGACGTCGCCGCCGTGGGACCCCAGATAGGGCCGCACGCTGTCGAGTGCGTCGGCCACCCGACGGAAGACGTCATGCGGGTGCAGGCCGTGCACCAGCAGCAGGCTGGCCACCAGGTTGTCGGCGGCGTATCGTTCGACGGTCGCTTCGTCGTCGGTCAGTGCCACGATCCGCGCGAGTGCGGCGCCGTACAGACCGACGACCTCGCGTAACAGCTGTTCGGCGCGCTCGCGAGCAACGGGGCCGGCGACTCCGGGCGCACCGGCGGCGTCAAGCAGGCTCTCGATCCGCTCGCCCGCCGCGCGCCACTGGTCCGGCTCTGTTCGGCGATCGTCTGCCCGGCCGGCCATGCATCACTCCGCGGTGGCCGTCTGCGTGGGAGAGTGCAACCGTTCCAAAGTTTTTCCGTCACCGAGGTACATGTGGACCCCACACGGCAGACACGGATCGAAGCTGCGGACCGTGCGCATGATGTCGATGCCCTTGAAATTCTCCCGGGTGTTCTCCTCGAAGATCGGCGACCCCTGCACCGCGTCCTCGTAGGGGCCGGGTGTGCCGTAACTGTCCCGTGGGTTGGCGTTCCACGGTGTCGGCGGGTACGGGTGGTAGTTGGCGATCTTGCCGTCACGGATCACCATGTGATGGCTCAGCACACCGCGCACCGCTTCGGTGAAGCCGCAGCCTATCGCCTCGTCCGGCACCTCGAAGCGCTCCCACGTCTTGGTGCGACCGGCACGGATCTCTTCGAGGGCCTTCTCCGCGAAATGCAGTGCCGCTGCGGCGGCGTAGGCCTGAAAGTAGGTGCGGGCGCGGTTGCGCTCCAAGGTGTTCGAGCCGGCCTGCGGTATCTGCCATTCCAGCTCCACGGGCCCCTTCAGCGCAGTCTTGGGCAGGTTGATCTGCACGCTGTGGCCCGTCGACTTCACATACCCGATGTCGACCAGACCGCCCAGCGCCGTAGACCACATGCGTGCCAGTGCCCCTCCGCCGGTGTCGAGTGCGAGGTGGTTGGTGCCGTCGAACCAGCGCGGTGACATGACCCAGCTGTACTTGTCGTCCATATCGCGTCTCTGCGGATGGGGGTTGGTGTGCTGGTTCCACGGATGCCGGCGATCCACCGGGTTGCCCAGGGGGTCGGTCTTTACGAACATCTCCTGCTCGGTCCAGTCGTCGTAATAGCTGTGTCCCAGCAGGATCCGGATACCGAGGTTGATGTCCAGCAAGGAGTGGGTGAGCAGTTTGCCGTCGACCACGATGCCGGGCGAGACGAACATGGCGTCACCCCACCGTTCCATGTCCTTGTAGGCGAAGTTGCACACCTCGGGGTTCTGGAACGAGCCCCAGCAGCCGAGCAGCGTGCGTCGTAGCCCTACCTTGTCGTAGCCCGGTATGGCGTCATAGAAGAAGTCGAAAAGGTCGTCGTGCATGGGGACGACCTTCTTCATGAACTCGACGTAGCGCATCAGTCGGGTCATGTAGTCGGTCATCAGCTGAACCGTGGCCACCGTGCCGATGCCGCCGGGGTAAAGCGTCGACGGGTGGACGTGCCGGCCTTCCATCAGGCAGAACATCTCGCGCGTGTACCGGCTGACCTGCAGCGCTTCCCGGTAGAACTCGCCGGTGAACGGATTGAGCGCGCGCATGATGTCGGCGATGGTCTGGTGGCCGTGGGCATCTGCGTGCGGGGCCGCGGTGTTCTCGGCCTTCTTCAACACGTTGGGGTTGGTTTCGGAGACCATCTTCTCGCAGTAGTCCACGCCGACGAGGTTTTCCTGAAAGATGTTGTGGTCGAACATGTATTCGGCCGCCTCGCCGAGGTTGACCAGCCATTCGCCCAGGTGTGGTGGCTTGACCCCGTACGCCATATTCTGGCAGTAGCACGAGCAGGTGGCGTGGTTGTCGCCGCAGATGCCACAGATACGGCTGGTGATGAAATGCGCGTCCCGGGGATCTTTGCCCTTCATGAATATCGAATAGCCGCGGAAGATCGACGAGGTGCTGTGGCACTCGGCCACTTGAGAGTTCTCGAAGTCGATCTTGGTATAGATACCGAGACTGCCGACGATGCGGGTGATCGGGTCCCAGGACATCTCGACGAGTTGTCCCGGTTCCTTCGTGACCTGTGACGGCTCAGGGATGATCGTTGTCATCTGCTCATCGCTTTCTCAATCAATGCGCCAAGGTTGCTGCGCCCGAACACCTTCGCTTTGGGCTGGTCGGGTTCGCCGCTACCAGGTGCGTCGGGCGCCGGTGACGAGTTCCTTGCCGCGGTGACGCCACTTGGGTTCCTTGTCGACCGTCTGCTCGGTGATGTGCCGCAGGTTGCGGATCATCGATCCGTACACGCTCGATGCCCTGGTCGACAGCTTCCCGCCGGGAGGTTCGTCCATGAAGGGCATGAACTTGTCTGGGAAGGCGGGCATGGTGCAACCGATGCAGATGCCGCCGACATTCGGGCAGCCTCCCACTCCGTTGATCCAACCGCGTTTGGGGACATTGCATTTGACGACCGGGCCCCAGCAGCCGAGCTTGACGATGCACTTCGGGGAGCCGTACTCGGTGGCGAAGTCACCCTGCTCGTAGTAGCCGGCCCGATCGCAGCCCTCATGCACGGTGTTCCCGAACAACCAGGCCGGACGCAGCGCCTCGTCGAGTGGGATCATCGGCGCCTGCCCGGTGGCCATGTACAGCAGGTAGGTCAGTGTCTCCGCGAGGTTGTCCGGGTGGGTCGGGCAGCCGGGAACGCAGACGATGGGGATTCCCGCCTTGCTCTTCCAGTCCCACCCCAGGTAGTCGGGCACGCCCATGGCGCCGGTCGGGTTGCCGGCCATTGCGTGGATGCCACCGTAGGCGGCGCACGTACCCGCCGCGACCACGGCGGTCGCCTTGGGTGTCAGCCGGTCCAGCCACTCACTGGTTGTCATCGGCTGCCCGGTTGCCGGATCGTTGCCGAACCCGCACCAATACCCCTCGGTGTGCAGTTCTTCATTGGGTATCGAGCCCTCGACGACGAGGACGAATGGTTCGAGCTCGCCACGGTCGGCCTTGAAGAACCAGGCCAGGAAGTCGTCGGCGCCGCCGCTGGGTCCGCATTCGAAATCGATCAGTGGCCAGTGCACGGCGACCTTGGGCAGCCCCGGTAAGGCGCCGAGGGCGATCTCCTCGACTGTGGGCTGGGTGGCGGCAGTCAACGCCACGGAATCGCCGTCACAACTTAGGCCTGCGTTTATCCACAGAACGTGGATCAATGTCTCTTCGGCTTTGACTGCTGCTTGCGTGGGCATAGTGCAGCTTTCCGGGGCGGGCTTACCCCTACGCCGCCGGAGTCGACCGCCGGCCCACTTGCGCGACGCTGATTTCGGGTCTACTCCAGCAGGCCAGTGATGTCAATCACATCAGGCTTGCTCTCGCGGTTCCAGCAAATTCGTCAACTGCGCTAAGGAGTTTCGCTACAGACTGCTGTGGTGGCCGGACGGATCGGCAAAGCAGCGCACCCAGTCAAACCAGGCGCCCATGCCGGCGCCGGTGCGGGCGCTGACAGGAAGGACGACGGCGGTCGGGTTGACGGCCCGGACGCGTTCGACGTAGCTGTCGACGTCGGCGTCGACGTAGGGGGCCAGGTCGATCTTGTTCAGCAGCACCAGGTCCACCGCCCGGAACATCACGGGATACTTCAGCGGCTTGTCCTCGCCCTCGGTGACGGAATAGACCATTGCCTTGGCGTGCTCGCCGACGTCGAATTCGGCCGGGCACACCAGATTTCCGACGTTCTCGATAATGACGAGATCCAATTCGCCCAGATGCAGTTGTTGCAGTGCGCGGTTGACCATCGGCGCGTCGAGGTGACATTCACCGCCGAAGCCGTTGCTGGTGTTCAGCAGCGACACCTGCGCGCCGCGCCCGCTGAGCGCCGCGGCGTCGAGGTCGGTCGCGATATCGCCCTCGACGATGCCGATCGCGAGCTCACCGGCCAACTCGTCGAGGGTGGCGGCCAAGACCGTCGTCTTGCCAGAACCGGGTGAGCTCATCAGATTCAGCGCCCGCACCCCGCTCTGCGCGAAGAGCCCCCGATTGATGGCGGCACGAGTGTCGTTCTCGGCAAATATCGATTCCAACACGTCGATGCGCTGAGCCCCGGTCCGGTAACCGGTGTGATCACCATGGGTGGAAACTGGGTCATGGTCATGCTCAGCACCGCGGTCATGGTCGTGCTCAGCGCCGTGGTCGTGTGCGGCGCCGTCGTGCGGATGGTCGTGGGAGTGGAACCTGCCCATGAGTCGCCTCTCAGGTGACATCCATTGACGTGACAAGAAATTCGTTCCCGCGCACCACCTCGACGTCGCCACTTGCGCACTGAGGGCATGACACCGACCAGCGAGACTCGATCTGTGAACGCTGCCCACACGAACGGCACGTCACCTCGGCGGCGACGAACTCGAGTTCGAGTTCGGCGTCCGGCATGTTTTCGTAGTCACGGATCAACGACCAGCAGAACTCGAGGGATTCGGGCACCACCTGGCGCAGCGCCCCCACCCGGACCCGCACGACCTCAACATGCCGGCCCGCGGCATGAGATTCGACGACGCCGGCGATTGCTTCGCACAGCGACAGTTCGTGCACTCTGTTCATGTTGCACCGCACAACAGCGAATCTGCGAAGAATCGCGATTGCCGGTTGCGCACGGGGCTAGCCTGGTTGATACCGGTCGTGTTGACAGCCCGACGCGACCGGTGCTGCTCAGGAGGAGAGATCACGGGCAGTCGGAGCGTGTCTGCGACAAGCGTGCGACTGCGACTGGATATCACCGGTGTCGTCCAGGGCGTCGGTTTTCGTCCGGCCGTGGCCAGGATAGCCGCGTGCCACGGTGTGGAAGGTTTCGTTTACAACGACTCCGGTTCCGTGCATTGCGAATTCGAGGGTGCGCCTGCCGCGGTCGACGACGCCGTCGCGGCGATCCGTACGCAAGCACCGCCCATGTCGCGCATCGACGACGTCGTGGTCACCAAGGTCGCGCCGTGCGGCGTCCGTGGTTTCGAGATCGTCGAAAGCCGCTTTGGCGATGTCATACGAACGCTGGTACCACCCGACATCGCCATCTGCGCGGATTGCCTGCGCGAATTGCGCGATCCGGCGGACCGCCGCTTCGGCCACCCGTTCATCACGTGCACCAACTGCGGGCCGCGCTACACCATCATCACCGACCTGCCCTATGACAGGCCGGCCACCACGATGGCTCAGTTTCCGATGTGCGCGGCGTGCGCCGCCGAATACCGCGATCCGGCGGATCGCAGGTTTCATGCACAGACGGTGGCCTGCCCGGACTGCGGGCCGACGTTGTCGTGGATCGGACCGGGCGACGGCAGCGATCCACTGGGAGCCGCCGCCGCAGTGCTTGGGTCCGGGGGTGTCGTCGCCGTCAAGGGGATCGGTGGGTACCACCTGGCGTGCCGCGCCGACTCCGTCGCCGCGACCGCCGAGCTGCGACGCCGAAAGACACGTCCCGCCAAGCCATTTGCGGTGATGGTGGCCGATCTCGCCGGCGCACGCAAGATCGTGCGCGTCGGCCGGGAGGCCGCAATTCAATTGCAGTCGCCCGCCGCGCCGATCGTGCTCCTGCCCGGACAGGATGCGGTCGTGAGCGCGGCAGTGGCACCCGGGCTCAGCGACATCGGGGTGATGCTCGCCTACACGCCGGTGCACCATCTGCTCTTCGACCGGCTGGGCCGGGTGCCGCTGGTGATGACATCGGCGAACAGGGGCGGTTCACCGATTCTCTTCAGGGACGGGGATCTGGAGTCGATTCTCGGCTCCACCGACGACCGCGACGCCATCGCCGACGGCGTGCTCACCCACGACCGGGCCATCCATGTGCCCTGCGAGGACTCGGTGCTGGCGGTGTCCGACGCCGGGCACGTCGTCCCGATCCGCCGCTCTCGCGGATACGCTCCACTACCGGTGGATGTGGCGGCGCTCCAGGCGGACTCGGCGATCCTGGCAACCGGCGGGGATCTCAAGACCACCTTCTGCCTGATGTCCTCGCGCGGTCGCGGGCACATGTCGGCACATCTGGGCGACATGGCCGACCCGCGTACCCAGACGTGTTTCGAAGCCGCATTCGCCCATCTGGCGTTCATGACCGACTGCCGACCACGTGTCATCGTCTGCGACCTGCACCCGCGGTACGCGACCACGCACTGGGCCCGCCGCCAGGACCGCGAAGTCGTTGCGGTCCAGCACCATCACGCACACGCAGTGTCGCTGTTGGCCGAGCACGGCCGCATTGGCACCCCACTGGTGGCGATCGCCTACGACGGCACCGGGTACGGGACCGACGGCACGATATGGGGCGGCGAACTCCTCGTCATCCGCGACCCCGCGCAGTTCACCAGGGTCGGGCACATCGCGACCTTCGCGCTACCGGGCGGGGACGCTGCAGTGCGCCAACCCGCGCGCATCGCGCTCGACCTGCTGTACCGGGCGGGAATCGACTGGGAGCATGGGCTCGCGCCGGTCGAGGCAGTCGGGGAGATGGGCGTGGACATCCTTGCCCAGCAGCTGCAGCGGGGGACGGGTTGTGTGCCGACGACCAGTATGGGGCGGCTTTTCGACGCGGTGGCCAGCCTGCTGGGAGTCTGCCAGGTTGTCACCTACGAAGGCCAGGCCGCGGCCGAACTCGAGCACCTGGCGCGAGCCGGCCGCGCTGTCGCGATGGATTTCGAGGTGGCCGGGGGTGTGTTGGACCCGTTGCCGATGATCCGCACGCTGGTACGCCGGATGCGCGCGGGCGATGACGCCGCCGACCTCGCGGCCGGCTTCCACGAAGCCGTAGTCCGGGCGACGGCGGCAGCCGTATCGGACTGCGCAGAGGCCGCGGGAATAGGCACCGTCGGGCTCACCGGCGGCGTCTTCGTCAATCGGCTGATCCTGGAGGGTCTGCGTAAGGCACTGCTTGACAAAGGGTTTGAAGTTCTCATCCACACCGTCCTGCCGTGTAACGACGGCGGGTTGGCACTTGGGCAAGCTGTCATCGCAGCGAGCCAGGACAGCCGGCGAAGGAGTGACGTATGTGTCTAGGGATCCCTGGCAAGATCATCGAAATCTGGGACGACGCGGGGACGCGTATGTCCACCGTCGAATTCGGCGGCACCACCAAAGCCGTGTGTCTCGCTTACCTGCCGGAGGCGAAGATCGGTGAATACGCCATTGTGCACGCGGGATTCGCCATCGCCCGGCTCGACGAGGAGTCGGCCAACCACACGTTGAAAATGTTCGCCGAACGGGGTGTGCTCGCCGAGGAACTCGGTGACCAGGCGGAACGTCAAATAGACAGGAGGGATCCGGCATGAAGTATCTTGACGAGTTCCGCGATCCGGTGGCCGCGCGGACTCTGGTCGCCACGATAAAAGAGCGTGCCACCCGCTGCTGGACCATCATGGAAGTCTGTGGTGGACAAACGCATTCGATCATCCGCAATGGGATAGACCAGCTGCTCGACGGTGTCGTCGACTTTGTGCACGGCCCCGGTTGCCCGGTGTGCGTGACACCGCTGGAGATGATCGACCAGGCGCTGCAGATCGCCGCGCGCGACGACGTGATCTTCTGCTCCTTCGGCGACATGCTGCGTGTGCCCGGCAGCCACCAGGACCTGTTCAGCGTCCGGGCCGCCGGCGGTGACGTGCGGATCGTGTACTCGCCGCTGGACGCAGCCCGAATCGCGGCCGACAACCCGGACAAAGAAGTGGTGTTCTTCGGCGTGGGTTTCGAGACCACTGCGCCGGCCAACGCCATGTCGGTGCTGCACGCCGAACGTCTTGGCTTGACGAACTTCTCGATGCTGGTGTCGCATGTGCTGGTACCACCGGCAATGACCGCGATTCTGAGCTCGCCCACCAACCGAGTACAGGGTTTCCTCGCGGCCGGCCACGTTTGCACCGTGATGGGCACCTCCGAGTACGGCCCGCTGGTGGAGCGGTTCGGGCTGCCGATCGTGGTGACCGGCTTCGAACCGCTGGACCTGCTCGAGGGTGTGGTACAGGTGGTCGACCTGCTGGAGGCCGGCACTCCCGAGTTGCGAAACGCCTATCCGAGGGCGGTGTCGGACGCCGGAAACATCGAGGCGCAAAAGGTTTTGGCCGAGGTGTTCGTGGTGACCGACCGCCAGTGGCGGGGGATCGGCATGATCCCGCGTTCCGGGTGGACGCTGTCGCCACGTTATGCGCGGTTCGACGCCGCGCTGAAGTTCGGGGTGGGACACCTGCGGGTCGAGGAGTCAACGGAGTGCCACAGCGGTGAGGTGCTGCAGGGGCTGCTGAAGCCCGACGAGTGCCCGGCATTCGGGAAGGCGTGCACGCCACGCACTCCGCTGGGCGCCACGATGGTCTCCAGCGAAGGCGCCTGCGCTGCCTACTACCAGTTCCGCCGACTGGAGGCGGTCGCACATGCCTGAGCCGTCCGTGGCCATCGACCCGGCAGATTGGGTGTGCCCGCTGCCGCTGCGGGAGACATCGCGGATCGTCCTCGGCCACGGTGGCGGCGGGGTGCTCTCCGAGGAACTGATCGAGAATCTGTTCCTGCCTGCGTTCGGATCATCGGGTGGACCTGCCCGCGATTCGGCCCTACTCGAGGTGGTGTGCGCGACCGGCAGAAGCGAAGCGAACGGGCAGGGGCCGTGCCGGATCGCCGTGACCACGGATTCTTATGTGGTGCAACCGCTGTTCTTCCCGGGCGGCAACATCGGTGACCTGGCGGTCAACGGCACCGTCAACGACCTTGCGTGCAGCGGCGCGCGGCCGATCGGACTGACCGCCGGGTTCATCTTGGAGGAGGGCCTCGAGCTCGAGGTCCTCGGGGCTGTGGCGCAGACGATGGGTGCGGCGGCCGCCCGCGCCGGCGTCGGCATCGTCACCGGCGACACCAAGGTCGTCGGACGTGGCGGTGCAGACCAGCTGTTCGTCAACACGGCCGGAGTGGGGGTGGTGCCGGCTGGTGTCGATATCGGGCCGCAGCGCGCACGCCCCGGCGACCACGTCATCGTCTCGGGGGCCATCGGCGAGCACGGTGTGGCGATCATGAGCGTTCGGGAGGGCATCAATTTCGGCACCGTGGTCACCACCGACAGCGCCCCGCTGTACCGGTTGGTGGCGGCGATGGTCGACGCCGGCGGTGAGGGAGTGCACGCCCTGCGCGACCCGACGCGCGGGGGACTGGTGGCCGCCGTCGTCGAGATAGCCCGTACCGCATCGGTCGGTGTCGAACTCGACGAGGCCGCCATCCCGGTGCCTGAAACGGTCGCCTCGGCCTGCTCGTTCCTCGGGCTGGATCCGTTGCAGGTGGCCAACGAGGGCAAAATGGTGGCGTTCGTGGCGCCGGAGGTTAGCGAGGTGGTGCTCGAGGCAATGCGTTCCGTTCCGGAGGGGGCGGACGCAGTGATCATCGGACGGGTGGTCAGCGAGCATCCGCGGATGGTCGTCGGCAACACTCCGTTCGGCACCAGCCGGGTGATCGAACGTGAACTGGGCGAACAACTTCCACGTATCTGCTGAGGTCCCTGTCCTTGCGCTGAGCGTCCGTGTTTGTACGCAGGCGGACGGTGTGTCGCGTACAAACACGGACGGTCGCCGTGGTTGGGTAACTACTTCTTCTTGGCGACCAGGGCGTCGACCGGCTCCGGGGCACCCTCGCGGTTGCGGACCACCCGGTAGGCGACGTAGCCGACGACGAGAGTCAGGGCCACGAAGATCACCGCGAAGTACTGCAGGAACCACGAGTCGCCGGCGGGGTTGTAGATCTCCTGCCGGGGCCAGCCGATGTTGATCACCAGCAGTGCGCCCATGATCACCGCGGTCAGGTTGACCGGGATGCCCCACTTGCCGAGGTCCATGACCGGCTTGCCGTGCGACAGGCTGGTGCCGCGCAACCGGTGGATGAGCGCGGGCACCGTCACCATCAGATACGCCAGATAGACGATCACCACGGACACCGAGGCGATGGCCGCGAACACGCTGGACTGTCCGAGGTTGACCAGCAGCACGCCGATGGCCAGCACGCTCACGGCGACGCCGGTGATGACCGGGGTACCCGTGCGCTTGTTGACGCGGGCCAGGAACTTGCCGAATGGCAGCCGGTTGTCGCGCGCCATGGAGAACATCACCCGTGATGCCGACGCCTGGATCGCCAGCGTGGCCGAGAACATCGCCACCGCGACGAGGCCCAGCAGCGTCTTGCCCAGCCAGGTGTGCAGCTGACTCTCGATGACCCAGGCGATGCCGCCGGTGGCCAGGTCGTCGCCGAGTGTGGGCGCGGCCATCAAGGCCGCCAGGATCATCAGTCCGCCGCCGACGAACGACACCAATAGCGCGTTGACGATGGCCTTGGGGGCGGTGCGCCGGGGGTCCCGGGTCTCCTCGGAAAGCTCAGCGGCACTGTCGAATCCGTACATCACGTAGGCAGCCATCAACATCGAGGCCAGGAACGCCGGCAGATAGTGGATGCCCGATCCATGGCCACCGGTGTCCAGCACGGCCTTGGCAGGGTTGCGTTCGGCGGTGAAGAACATCGCCACGACGATGAGGATGACGCCGATGATTTCCAGCGTCACCCCGGTCATCGTGATCCGAGCCATGAAACGCACACCTGCGGCGCTGATGATCGTGCACAGCACGATGGTGATCGAGCCCAGGATGATGCCGTTGGTGGCGCCGTCGACCGACAGCGGATCCATGTCGGTGCCGACCAGTTGAAAGCCGCTCCAGATGGGCGGCAACACCGTCTGCATGGCGATGGCGAGTGCGGCTATCGAGACGATGTAGCCGATGAGCATGAACCACCCGGCGAACCAGCCGATGCCTTCGCCGGCGAGGCGCCGGGACCACTGGTAGATGGCTCCGGCGACCGGGAACTTCCCGGACAGCTCCGCGAACACCAGGCACACGCAGAACTGGCAGACGAAGACGATCGGCCAGGTGAAGAAGAATGCGGGGCCGCCGAGGGCGAAGCCGAGCGGGAAGAACGCGAACACCGTGGTGAGGATCGAGACGAACGAGAAGCCGGAGGCGAAGGAGGCATACGCGCCGACGCCGCGGTGTAGTTCCTGGGTGTAGCCGAGTTCTTCCAGCGTGGCGGCATCTTCCTGCGACGAAATCGCCGGATCGACGGTGTTGGTCATGCAGTGCTCCTTTCGGGACCATTACCTGTCATGCGATAGAAAATAACCCGGGATCTTTTTGTCCGCATTTCGGCCGTGTCACAAGTGTGTGACCAGGTGTCCGGAACAGGGCTCCCGGCTGACACTATGAGGATCGTGTCCACCGGTCCGCGCCGCGCCGTCGCAGCGACCATCGCCGACATCGATGCTGCCAGCGATGAGCCGTCTCTGCGCGCTGGACTCGATGGTGCACACGCCGCGATCGCCGCGGAACTTGCGGCGCACACGCCGGCGATCACGCTGGCGGCGGCGTGGTCGGAGGTGCTGCGGCACAGCGTGGCGGCTGCGGTCCGGATCACCGGCGACACCGGAAGATGGGCGTGGTTCGTCTCCGGGAGTGTCGCCCGCGGCGAGGCGGCGCCCGGGTCGGACGTGGAAACCCTGGCGGTGCTCGACGACACCGTCGACGACGCCGGGAAGGCGGAACTGCTGGCGCGGGCGGCGCAGGTGCACGCGCTGCTGGAACGGTGCACCGTGCGCGGGGATGCCAACGGCGTGCTGGCCAGCAGGCCCAGGTTCTGCCGGCGGATGGGGAGCTGGACCGAGGGCATCGAGGCCTGGACCGCCGACCCGCGCGCCGACCGAGGCGTGGTGATGACCGGGCTGGTGGCCGATTCGGTCGGTATCTCCGGCGGTGTCCCGCCCGGCGCCGCGCGACTGGGGGTTTCCGACCATGCGCTGCGCGCCGAAGTGGTCGCCGCGGTCGGGCGCAGCCGGGTCGCGCGCCAGGGGCTGCTGCAGGACGCCACCACATTGCGCGCGGGATTTCCCTCGCGCCTCAAGATGTTCACCTCCGGCGCCGATACCGTCGATCTCAAACGAGCCGCGGTAGATCCCGTGGTCAAGATCGCGCGCTGGGGGGCGCTGTCGGCAGGGTCGGACGCGGTGTACACGTTGGACCGTCTCGACGCCGCCGCCGCAGCGAACATTCTGGACGCCGATGACGCGGCGAGCCTGCGGGAGTGCTTCGAATGGCTGCTGCGATTCCGCTGGCGCCATCGGGCCGGCCCGTGGCTGCGCGGCGAGCGGGTCAGTGATGTCGTGCTGTTGCCGCAGGCGGCGCCCCAGGAACGTGCCGTGTTGCGCACGGTTGCGCGGGAGGTCGCAGGCATCAGCCGCAAGTTGACCTACCTGGCCTCGGCATCGTCGTTTCACTGACGGGCGTGTCGATGATCCGCTCGAGTCGTATGCGGGCATCGGCTGGCGAGTTTGGCAGCCCGGCGCGGCTACTCGTCACCGGACCCTGAAGACTGGACCAGCTTGTCGTACCAGCGCATCGCCCAGCGGGCGTCACCGACGGCGGTGTGCCGTTCGCCGAGTCCCGGCGGCTTGACGCCGCACTGCCGTGACAGGTCTTCGTAATGCGGTTCGG
>DASUGW010000264.1:0-13195 GCA_036273805.1 Mycobacterium sp.
CCGGCGGCGGAGTGTACGGGGGTATCGACGCTGTCGGCCTCGACCGCCGCGCGCAGCAGGTCGACGGCCTGGCCTCGGTCCAGGACGGGCAGCCGGCCGACGTCAAACTGCTGCTGGCCCTCGTGTACGTCGGTGCCTGCGGGGGTGGTGGCGCCGTCAGTGCCGACGTGCACGTTATCGCCGTTTGGCCAGACACCGAGCAGGACGCCGCAGATATCCAGCCGCCGGCCCTGGGTCAGCAACGCGGCCACCCGCGCCTGGTCGTGGCCGGTGGGGGTGTCAGCGATCAGGAGTATCGGCGGCGGCACGCCAGCGGCGTGCCGGTGGCGCAGTGCGGCCAAATCCTCGGCGTCGCTGTCGTCCAGCAGGCGGCTGCGGGCCAGGGTCGCCCGCTCGAGCACGGACAGCGCCTCGGCCAGGCCGGTGGTGACGTGCAGGCGCGGCTGGCGCCCGAGCACACCGGGACCGGTGCCCAGCACTGTGGACAGGGTGCCCGAGGCGATGACCACCTCGGCGGCGCTGGCCGGCTCGGTCGTGGCGAGGGCCGCGACAAGCAGCCCCCGGGCGGCATCGGCGGCACCGGGCCCGTCCAGCCCGAGCCCCGCCGCCGGCCACGCCGGCGACGCCGGGCCGCCCAGACCCGCCAGCAGAGTTCGCGGTACGGCCGGTGGGTGCGGCCGTCGACCGGACGGCCGGTCGCCGCCGCCGCGCATTGACCCGACGTCGGCGTCGGTCCCGCGTCCTGCCGAATCCCGCGCCGCCATGAGTGCACGACGGTCCGCGCCGGCCGTATCCGCCAACGCCGCCAGATCGGGACCACCTGACACCGGGCCGAGTTCGAAGGCCGGTGGCAGACGGCTGGGGCCACGAACCGAACCCGGTCCGGACGTCGGAGCGTCAACCTGCTCCGCCTGGGCGGATGCCCAACCACATACAGACGGCTCGCCCTGCGCAGTACCGACGGCGGGTGCGGCCGCCGATGGCGAGTCGGCCGCCTGGCGGGTCGTCGCCTGCTGGGCTGCGGTGTCCGTATCGGGCGGCCCCGGCCGGTCACGGGTCAGCCGCTTCTGGCGGCTGGTAGCGGCGACCCAGCCCACCACCGCGCCGCCAACACCGGCGGATGCCGCCAGACCGACCGTGTCCCACCATCGTCGGTCCTCATGCCCACGCGGCAGAACCGATGCAACCGGCGGCGGTGTGGGTGTGGCCGGCGGCGGGCTCGCAGGCGCAGGTGGTGTCGGGTGACGGGCCGGGATCAGCAGCCGCCACCCGGGAAGGATCAGCCGAGGATTGGTCAGCCGCCGCCCGTCCGGCTGGCGACGGCCGCGGTTGAGGTCGAAGATCTCCCGCCACCGGCGTCCATCACCAAGCTCGACCGCGGCGATGCGCCACAACGTGTCACCCCGCCGCACCACATGCGTCCCTCCGCCGTCATCGGGCTGAAGCACGTTCGGGGCGACGGGATCCGGCAGCCACGCATCCGCCGACGACGCGTCCTGGATTGCACCAGAAGGGATAGTTGCCGCGCCATCGCGGCCGCTGACGGCCGCCGGCTGCCAGACCACGGCCAGCTCCCACAGCGCCCGATCGGCCGCAACCCACACAGCCAACGCCTCCGCACACGCCAGCGAACCCAGCCCCAAGTCAGTGGCGGCGGAGTAGGCGACGGCCGCGTCCAACCAGGCCACAACACCGGCGGCAAGCGCGGCGACCGCAGCCGACGAGCGGGCCACCGTCCCGGCCAGGGCCGTCACCGCGCTACCCGCCGACGACCCGGCCAGACCCTCCCAAACCACACCGTCCATCGCCGTGGCCAGCCCACCCGCGGCCACGTCCAACTCCGCGGCCGAGTCCCACCACGCCAGCACCGGATCAACAGCCGCGGCCACCCCACGGCCAACCGCGACACCAAGCTCCGCGCCCTCCCGCCCGGCCGGCGGGAACACAACCACGGACCGCGGCGACCCGACGAGCGACAGCGTCGGCGACGCCGGCAGGACCGCGCGGACATGGCCGGTCACGTCGGCATCGACATCGCGATACGCCCGTTCGGCGCGAAGTACCCCGTCGGCGACCTCACCACATCGGCGGGCACACGCCACCACCACATCCGCCCAGCCCACGGCACACATGAGTCCCCAACGCCATCCTTCCGCCGGGCCGGCCCCGGCGCCGGACAACATCAGCGGTTGTGTGACCGCCGCGTGCAGCCGGTCGCCAGCGGCTCGCAGCCTGTCCCCGGCGGCATCCAGCCGCCGGGCGAGCAAGCCCACGTCCCCCACCCGGAAACCAAGGCCCGACACGTCCACACTGACCCCCATTGACCCAGGCGAATCCCCAGCCGAGACGATGACGCCACCACCCGCCATCGGACAACCCTCAGCCACAGACTGTGGAAAACCCTTGTGCCGGCTCACCATCTGCACGATGCCGGCTGCCGCGCCAGGTTCCTCATCCGCGACCGCGAAGGCAAGTACCCAACCCTGTTCGACGCCATCCTCGCCGACACCGGTATCCAGACCGGCCTCACCGGGGTGCGGATGCCCCGGATGAATTCGGGACGCACGGGACTGTTGCTCGAACGGCTCCTCTCTTGTCAAGCTGCCGCCAGCAGAGAGGTTTCCAACTTGTTGGATGGGTGGACGGAGATCGGGTCTGCAGCCATGATCTTCGAGGCTGTGGCTGAGGTCGCCCGGGAAACACCTGCCGCCTTCGGGCTGGCTCGCTAACGGCATGCGTCTTGGCCACAGCCGCTGGCGGGAGTGGCTCGAGAGAGGTTTGCTACGCCCCAAGTTGGTCTGCCCTCCCGCCAGGTAACCGATGCCGGTCATCTGGAAGGGAATCGCATGCCGTCACACACAGCACCATCGGTCGAGTCGCACGTTGATGACGTCGTGATCGGGGTGGATCCGCACAAGTCGTCGTGGACGGCCGTGGTCGTCGACCGCCGCCAGCGGCGCCTTGCCACGATCCGTGTCGAGGTCAGCCGGGCCGGCTATCGACGGCTAAGCCGGTTCGCGGCGGGCTTTCCACATGCTCGTTGGGCGATCGAGGGCGCTCGAGGACTGGGCGCGCCGCTTGCGGCGTGGCTGCGGGCCGATGGCCTGGAGGTCCTCGACGTGCCAGCGAAGCTCGCTCGTAAGGTCCGGATGCTATCCACCGGTCACGGCCGCAAGTCCGATGAGGCTGATGCGTGGTCCGTCGGTGTCGCCGCGCTGACCACCAGCCGGCTGACGGTCGCCGCCGTCGACGAGGCCGCTGGCGTGCTCCGTGCCCTCACCGACTACCGTGACGACCTGATCCGGACCCGCACGCAGACCGCGAACCGGTTGCACAGGCTGCTCACCCAGCTCATCCCCGCCGGCCACGCACGCGGACTCACCGCCGACACGGCTGCCGCGGCCCTGCGCACTGTCCGGCCACGCACCCCGGTTGGGCGAACGCTTCGACGCCTGGCCGTCGAGCTCGTCGCCGAACTGCGCCGTCTTGACCGGCGGATCGCCGGCGTCGCCGATGAACTGAGTGCCGCGGTTGACAGTTCCGGCACCACGCTGACGTCGATCTTCGGCGTCGGCACTCTCGTCGCCGCGAAGCTACTGGCCCGGACCGGCCCGATCAGCCGGTTCCGGTCCGGCGACGCGTTCGCCTCCTACGCCGGAGTAGCACCGATCGAAGTGTCATCCGGTGACGTCGTGCGTCACCGACTCTCCCGAGCCGGCGACCGGCAACTCAACTACGCCCTGCACGTCATCGCGATCACCCAGATCCGACGAGACACCGCGGGAAAGATCTACTACCAGCGCAAACGCGCCACCGGGAAGAGTCACAAAGAGGCCCTACGCTGCTTGAAACGACGACTGGCCGACATCGTCTACCGCACCATGATCCGCGATACGGAAGCCTCTCTGCTGGCGGCAGCTTGACAAGAGAGGAGCAGTTAACGAGATAGACCCGGACGCACGTCCGTGGTCTCGCGGGATCGCTACGTGTGAATCGCAAGTTGATAACGGCTTCCTTAGGATCTCCTGTGTCCGGTCTGGTAGATCGCCGAGAGTGCCCCTCCTTGCCGGATCTGTACCGCGGGCGCGCCGAGCGAATGTGCAATCAATTCGCCCGGCCGGGCATCATCCAGACGGGTCGACGGCTCGGCATCGACGGCCGTATATTGCGCTTGGCACATGCACTCCCATGTGGATGCTCGCCGGTCACATACCTCGCTGGCTACGGTCGCAGCATCGTGACCATCGATAGTCCACTGTGGACATTGGCAATTTTACAACCGACTTTTCGAACATATGTACTACTATACGGTGCTCAGTTTACGGGGAGGGCCATCGTGGCTGGTCGAACGCGCGTGCGCACCTGGATGTCGTGGTTGTTAGTACCGGTGGCGGTGACCGCCAGCCTGGCGGTACTGCCGTCGCCTACGGCGGCCAGCCCTGCGGGGCATCTGCCGGTGCAGAAGCCGGTCCCGGCACCGCCGGGGTCTCGTCCCAGCACACCCCGGCAACCGGTCGGCAGGATCGACCGCAGCCACGTCGCGGCGGCCGGTAGCGACCAGGCACCGCATTCGGGTGGTGCGGGCCATCTGCCCGCATTGCTGCCGGGTGCGGTCGGCCCGCAGATCATCCATCCGAACCCGCCGAACCCATCGACGTCGACGTCGACATCGCAAACCCTGACACCCATGACGCCCGTTGGTGCTCCGGCGACCGGGTTCGTGCCCGGAGTGTCGGTCGAGAACACGGCGGCTCGGACCGCGTCGACGACGGTGTTCGACAACCCGGACGGCACCCACACGATGCGTGTCTATGACGGCATCCAGTTCGTGCGCAACGCGTCGGGTGCGTTCGTACCGGTGGACAGCACCCTGGTTCGCAATGTCATGGGCCGCTGGGTGGCGCGGGCGGCCGCACCTGCGTCGATCGCGCCGTCGTCGACTTCGACCCAGGTTGCCACCATGTCGCTGGGCACCGGCGAGGCGGTGGCGTTCGGCATCGACGGCGCCGCAGCGGTGACACCGGTGGTCTCCGGCGACACGGTGAGCTTCCCGGACGTGCGACCCGACTCCACGGATGATCTGACGATCGACGCAGACCAGGTCAAGGAGAACCTGGTCTTGTCGTCTGCGGATGCGCCGACATCGTGGCTGTTCCCGTTGACGCTGACCGGTCTGACGGCCCGGATGAACGCCGCCGGTGAGGTCGAGTTCGTCGACGCCGCCGGGACTGTGCAGGCGGTCGTGCCGGTCGGTTACATGGAGGACGCCAACGTCAACCCGCACAGCGGCGCTGGCGCGCAGTCCAGTGGGGTGACGTTCAGCCTGGTGCCCTACGGGTCGGGGCAGGCGATCCGGATGGATCTGGACTCGGCGTGGCTGCACGACTCGGCCCGGGTGTTCCCGGTGACGGTGGATCCCACTGTCAACGCAATGGTGGACAGCGATGACACCTATGTGTCCTCGCACGACGACGCGAACACCGACAACTCCGGCAAGCATGACCTGGCGGTGGGCACCTACAACGGAGGTACCGAAAAGGCGGCTGGCTACATGCACCTGTCGGCGCTGACCGGATCCGGGTCACTGGCCAACAAGTTCATTCTGGGCGCTACCCTGAACCTGTTCAACTACTGGTCCTACTCGTGTAACCCGCGTTCGGTCAGCATCTACCGGGTGACCCAGTCGTGGTCTGGGTCGACGACCAAGACTTACCCTGGTCCGTCGTATGACTCGGCGCATTCGCTGGGCTCCATCAGCGCCGCTTACGGCTACACGTCGTGTCCCACCGGAGGCTGGATCTCCTACACCTTGTCGCCGGACGAGGTCACAAAGTGGACCCACGGCCTTGAGTCGTTCTACGGGATCACCGTGCGTGCTTCGCTGACCGACAGCTATGCGTGGAAGCGGTTCGCGTCGGCGCAGTTTGAGGTCAGCGCGGATCATCCGTACATGTCGGTGAACTATTCCGACCAGGGCGCCTCGTACGTCGCCCCGCAGCAGTTCAATCCGCCGGTGACCGCGGGTTCGGCTGGGAACATGACCATCACGGTGACTAACCTCGGGTCCTCGTCCTGGACGACCAGCAATGGGTACAAGCTGACCTACGCCATCCTCAACAGCTCCGGTTCGGTGATCCGCAACGGGCCGAGTTACGCGATGCCCAAGACGGTGGCGCCGGGTCAGTCGGTCAATGTGCCGATCAGCGTTGCGGCCTTGGCGATCGGCAGCTACACGCTGCGGGTCGACATGCTCAACCCATCCGGCCAGTCGTTTCACACCACCTATGGATCCTCCTACGGCACGCGGGCCTTCACCTCGTCCAACGGCGTGCCGCAGGTGGTCGGCTACTACCCGATCAACAACGGGTACGTGTCGTCGGTGACGCCCACCCTGTGGGCCCACTACTACGACCCGGACAACACCTCGACCACCCATCAGTTCCAGTTCAAGGTGTGTAACGGCACGCCGGCCGCGCCGACCAACTGCCAGCTCTCGGGCACGATCACCTCGGCGACCTGGACGCCGCCGACCGCGTTGACCTGGAACACCCAGTGGTTCTGGTACGTGTCGGTGTCGGACACCGTGACGTGGAGCGGTCAGTACGGACCCTTCTACTTCACACCGGTGGCCGCCCAGCCGGAAGTCACCAGTCACCTGGCGGGTGCCCCGGATAGCGCGGACGTGCTGGGCCTCAATCCGCAGGTGGGTAACTACACCACCAGCGTCACTGACGCCCACGTCGCGGTGGCCGGCCCGGCCCTGCAGATCATCCGCTCCTACAACTCCCAGGATTTGCGGACCGGTGAGGCGTTCGGCGCGGGATGGTCGTCGGCACTTGACCAAAGTGTGGTCGCCGATGGTGACGGCTCCGGCAGCGTGGTGGTGACCTTGGCATCGGGGATGCAGCTTCGGTTTAGCCATAACGCGGACGGCTCCTACAGCCCGCCGCAGGGTACCCAGCTGACGCTGGTGGCCACGACCAGCCCGGCCGGTTGGACGCTGCGTGACTCCAGCGGATTCCAGCGTCTGTTCAACACCGCCGGTCAGCTCACCACGGTCATTGACGCCTCGGGTAATAGCCAGACCTACACCTATACCAGTGGCCAGGTCACCACGGTCACCGATGCGGCCAGCGGCCGGCCGTTGCACATCACCTGGTCCGGGCCGGGCGGGCACGTCACCGGGGTGGCTGAAGATGCACCAGGGGTCGGCCAGACGGCACCGTCCTGGACCTACACCTACACCGGTAACCAGCTCACCCAGGTCTGTTCCCCGCTTTCGGTCAGCGCCTGCATTAGTTACGGCTACACCGCATCCACTTACTACCAGTCGGTGATCCGGGACGACAACCCGACCGCTTACTGGCCATTGGACGAAACCAGCGGGTCGGCGGCGGTCAATGCCGCCTCCACCGACGACGGCGCGTTCGACGGCGACGACCAGGACGTCACCCTTGGCCAGCCCGGTGCGATCAGCGGATCTTCGGGTACGGCGATCGGTTTCACGGGCACCAGCGATAGTTTCATCGCACTGCCGGACGACCTCGCGAGTTCGTCAATGGCGTTCGCGGTGGAACTGTGGTTCAAGGCCGCCGCCGGTGCGCATGGTGTGCTGATGGGGGAGCAGAACCAAGACGTGCCCACCACGCCGACGCACTTGACGCCGATGTTGTACATCGGCACGGATGGCAAGCTGCGCGGTCAGGAGTGGAACGGCGCCCCGACCCCGATCACGACGGCCAGCAGCGTCACCGACGGTAACTGGCACCACGCGGTGCTGTCGGTCAACGTCAACACCCAGACCCTGTACCTGGACGGGACGGTGATCGGCACACTGTCCGGCACGATCACCCACCAGGACATGGATAGCTACATGTTGGGCATCGGCACGACCTCGTCGGGCTGGCCCTCCACGACGGCCTCGACCGCGCTGTTCCCGTTCACCGGCTCCATCGACGAGGCCGCGTTCTACGCCCATCCGCTGAGCCAGGCCCAGGTGCTGGCGCACTACAACGTGCGTACCGCCGGCAGCCGGCTGACCACGGTGACCGAGCCTGGGGCGTTTACCGCCAGCACCGTGGCCTACGACCCTGCCACCGGGCGGGTGACCACGCTGACCGACCGCAACGGTGAGACGTGGAACCTCGCGGCGCCGACCAACACCGCCGGGACCCGCACGGTGGTGCTGTCGTCGAGTGATACCAGCCCGATCAGCTACGACTACGACACCACCCACTTCGGGCGGCTGGCGGACCGCACCGACGGGCTGGGCACCACGAGCTATCAATACAACGCTTCGGGATTCGTGTCCCAGGTGACCGACGCCAACGGCAACATCACCAGCTACCAGACCAACGCGCGGGGCAACCGGATCGCGACCACCACCTGCCGCACCACGCCGACCTGCCAGACCAGCTACGCCAGCTACTACCTCAACACCACCAACCCGCTGGACCCGCGCAACGACGTCATGGTCTGGTCCGCCGACGCCCGCTCGTCCTCGTCGACCGACACCACCTACCGGACCACCTTCACTATCGACACCAACGGGCGGGTCACCGGCACCAGCTACCCGGTCCCGGCCGGGCAGAGCACCCACCCCACCGCCGCGGCCAGCTACTCCACGGTTGGCGTCCAACCCGGTGGCCTGGTCCTGACGACCACGGCCCGAAACGGTGGCGTGACCCACAACACCTACAGCAACGCCGGTGACCTGCTGACCACCATCGACCCGGCCGGCCTGACCACCACATTCACCTACGACAACCTCGGCCGCGTCCTTACCGCCGACCGGTCCGCGGTGGTCGGCGGCAACACCGTCGACTACGGCACGACCACCAGCACGTACAACGGGATCGGTGAGTTCGCGACGCAGACCATGCCGCCGGTGACCAACACGATCACCAGTGTCACTCACATCCAGGTTGTCACCTACACCTACGACGCGATGGGCCGCTGCACTTCGCAGGTGGTGTCCGACTCCACCGGCGGTGATGCATCGCGGACCACGACCTGGGCATACGACCCGGCCGGTCGGCTGATCTCCACCACCGACCCGGCCACCAACAGCACCACCCAGACCTGGGACGCGGCCGGTGACATGGACACCCGTACCCAACCCAACGGTCTGGTGCTGTCCTACACCTACAACGACCACCACCAACTCGAGGAGACCGACGCCACCGGCACCGGCGCCGATCCGATGAATCCGACCGCCACCACCATGATCATCGAGTCTCGTGCCTACGACCCGGGCGGGCGGCTTGCTTCGGTCACTGACGCGATGGGGCGTGAGACCGACTACACCTACTTCGGGGACAATCTCGAAGCCACTACCACCGTGGTCACCCGTGACGCGGGCGGCAACATCACCGCCTCTACCCAGACCTCTTCTGACGCCTACGACAACGCCGGTCACCTGACCAGCCACACGGCTCAGGGCGGGATCGTCACGACCACGAGTTTTGACCCGGCCGGCTACCGCACTGGGCAGACGTTCGACCCGTCCGGGCTCAACCGGCACGTGGCCTACGCCAACAACCTTGACGGCAGCCTAGCGTCGCAGACGTTGACCGCTCCGGTATCACCGGGGCGCTCGGAGGTCACCAGCTTCACCTACGACGCCGACGGTCGGCAGCTGACCCAGACTGTGTCCAACACCGGTGGTAGCCCGGCGAACCTGACTACCACGGTCGTACGTGATCCGCGCGGTCTGGTGACGCAGCAGACCGATCCGGCCGGGATCGTCACCAGCTACACCTACGACGTGCGCGATCAGCTCGCCACGCAGGTCGGTGCGGCCCGCACCATCTGGGTCAACGGGGTACAGACGACCGGGGTAACACCGACGACCACCGTCGGACTCGACACGTTCGGGGACGTCGCCGACCAGCGTGACCCGGCCGGCGCGGTTATCCATATGACTTTCGACGCGGACGGCCGCAACACCGCGATCACGTTGCCGTCCTACACCCCGCCCAATACCGGGGTACCGGTCGTAGCGACTAGCCATACCGCGTATGACGCGGTGGGCAACGTGGCATCGACCACCGACGCGCTCGGTCGGGTCACCTCGACCACCTACGACCCGTACGGCGACGTGCTGACGGTTACCGCACCCGACCCGGATGGTTCCGGACCCAAGACCGCGCCGGTTATCACCAACAGCTACGACCGGGACTGGGAGCTGCTGTCTAGCACCGACCCGACCGGCGGGCAGACCCAGGCCACCTACAACTACCTGGGCCAGCGGGTTAGCTCCAGCGTGTCGGATCGCGACACTGGGACGACGATCTTCTTCACCACCAGCTACGGCTACAACGCTGCCGGCGACCAGACCACGGTCACCGATCCGCTGACCAACGTCACCACCACCGATTACGACACCGCCGGCGAACCCACCAAGGTCACCGACCCGACCAGCCGGTTCACCCAGGTCACCTACGATCTGGCTGGCCGACCCACCTCGCAGGTGCGCGGTAAGGGCAGTTCCTATGCCAAGACGATCTACACCTACGGCTACGACCTAGCCGGGCGGCGCACCACCGAGGTCGACTGCACCGTCACCTCCACCGGCACCTGCGCCACCGCCCAGCGCACCATCACCGCAAGCTATAACGGCGACGGCAACACCCTGCAGACCACCACCGGCGCCTGTCAATCCCCTCGAATCGTGGAGGACTCCGTTAAGCGGCCCGGGCCTCCAGAGCCCGAGCTGTTGATCGTTCGTAGTCGATAGGCGAGCGTCCGTTGCAGACGCTGTGGCGTCGGCGCAGGTTGTAGAAGTCGGTGATCCAGGTGGCGATCTTCAACCGTGCCTCGGCCCGGGTCCGGAACTGGTGGCGGTGCACGTACTCGACCTTGATGGTGGAGAAGGTCGCCTCGGCGACCGCGTTGTCGAAGCATGAGCCGACCCGGCCCATCGACTGGCGTACCCGCCAGCGTGCGCACGCGGCGGCGAAGGCGGCCGAGGTGTACTCGCTGCCGCGATCGCTGTGGAAGATCACTTCGTCGACGTGGCCGCCGCGGGTGACCGCGGCCATGTTCAACGCCGCCACGACCAGCCCGGCGTCGTGGTGGGCGCCCATCGCGTAGCCGAGGATCCGCCGGGAGTACAGGTCGATGACGGTGGCGAGGTAGAGCTTGCCCTCGCCGGTGACGATCTCGGTCATGTCCCCGCACCAGGCGACATCCGGCGCCGAGGCGCCGAACACCCGGCCGATCAGATCCGCGGCGGCGGGCCGCTTCCCCTGCCGGGTCAGGCCGCGCCGCCGGCGGACGACCCGGGCGACCAGGCCAAGCTCGACCATCACCGCAGCGATCGTGTTGTCGGAGACCCGCCAGCCTTGTTCACGCAGCTCGATACCGATACGTGGACTGCCGTAGGTGCCACCAGAGCCGTTGAACACCGACCGGACCGCGGCCGCGAGCCTGGTCCGGCGGTCGTGCCGCGGCGTGGGTGGCCGCTGGTGCCACTTGTAGAACCAGGACTGCGAGACGCCCAACGCCCGGCAGGCCACCGCGTGCGGCACGTGATGCTCGGTCCTCTGGGAAGCGATGAAGGCGGCCACGCTCACCGGCCCGTCGCTTCCTTGACCCACAGGACCACGGATCGCTTGAGGACTGTGAGGATTGGCAACACCGCCCGGCGCTGGGGTCTGACCCAGCTTGAGACTGGCCACGCTGTCTTCGTGATGACCCGTCGACCCCGGCGCAGGGCGTGAGCTGGACCAGGCGCGGACGTGTCCCGATAGGGGCCTTGCCGCACACCATCACAGTCCTGACCGCCGCGCCTGGTCCGCGCCGCCGATCCCTGGTCCGATGAGGAGACACGCGCGTGACGGCAAGCCTCGACTCCACCGCCGGCCCGACCGCAGAGGAGGTCATCCTCGGCGTCGATACCCACAACGATGTCCATGTCGCCGCCGTGATCACCACACTCGGCGTGCTGCTGGGCACCCAGGCATTCCCGGCCACGGCCGCCGGATACACCCAGCTGCTGGCCTGGGCCCGCTCACACGGGACGCTTCATCGAGCCGGCGTGGAAGGCACCAGCTCCCACGGCACGGCGCTGACCCGCCACCTGCGCCGCGAAGACCTGCGAGTCATCGAGATCAACCGGCCGGATCGGGCCGCGCGGCGCCGGCGCGGGAAGACCGACGCCCTTGACGCCGAAAACGCTGCCCGCGCCGTGCTGTCCGGCCAGGCCACCGCCCAGGCCAAGACCGGGGACGGGTATGTCGAGGCGATCCGCATGTTCAAGATTGCCAAGGACTCGGCGAACAAGGCCCGCACCCAGGCCATCAACCAGCTGCGCGCCGTCTTGGTCCGTGCCGACCCGCCGCTACGCGAATCGCTTACCGGACTCGGCCCGATCACCCTGTTTCGCACCTGCGCCGGCCTGCCCGCCACCGACACGACCGTCACCACCACGGCAACCGTGACGGTCTTACGCGGCCTGGCCGTTCGCATCCTGACCCTCACCGACGAGATCAAAGACCTCAACAGGCAGCTGACCGCCGCCCTCACCGAATGCGCACCCAAGCTGCTCGCCCGCCGCGGCGTCGGCCCCGACACCGCGGCGGCGCTGCTGATCACCGCCGGCGACAACCCGCACCGGCTCACCGGCCCGGCCGCCTTTGTCGCTCTCTGCGGCGCCAACCCGATCGAGGCATCCTCCGGCAAGACCACCCGCCACCGGCTCAACCGCGGCGGCGACCGCCGCGCCAACAGCGCCCTCTACACCATCGTGCTGACCCGGCTCGGCCGTGATGTTCGGACCCGCGACTACGCCAACCGCCGCACCGCAGAAGGCAAATCCACCAAGGAGATCATCCGCTGCCTCAAAGGCTACGTTGCCCGCGAGCTCTTCCCGATCATCCTGGCCGCCCTATCGCCCGCGCCGGCCCAAGCCACTACTTGACAAACATAGGGGGCGTCATCACGCTCCATCGCCAGCTCGGCGTTCTCCCGACGCAACCTGGCCAGCTCAGCCCGCTCGTCTTCGGACAACTGACCGCCGCCGGCCTCGCCGCGTGCCTGCCGGTCCGCCCTCACCCAATTGGCCAGGGTGCCGTCGTTGATCCCCAGGTCCCGGGCTACCTGCGCGATCGACTTGCTGGTCTCCCGCACGATGCGCACCGCGCCCTCACGGAACTGTGCATCGAACGTCCGTCTCGTCTCAGCCATGAACCTC
>DASUGW010000265.1:0-3413 GCA_036273805.1 Mycobacterium sp.
AAGTGATCTTGACCGGGCGAAGTGGACGGTGGCGAACGCGCCAACAAAGGACCGGGCTGAAGCTGCCCGGGATGAGCTGGCCGCGCGGGGGATTGACCTGGCCAATCCACCGGACCGGACGACTGCGGCGGAGTGGGTGCAGGCGCACCGTGCCGAACAGGTGGTAGAGGACTCGGTGCGGGCGGTCACCGATGAGATCGACCTGGTAGATCCGCAGCGGGACGCGGACCAAGCCGCGATGGACGCCGTATCGCCGGTGACCGGGCCGGTGGAGGAGACCGGGGTGGTGGAGACCGCGGTGGCTGATATCCGGGACACCGCGGAGGCGGATGCCGGGGAGCACACCGACCCCGACGAGCGCCGGCGGGTCCCCCCGTTGGCAGAGACCCGAGAAACCGTCGAGCGGGCCCAGGAGGCGGTGGCGGAGCTAGCGGCGCGGGAGGTCCTCGACGAGGCCGCGGACACCCCGGAGCTGGGGGGAGCGGTAGCGCGATGGGACGACGGCACAGACGACGTCCGGGACCACACGATGGGGAACGAGATCCCCGAGGTGGTGGTGCCGGACGTGCCGGACTACCAGGATGCCGACGCCTAGCCGGGCCGAGGTCAACTAGCGCCGGCGTGGTCCCAACCAAGATCGCGCTGCACCTGGGCAATCTGCTCGGCGTAGTGCCAATACTTGGCGGCGTCGCACTCCGCCTGAACGCGTTTCGTCGCCCGCTGCTCAGGCGACAGGCGGCCGTCGTCGGCGCGAATGACCTCGGCGTACAGCTCCTCAGCGGTGTACAGACTGCCGTCCGGGCGCCGCCGCGGCACCGGAATAGGTGGGTCCTGCCCGGGCACGCCAAGCACCCACCGGAGTGCGCGCCAGCAGCCCACCGCGTAGTTCGGGTCCTGGTTGGGCAGGGGCGCCCACGGGGTGACCTTCAACTGGGCGTAGATGACGTCCATGGGTGGCGGGTTGGCCGGGACGCGGGCGGCCTCAGCGGCCCACCGCTCAGCGTCGGCGACGGCCCTGGTGACGGGCTGCTCGTCTCGTTCGGTGATAGGGCCGACCCTGCCGCCACGGATCCAGGCGATCGAGCAGGCGACCCCGGCAGCCCAGGGGAGGCGGTCTCTGACCAGCATGGCGTACGCGAGCCAGTGCTCGTCGGCGATGTGGCTAGCGGGTGGGGTGACCCAGTCAGGGGTGCGGGGGGTCCACGGTCCGCCCATGAGGCCCAGTATGCAGGACCGGTCTGACATTCGCGCTCAAGGCCGCGCAGGCCGAGAGACCCAGCGGAACGCCTTCGGCGTGCTGTTTCCCCTGCCCCTTCGGCCTCAGGGTGGTGCCCCGTCCTCACCTGTCAAGAGTGCTAGTGCGCGGGGACCCCTAAGCGGCTGCGCCGCCCCCGCACACCGCATCCCTACGGGCCGCCTACGGCGCTCTTGACAGCTTCCGGGCGGGACAGCCGGCCGAAACCGGGGGCAGGGGAGCGGCCGGCAAGGCCAACCCCTCGATACCCGCTGCGCGCGTTGAGGAGGCCCGATGACCATCCAAGCAACCACCACGATCGACAACGACCCGTGCCCCAGCTGCGACCAGACCGCCGGCGTCCGCTGGGTGACCAGCACCCCCGACACCGATACGTGGGCCTGCCGGCACTGCGGCACCGAGTGGACCATCCCCGTCCACGTCCCCGGACAGTAGCTATGACTGCATACCGGGTTCTGGTGACGGGGTCACGGGAATGGCGCGACCGGGATCGGGTGGAGACCAGCCTGCGGGCGGTGCTGGACCGGTGGGGTGGCCCAGCGCGGGCCATGGTGGTGGTGCACGGCGCGGCGCGTGGCGCGGACCGGTTGGCCGATGGGGCCGCGAAGGCACTCGGGTGCCAGGTGGAGCCATATCCGGTGCCGTCGTGGGCGTGGCGCCCGCAGTACGCGGGCAAGGGCGCCGGGCACGCGCGGAACGCGCTGATGGTGCGACTGAGCGCGGCAGGATGTGTCGCGTTCCCCCTTGGGTTGTCGGCGGGCACTCGGGGTTGCATGGCGCTCGCTGCGGACGCCGGTATCCGGGTGTGGAACCGCGGCGATCCGGCGTTGGCCGACGGCCTGTACCGGGTTACCCGGGGGACGCTGTGCGCCGGGTTCGAGGTCCGGCGCGGTGTGGTCGTGGCGTGCGCACCGGTCCTGCGTCGGGGCCTGGCGTCCTGGTGGCGGCTGGCTATGGGCCCGGCGAGCGACGTCGTGCGACTGGCGGTGGCGTGATGACCCCCGACCTGTGCCTATTCCCCGCCGACGATGTGCCGAGCACCGGGCGGAGCAGGGCGCACCGGATCCTCGCCGCGGTCGAGCCGGTGATCGAGCTGCCAGCGTTTGAGTGTGGTCACCTGATCTGGCCCCGGGTGGGGCTGTTATCGGCGTGAATTTTGGCCCCGCCTGGTTGGGTCGTGCGCTGCCGGTGGTGGGGGCTGGCGTGTCTGCACGAATATTGGCCCCACTTCGTTTGTGATCTTCCCGTCCGAATTCGTCGGTGCGGGGAGGTTGATTGGGGTGCGATCACGGGTGGAGTTATTCGAGCGGATCCGGCGTGACCGTCGGGTCGAGGAGTTGTCGATCAGGGAGTTAGCGGTGCGCCATGGCGTGCACCGGCGCTCGGTGCGTGAGGCGCTGGCCAGTGCGGTGCCGCCGCCGCGCAAGGCCTATGCCCGGCGGCGCCGCCCGGCGTTGGATGCCTGGGCGGAGGTGATCGACGGGTGGCTGCTGGAAGATCGTGAGGTGCCGCGAAAGCAGCGGCATACCGCGCGGCGGATCTGGCAGCGACTGGTCGCCGAGCACGGCGCGAGGATGTCGGAGGTGACCGTGTCGCGCCATGTGGCGCGTCAATCGCCCGGAGGAGCGCCCTCAGCCCCTCGATCACTTCGGGCACCGTCCGGTCGTCCATGCAGCTACCCTCACCTCTCATGGCCCGATGGTCCTATACGCCTGCAATGACAACCAGGGTGGCCCGCCGGTGAACCGTCTCTTAATCGGCGCGGGTAGACCATGGAGGATCGCGCGCCAGGCGTCGTCTCCTGGTCGGTTTCGTGGGCGCCGACGCGACCCAAAGGTGGGCGTCGAGGAACCGGCCGGCCCCGCAAAATTGACCCGGCTCCACAATCGGAACGACCACACTGGACACGTCGCGGAAGACTTCGAGGATGCGGGCCATGAGCAGCTAGTTAGGCTGTACGCGCTCCGCGCCGTCGTCAAGCACCTCCATAGCCGGGTAGAGGCCCCGACCCGCGTCCCCTAGTACTCCAGCCGTAGATCGTGATCTTGCGGCGTGTCGGTCCCGAACGCAGGGCGGCCACCACATGATCATCTTCGGTTGTGACGACGTCAGAGGATCAAGCGGTGGCCGTGGGCCGCAGCGTAGCGGTAGCGCGATG
>DASUGW010000266.1:0-9182 GCA_036273805.1 Mycobacterium sp.
CGGGTCTCGTGGCGGCTCATGACGACGATGCGTTCGGCTCCCATGCGTTTGGCGGCGATCACACCGCACAGCCCGACCGCTCCGTCGCCCACAATCGCGACCGTCATCCCGGGTGCAACCTGAGCCGAATAGGCGGCGAACCAGCCGGTGCCCATCACGTCGGAGGCGGCCAGCAGGCTGGGCACCAGATCGGCGGACGGCTGTTCGGGTGTGGCGACCAGGCTGCCATCCGCCCACGGCACCCGCACTGCTTCGGCCTGACACCCCACCATGGGTTTCGAATTCAGACAGCTGGTCTGAATCCCATTGCGGCAGTTGGGGCAGGTTCCGTCGGAGGCGAAGAACGAACCGATCACGAAGTCGCCGGGGTTGACTGTGCTGACGTCGGCCCCGACGGCTTCGACCACACCGCAGTACTCGTGGCCGAACGGTGTCGGCTTCTTCGGCGGCGGGTTCAGGCCACGATAGTTCCACAGGTCGGAACCGCATACGCAGGTGGCAGCATTGCGCACGATCGCGTCGGTCGGGTTGAGAATCGTCGGCTCGGGCACCTGTTCGAGCCGGATGTCGTCCTTGCCGTAGAGCACTGCTGCACGCACTATGCCTTCTCCCTTGACTTTTAGCTGCTTGCCGCGGCGGCGGGCGCCGGACAGATACTCTCGGGACGCCCGTTCATGTTGCGGGGCTGCGTAATTCGGTGTTGGTCAGTTCCTGGCTCGCGGCCCACGAGGCCAGCAGCTTCAGGCCGTCGGCAGTCGGCGTGCCGGCGGGGGCGGTGTAGATGTTGAGTTGCCAGCCGGGGTCCGACGGCAGGGGCATGGCCTCGAAGTCCAGATCGAGTTGGCCGACGGCGGGGTGGCGCAGACGTTTTCGTCCGCTGCGGTGGTACCGGACATCCTGAGATGCCCAGCGCTGCCGGAATGTTTCACTACGGGTGCTGAGTTCGCCGACGAGTTCGATCAGTGCTTTGTCGTGTGGGTTGCGGCCGGCTTCGAGCCGAAGCATGGCGGCGGCGTCCCTGGCGATCTGGTCGTAGTCGACGAAGAACTCCCGGGCCTCGTGGGGATGCAGGTACACGAACCGCGTCGTGTTGGCGGGCCGGCGCGGCAGGGCCAGCACCGGCGAGTACAGCGCACGCGCGAGCTGATTCATCGCGATGATGTCGTGGCGGCCGTTGCGGATCCAGGCCGGCGCCTCGGTGATTGCGTCCAACACCTGCTGCATCGCCGGCCGCACTCTTGCCGGCGGGGTGCGTTTGCGCCGCGCGGTGGCGGTGTGTGACTGGTGAGCGAGCGAGAAGAGATGGTCACGTTCGGCGTCGTCGAGATGCAGCGCGTCGGCCAGTGCACTGAGCACGCTCTCAGAGGTACCGGCGAGGTTGCCACGTTCCATCCGGACGTAGTAGTCGACGGACACCCCGGCAAGCAGTGCCACCTCTTCGCGGCGCAGACCGGCGACCCGCCGGTTGCCGCCATAGATGGGCAACCCGGCCTGTTCCGGGGTGATCAGGGCCCGTCGCGACCGCAGAAACTCCCGGATCTCGTTGCGAAGATCGAGCGTGGTCATGGGATCAGGCTAGGCGTCCGTGCGGCCGTGAGGGAGGCACTCGCAGGACCCCGTTCGCCGAGTTGGTGCTGTGGCGCGTGGCCACGTGTCACATCCGTCCCGCTCCGGGAGTCAGGTGTCGAAGTGCCCGCCTCGCAGCGACTTTGCGCGACTTCGTGGGATCTCTGTGGACCTCGCTCACGGTTGACCATGCTTTGCCTGCCGAAGTGGCACCGTGCCGTTGCCGTTGCCGTTGCCGTTGCCGTTGCCTTCGCCTTCGCTTTCGCTTCAGCCGCACCCGCCGCTTCGGTTGTCGCCGCCGTCCACCCACCCGGTGCAGAACTTCCAGACTGCCGCCGGGACACTTCACTTGAGGTCAATGGGCGCTCACTTGAGGTCAGTGGCCGCCAGATCGCCGGCCCGAGTCTCACCGAGTCGCGGAAAGTCGCTGCGAGGCGGGCACTTCGCAAACCGTCTCGCGAGCGGGGGCGGATGTGATGGGAGTGACCGGCAGCTCCCTCACAGGTGCCCGAACTGTTCGCGTCACCCGGATTGTTCGCGTGACTCCGGTCCCTCGCTGTGCTCCCTCCGCGCGCCGCGCGCCGGCCGTTCGTTGCGCTCACAGGCCCACCATCGCCATCCCGGCAGGGTTGTACCGATCACCCTGAACGCCGACCAGCGCGGCCAGTGTGTCGAGGCCGGCGACCTCATCGGCGGACAGCGCAACCGCGGTGGCGCCGGCATTCTCGTCGACGCGTTCGCGCCGCCGCGTACCCGGGATGGGCACGATCCACGGGTGCTGAGCCAGCAGCCACGCCAGCGCGATCTGGCCGGTGCTGCAGCCCTTCGCCGCAGCCAGCGAGCCGACCCGGTCGAGCAATGCCTGATTCGCAGCGACGTTCTCTGCGCTGAACCGCGGAATGGTGTTCCGCACGTCGCCGGAGCTGAATTCCGTTGTCTGTGAGACAGTTCCGGTGAGGAATCCCTTACCCAGCGGGCTGAACGGAACGAAGCCGACGCCGAGTTCGGCGCAGGTCGGCAGCACCTCGGGTTCGGGATCGCGGGTCCACAACGAGTATTCGCTTTGTACGGCCGTCACCGGGCATATCGCGTGCGCACGCCGAATGGTTCCCGCGCCCGCTTCGGAGAGCCCGAAATGGCGCACCTTTCCGGCCGCGATCAATTCGCCGACCGTACCGGCGACGTCCTCGATGGGCACCTTCGGGTCGACACGGTGCTGATAGAACAGGTCGATAACGTCGGTACCCAAGCGCCGCAACGATGCATCGGCGACCCTGCGGATCTGTGCGGGGTCCGAATTGGTTCCGGCCATTTTGCCGTCCTGGATGTTCCAGCCGAACTTGGTCGCGATGACGACGTCGTCGCGCAACGGCGCCAGCGCTTCGCCGACGAGTTCTTCATTGACATAGGGCCCGTACACCTCGGCGGTGTCGAAGAACGTCACGCCGGCTTCCTGTACGGCGTAGCGGATCACGCCGATCATGTCATCGCGGTCACCGGGATTGGGGCCGTAGCTCATCGACATGCCCATGCAGCCCAGACCGATCGCGGATACTTCGAGACCCTGTCCCAATGTGCGTGTGTGCATGATTGCTCCTTTAGGCTGTTGGATTTTCGCGGTGGTCAGTAGCGATGTCGTGGATGTGCTTCCGAAGTGTGGTCGGGAAACAGTTCGTCGTGATTACGGTGTGCCGCTTCACTGATCGCTATCTCAGGCCTTCGCGGGGTAGTGGTACTCGGCGTCGGTGACATGCTCACCCCAGGTGGTCTCGGCGTGGCCGGACGCAGGGTCGGGCGCTTCCCACATCGCCAGGTGTGTCATGAAGTGATCCGGCGCCGCGCCGTGCCAGTGCCATTCGCCGGGCGGGGTGTAGACGGTGTCACCGGGTCGCATCACGACGATCTCGCCGCCCCGCGACTGCACCAGTCCCACGCCGTCGGTGACATGCAGCGTTTGACCGCACGCATGCGTGTGCCAGGCCGTGCGGGAGCACGGTGCGAACCGCACGGTGTTGACGCGCAGCCGCGATGGCTCCACGCCCTTCGCGATCACGTCGAAATACACGTCGCCGGTGAACATCTGGGCGGAGCCCTTGGTAGAGGTGCCCTGGGGAATCCTGTGCATGTCGTGCTCCTCGTCAAACAGTCGGTTGCGGGAGGATCTTGACCGTGGCGGACCGCGCGGTCGCGGCCATGATCTGCTCGGTAGGGCCCGGATAACGGCGGCCGTACTTCTGCCGGTATGCGGCGTCGAGGTCAGCCTGCACGGCGTCGGCGGGGTCAACGTCGACGAACTCGACATCAGCGTCCACGCCACCGGCCTCGATGTGCCCCCGGCGGGTGGCGCGGGTCCCGCGGAACCAGGCGGCATCGGGACCGTTGACCGAACGGCTGTACAGCGTGCCGTCGAGGACGACCATCCACACGATCCGGGCAGGTCGCAGCCTGCCGTCACGGCGGCGGCCCGCTACGCGCATCTCGTCAGCGGTGTCGATGCGGTCGAGGTCGTCGGCGCTCCAGGTCACGGTGTCCAGTCAAGCGCGGCTAAGCCCGGGCAACAAGGGGCTGACATGACGGGTAATGCCAGTACTCCCCCGGCTGTACAGGTCACCGGTAGTCGACCGTCACGGCCGGACCATTGGAGTTCATCGACTCCATCAGGGCATCCGCGACGAGGTCGGCATTGAGGCCGTCGGTGGCGGTGGCCAGCCGGGAAGGGCGTCCCGAGGTAACGGAGTCGATCCATTCCTGCAGTTCGAGCCGGTCGGATGCGTTGCGCAGCAACATGATCTGTGGATCTAGCCGGATACCCGAGTGCCGGGACCGTTCGGCCGGCACGCCAGCTCACCTCGGCGATGGGGGAGTCCAGTAGCCAGGTGTCGTCGCCGCTGCCCCGCGGCGGTGTTATCCGTCGTGCTCGCCGTCGACGTACACCCACCGGCCGCCGACCCGGGTGAACCGGCTTCGTTCATGCAGCACTCGGTGTTGTTCGTCTTGCACATAGGTGGCCCGGAACTCGACGACACCCTCGACGTCGTCCACCCCGCCGGCCTGCGTGTCGACGACCTGTAGTCGCCGCCAGACGATATCGTCGTCGAGTTCCACACGGCGGGGGCGGGTTTCGGGATCCCAGCTGGTCAGGAGATACGAGGCGTCACCTCGCGCGAAAGCGCTGAAGCGGGAACGCATCAGCGCCAGTGCCGTGGGGGCCGGCGCACCCGCATGCAACGGCCCGCAGCACGCGTCGTAATCCTCGCCGGAACCACACGGGCACCGACCGTCCACGTCGCCTCCTCAGGATTCGGGTGTGATTCGCCGCGCTCATCACACCCGAATCACTATGTCAGCCCAGATCTCCGCCGGCGACGGGCGGCACCGGGGCCGTCCAGCGGCGTTGCGCGGCAGCGGGCACACCTAGCCGATAGGGTCGCCTGCCGATCCGCTGCGGTTCCTCGCGGTACGGTACGAGCGTGACCGAACGCCGACTGTTGCTCCTCAACGGGCCCAATCTGAACCTGCTCGGCACCCGTCAACCCGAGGTGTACGGGTCGACGACGCTGGCGCAGATCGAGGTTGCCGTGCAGAACCTCGCCGCCGAGCTGGGCTGGCAGGTCCGTGCGGTGCAGAGCAATCACGAGGGCGTGCTGATCGACGCCATCCACGAGGCCCGGAACGACTGTGCGGCCGTCGTGATCAACCCGGCCGCCTACAGCCACACGTCGGTGGCAATTGCTGACGCGCTGCGGTCGGTGGCATTGCCCGTCGTCGAGGTGCACCTGAGCAACATCCATGCGCGCGAGGAGTTCCGGCGGCATTCCTATGTCTCCGAGGTCGCCGAGGTGGTGATCGCCGGTGCGGGGGCGGCCGGGTACGAGTTGGCGGTGCGATACCTGGCCGGCAAGTCCGCATGACCCCGGCGCCGGTCCGGTGGGCGGGCTATCTAGTCGCCGCCGAGGGGGCAGTGGCGGTCGTCGTTGCGCTGATCTACCTGTTCCACGTGGTCACCGGGTCCAACCAGGACGTGGTGCGCGGGCTGCCGGGAGCCGGCGCGTTCAGTTACGGCACGGCGGCCTGGTTCGCGATCATGGGCGCCGCGGTGGCCGCCGCCGGTTGGGCGCTGACCACCGGCCGGCGCTGGGGTCGCGGCATCGCAGTTTTCGCCAACCTGCTGCTACTCGGCGTGGCCTACTACATCTACGGTGCGGGCCAGACGGTGTACGCGGCGCTGGTCGTGGTGGCGGCACTGGTGGCGCTCGGTTTGTTGTTCAGTCCGGCGGCGGTGCACTGGATGGCCAGCCGCGACTGACGCCGTCGCCGGATGGCTTCAGCCGCGAGCGAGCGTGGCCAGTTCTGGACCGGACACCCGGTAGGTGGTCCACTCGGTCTGCGGTTTGCCGCCCACACTGTCGTAAAGCGCGATGGCGTTGACGTTCCAGTTGAGTACCGCCCACTCCAATCGGGCGCACCCGTGCTCGACGCACTCGGCGGCCAGAGTGGACAGCAGTGTGCGGGCCAGTCCGCGCCGCCGGAACGCCGGCCGGACATAGAGGTCTTCCAGGTAGATTCCGGCGACACCTTCCCAGGTGGAGAAGTTGCGGAACCACACGGCCGTCGCGCCCAGCTCGCCATCCACCTCGACGACGTGCGCGTAGGCAGTCGGCGACGGTCCGAAAAGTGCGTCGTGTAACTGCTTTTCGGTGACGGTGCAGTCTGCGGCGGCACGCTCGAACTCTGCGAGTTCGTGGATCATCGCCGTGATCTCGCCCTCGTCGCCAGGCTGCGCTCGTCGAATGAGTTGTGTCATAACGGGACTCCTAACCCGGACAGTATGGTGCGGAACTTCGCCGTGGTCTCGTCGACCTCGTCGGCGGGATCGGATGCCGCGACGATGCCGCCGCCGCTGTGTGCCACCGCACGCCGCCGGTCGGCCGACAGCAGCGCGCCGCGGATGGCGACCACCCAGCGGCCGTCGCCGGCCGTGTCGCACCAGCCGACCGCACCCGCATAGAACCCGCGATCGCCCTCGAGTTCGGTGATCACCGCCGCGGCGGCATCGGTGGGTGCGCCACCGACCGCTGGGGTCGGATGCAGAAGCAATGCGAGATCCATTGCTGTGGTCGATGTTTCGTCCAGTGTTCCGCTGATCGAGGTGCCCAGGTGCCACAACGCGTCGGTGTGGTGCAAAGTGGGATCGCTCCCGACGTCCAGATCTGAGCACAGGGGAGCGAGCGCCTCGGCGATCGCATCGACGACGAGCTGATGCTCATAGCGGTTCTTACCGGACTCGGCCAATGCTGCCGCGTTGGCGAGGTCGGCGTCCGGATCTGCCGCGCGCGGCGCCGAGCCCGCGAACGGGCGGCACAGCACACGGTCGCCGTGGCGCTCGACCAGGAGCTCCGGGCTGGCGCCCACGAGCGCCGTGCCCAGGTATTCGCTGCCGGCCGGTGACAGGTCCACCAGGTACGCGTACGCCGACGGATCCGCTGCGGCCAGTCGTCGTACCACCTCGCAAGCGTCCCAGGGGATTTCGGCCACCAGCTCCAGTGCCCGGGCCAGCACCACCTTTTGTAGTGCAGTGCCCGGCTCCCGCAGTCGCCGGATCGCCTCGCCGACCCGGGCGCGGTGTTCCTCCGGACTGGGCAGGTTACGTACCGTCCGGCCGTGCGGGACGGCGCCCGGCGCCCAGTCCGGCAGCCCCTGCGACCTGCTCACCAACCGCGGCGCGTGCAGGGCCGCGGGCTGACCCACATCGAAAGGCAACGCGCCCAATATGATTGGAACCGAACCGGACCCCAGCGCATCGGCCGCGGCAGCCGGTTCGTCATAGCCGGCAACGATGTCCTCGGCCACCAGCGTCCCGGACGGCCCGGACAGCACGAACGACGGGACGGCGCCGCTCACGTCGAGACCGGTTCGCGGTGCGCGGTGAGGCCGAGCGATTTGAGTTGCCGCAGGCCGTATTCGAATCCGCAGACCGCCACCGATGCCGGGCCGAAGCCGTAACGTGCGCCGTCGCGCAACGGTTGCTCGACCCAGCGGGTCACCACCGAACGCGAGAAGTGCCCGTGCCCGACGAACACCACGTCATGGTCGGCCATGTGTTCCAGGGCGAGGTTGACTGCCTGGTCGGCCCGCATCGTCACCTGATCGACCGACTCGCCGCCGGGGCAGCCGTACGTCCACAACAACCAGCCGGGCACCTGCGTGCGGATGTCGTGGGTAGTCATGCCCTCGTAATCGCCGTAGTCCCATTCCGCGAGCAGCGGCGTGACTTCGCTCACGTCGAGGCCGGCCAGCTCCGCGGTCCGCAGGGCACGCCGGCGGGGGCTGCTGAACACCACCGGGTCGTTCAGGCTGAGGTGGGCGAGCGCAAAGGCGGCCAGCCGCGCCTGCTCGAGACCGTTGTCGGTGAGCTCAAGATCGGTGGTACTGGTGTGCTGACCCGACTTTGACCACTCGGTCTCTCCGTGACGTAGCAGGACCAACCGATGTTCACCGACACTCACACGCTGAATTCTGCCCGATGACCGAACCGCTCAAAACGGTTGGCCGTGTCAGGATGGTCCGGTGGGGACACACGTGTTGGCGATAGCCAATCAGAAGGGCGGGGTGGCCAAGACAACAACGGTCGCGTCGCTGGGCGCGGCCATGGTTGAACAGGGCAAACAAGTGCTCCTCGTGGACCTCGATCCGCAGGGCTGCCTGACGTTCTCGCTGGGCTGTGACCCGGACAAATTGGCCGTTTCGGTGCATGAAGTGCTGCTCGGAGATGTCGAGCCGGATGCGGCGCTGGTTCGCACCGAGGAGGGGATGACGCTGCTGCCGGCCAACATCGACCTGGCCGGTGCCGAGGCGATGCTGCTCATGCGGGCCGGCCGCGAGTACGCCCTCAAACGCGCGCTGGCGAGGCTTTCCGACGACTTTGACGTGGTGATCATCGACTGTCCGCCGTCGCTGGGCGTGCTGACCCTCAACGGCCTGACCGCCGCCGACGAGGTCATCGTCCCGTTGCAGTGCGAAACACTGGCACATCGGGGCGTCGGTCAATTTCTGCGCACGGTCAACGACGTCCAGCAGATCACCAATGCCGAGCTAGAACTGCTGGGCGCGCTGCCCACGCTCTACGACTCGCGCACCACGCACAGCCGCGACGTGCTGTTCGATGTTGTCGACCGTTACGAGCTGCCGGTGCTGGCGCCGCCCATTCCGCGCACGGTGCGCTTCGCGGAGGCCAGTGCATCCGGTGCGTCGGTGATCGCCGGCCGCAAGAACAAGGGTGCGACCGCCTATCGAGAGCTGGCGAACGGCCTGTTGCAGTACTGGAAGTCCGGCAAGAAGCTGGACACGTTCACCCCTGAGGTCTGACCGCTCCCGTTTCGTCGAAACCGACGTTTCGGCGCGATTTTGCGGTGTGTCGCCACCCAAACGTCGGTTTCGGTGGGGAGCTCAGCCCAGCGCCACCAGATCCGGCCCACGCTGCTCCACGATGGTCGAGCCCGCGACATTGGGCACCACCGGCCCGTCGACTTTGGGCCGCGTCACCGGGATCACCCGTTCGGCCGTGCCGGCCGACGGCTCGTACACCCCGATACCGTTTGTGAAGGGGACCAGCAGCC
>DASUGW010000267.1:0-8536 GCA_036273805.1 Mycobacterium sp.
TCACTACCTGATCGAGCAGATGGCCAATTTCAATCGGGAACGCATCCCGGAGCGCCAGCCACATGCCAAGGGCGGTGGCGCGTTCGGCACCTTCGAGGTGACCAACGACGTCAGCCAATACACCAAAGCCGCAGTGTTCCAGCCCGGAGTCAAGACCGAAATGGTCGCCCGATTCTCGACGGTGGCGGGCGAGCGCGGCAGCCCCGACACCTGGCGGGATCCACGCGGGTTCGCGCTGAAGTTCTACACCACCGCCGGCAATTTCGACCTCGTGGGCAACAACACTCCGGTGTTTTTCATGCGGGATCCGATGAAGTTCCAGAACTTCATTCGCAGCCAGAAGCGGATGCAGGCCGACAACATGCGCAACAACCACATGCAGTGGGATTACTGGACCCTGACACCAGAGTCGGCCCATCAGGTGACCTGGCTGATGGGAGATCGCGGCATCCCCAAGAGTTGGCGTCACATGAATGGCTACTCCAGCCACACCTACAGCTGGGTCAACGCGGCAGGAGAGCTGTTCTGGGTCAAATACCACTTCATCACCGACCAGGGTGTCGACTTTCTGACGCAGGAGGAAGGAGATCGACTGGCCGGAGAGGACGGCGACTACCACCAGCGCGACCTCTACGAGTCGATCGAGGCCGGCAACTTTCCGTCCTGGACGCTGAAGATGCAGATCATGCCCTTCGAGGAGGCCAAGACCTACCGCTTCAACCCGTTCGACCTGACCAAGGTGTGGCCGCACGGCGACTATCCGCTGCACGACGTAGGGACGATGACCCTGAACCGCAACGTCACCGACTATCACGCGCAGATCGAGCAGGCCGCTTTTGAGCCCAACAATCTGATACCCGGTACCGGGCTCAGTCCCGACAAAATGCTGCTGGCACGCGGCTTTTCGTACTCCGACGCACACCGTGCCCGACTCGGCGTCAACTACAAGCAGATCCCGGTCAACGAGCCGAAGGTCGAAGTGCACAGCTACTCCAAAGACGGCGCAATGCGCATTCGCAACGCCGTGGACCCGGTGTACACACCGAACTCGACGGGCGGACCGGTGGCGGCCGATCCGGCGGCGGTCGCCGAGGCGCACTGGACGTCGGACGGTGACATGGTGCGTGCCGCCTACACGCTGCGTGCCGATGACGGCGACTGGGGGCAGGCGGGCACCATGGTGCGCGATGTGCTCGACAATGCTGCGCGGGATCGGTTGGCATCCAACATCATTGGACATGTGCTCAAGGGTGTGAAGGAGCCGGTGCTGTCCCGGGTGTTCGAATACTGGTCAAATGTAGACGCCGACCTCGGGAAGGCGGTCGAGGAGGGCGTGCGCAGCAAGCTGTCCTGAAGCCCTTGCCCCAACCGCAAGATTTGGAAGGATGGGCGCATGAGCATCGAAGTCCTCTACACCGCCGAGTCCACCGCTACCGGAGGTGGGCGCGACGGGCACGTCACATCGGCCGACGGCAAGATCGATCTGGATACCCGTCCTCCCAAGGAACTGGGGGGCAGCGGCGAGGGTGTGAATCCCGAGCTGTTGTTCTCGGCGGGCTGGGCGGCATGCTTCCTCGGCGCGCTGCGGCTGGTTGCAAAGAACGAGAACGTGCAACTCGACGACGCGACGGGGGTCACGACGCAGGTCGGGTTCGGCAAGGACTCAGACGGCGGCTATGGCCTGACCGCGCATCTGATCGGATATCTGCCCGGTTTGGAGCAGAAGGTGGCCGACGATCTGATGGCGAAAGCCCACCAGTTCTGTCCTTATTCGAAGGCAACTCGCGGCAACATCGACACCAAACTGCTGGCCAAGGTCTGACGGTTGCGGCGGAGTCGATGGGCGCTCGGGCCGGCCGCCGTGCTGGCTCTGGGACCGGCACTGGCGTTCGCGCCGGCCGTCTCGGCGCACCCGTCGGATCCGGGCGTCGTCAACTACGCGGTGCTGGGCAGGGGGTCGGTCGGCAACGTCCTCGGAGCCCAGATGGGGTGGGAGTCGTTGTTCACCGTGCCGTTCCAGGGCTATTCGGTGGATGTCCCGGTCTGTAACAACTGGGCCGATATCGGCCTATCCGAGGTGTACAACGATCCCGACCTGGCATCGTTCAACGGCGCGACGACACAGACCTCCGCCACCGATGACACGCACTTCGCCAAGCAGGCCGTCGGGGTGTTCGCCACCGGTGCGGCAGCAGTCGCGGCGTATCACCGGGTCGTCGACCGTACCGTCGGCTGCTCAGGCCAGACCGCGACCATGCGACTGGACGACGGCGCCATCCAAGTCTGGTCCTTCAGCGGTGGGCCCCCCGGAGCGGCGGATGCCGCGTGGACCAAACAGGAGGCGGGGACCGACCGCAGGTGTTTCACACAGACAAGGCTGCGGGAGAATGTTCTGCTGCAAGCGAAGGTCTGTCAGTCCGGCAACGCCGGGCCCGCGGTGAACGTGCTGGCAGGGGCAATGCAAAACACTCTGGGTCAGTAAAACGGTCGTAAATCGCGGCGCGTTTGGGTACACCACTGCCTTGTGCCACCACATAAATGGGGGAACTTGTCAGACCCTTCGTCAATGATGGTCCTATGACGTTCGCCGTCACCTCGGTCGACCGAACGGACGTGCGGGAGCTGACCAGTTCGGCGGCTGCCGCACTGCACATTGCTGGCAATACGCTGGCCGACGGCGACGTGGGCCGCGTCGGCTTGGAGATCGAAGCGCACTGCTTTGACCTGGCCGATCCCACGCACCGGCCTGGCTGGGCGCGGCTCACCAGCACCATTGACGCGCTGCCTCCGCTGCCAGGGGGTAGCCGGGTGACCGTCGAGCCTGGCGGGGCCGTCGAGCTGTCCGGGCCGCCCGCCGGTGGTGCCCTCGCCGCGATCACCGCGCTGGCCGCGGACCGAGCGGTGTTGCGCGCGGCGTTCGCGCGGGCCGGGCTGGGGCTGGTGCTGCTGGGTGCGGACCCACTCCGGGTGCCCAAGCGGGTCAACCCCGGCGGTCGCTATCGCGCCATGGAGCGGTTCTTCGAGGCCAGCGGTACCGGCGAAGCGGGCGCAGCGATGATGACCTCGACGGCGTCGGTTCAGGTCAATCTGGACGCGGGACCGCGCGACGGCTGGGCCGAGCGGGTACGCCTGGCGCATGCGCTCGGCCCCACCATGATCGCGATCGCCGCAAACTCGCCGTTGGTGGGCGGTGGCTTTACCGGGTGGTTGTGCGGTCGTCAGCAGGTTTGGGGCGCGCTGGATTCGGCACGCTGCGGCCCGATCCTCGGGGCCAGTGGGGACGACCCGACGACGGATTGGGCCCGTTACGCGCTGAAAGCGCCGGTCATGCTGATCAACAACCCGGACCCGCAGCCGGTCCTCGACTGGGTGCCCTTCGTCGACTGGGTGGAGGGGCGCGCGCCGCTGGGCGGTCGACGACCGACGACCGACGATCTGGACTACCACCTGACCACGTTGTTCCCGCCGGTGCGTCCGCGCCGCTGGCTCGAGATTCGCTACCTTGACGCCGTTCCCGACCAGCTCTGGCCCGCGCTGGTCTTTACCTTGGTCACGCTGCTCGACGACAAGCGGGCAGTGGGTGCAGCGGCGGAAGCCGTGGAGCCGGTGGCCACGGCGTGGGATACCGCGGCACGCATCGGCCTTGGTGATCGTCATCTGTTCGCGGCCGCCCGCAAGTGCGTTGCCATTGCCCACGAGTTGGCTCCGCCGGAGATACGCCCGGCTATGACATTGTTGGCGCAGATGGTCGAACTCGGTCGCTGCCCCGGCGACGACTTCTATGAGCGCGCAGTCCGATTCGGCATCGAAGCAGCGGTTGCGCAACTGGCTAAGGAGGAGTCATGACCTCAAGCCAGACCCTCGCCGACGACCTGATCCGCGCCCGGCAACGCACCCTGAAGCTGGTCGAATTCGACGACGCCGAATTGCACCGGCAGTACAACCCGCTGATGAGTCCGCTGGTATGGGACCTCGCACACATCGGGCAGCAGGAAGAGTTCTGGCTGTTGCGGGGTGGCGACCCGGCCCGCCCAGGGATGCTGCCGGCCGGCGTGGACGGGCTCTACGATGCCTTCGTCCATCCCCGGGCGAGCCGCGTCGACCTGCCGCTACTGGCACCCGCGGCAGCACATCGATATCTGAAAACGGTGCGCGAGAAGGTCTTTGACCTTCTGGATGAGCTGCCACCCGATGACGCGGGGTTTCCCTTTGCTTTGGTGGTCAGCCACGAAAACCAACACGTCGAGACCATGCTGCAGGCGCTCAACCTACGCCCGGGAGCCCCGCTCCTCTCTGCTGGCACGCCGTTGCCGTCGGGGCGGCCAGGGGTGGCGGGCACGTCGGTGTTGGTGCCCGGGGGCCCCTTCGTTCTCGGGGTCGACGTTGTCGCCGAACCGTTTTCGCTGGACAACGAACGGCCCGCGCACGTGGTGGACGTGCCGGAGTTCCGCATTGGGCGAGTGCCGGTGACCAATGCCGAATGGCAGGGTTTCATCGACGACGAGGGGTACCGTCGCCCCGACCTGTGGTCGGAGCGCGGCTGGGCCCATCGCAAAGACGCGGGCCTGGTGGCACCGCAGTTCTGGAATGGGGACGGTTCGCGAACGCGGTTCGGGCACGTCGAGCCGATACCCGCCGACGAGCCCGTGCAGCACATCACCTTTTTCGAAGCCGAGGCCTATGCGGCCTGGGCCGGTGCCCGGCTGCCGACCGAGATCGAGTGGGAGAAGGCCTGCGCGTGGGACCCGGGTACCGGTACCCGCCGCCGATTCCCCTGGGGCTCAAGCAGCCCAACCTTTGAACGTGCCAACCTCGGTGGGTCGGCCTTGCGGCCCGCGCCGGTGGGTGCCTACCCGGCGGGTGCATCCGCATACGGTGCCGAGCAGATGCTCGGTGATGTCTGGGAGTGGACCACGTCGCCGCTGCGGCCCTGGCCCGGCTTCGTCCCGATGATCTACGACCGCTACAGCGCACCGTTCTTCGACGGTGACTACAAGGTCCTGCGCGGCGGTTCCTGGGCTGTCGGGGCCGACACTCTGCGGCCCAGCTTCCGCAACTGGGATCACCCGATCCGCCGTCAGATCTTCGCCGGGCTCCGACTGGTCTGGGACGTCTGATGTGCCGTCACCTGGGGTGGATCGGGGCGCCCGTCACGCTGAGTTCACTGCTGCTGGAACCGGCGAATGGTCTTCTGGTCCAGTCCTATTCACCGCGTCGGCAGAAGCACGGGCTGATGAACGCCGACGGGTGGGGAGTCGGCTTCTACACCCACGATGTGCCCCGACGGTGGCGCAGCGCGACCCCGCTCTGGGGTGATGCGTCCTTCTCCTCGGTGGCTCCGGCGTTGTCGAGCGACTGCGTGGTTGCCGCGGTGCGCTCCGCCAGCCCCGGCATGCCCATCGACGCAAGTGCCTGCGCGCCGTTCAGCGATGGTCACTGGCTCCTGTCGCACAACGGGGTGGTAGACCGGGCGGTCCTGCCGCTCAGTCGCAGCGCCGAATCAGTGGTGGACAGCGCACTGCTGGCAGCGCTGATCTTCAACCGTGGACTCGACTCGCTCGGGGAGGTGGTGTCCGAGGTCGGAGCTGCCGATCCCGACGCCAGATTGAACATATTGGCCGGAAACGGATCTCGAATACTTGCCACCACGTGGGGCGACACATTGTCAGTGCTGCGCCGGCCCGACGGCGTCGTGGTGGCCAGCGAACCCTATGACGACGACCCTGAGTGGCAGGACGTGCCCGACCGCCACCTCGTCGACGTCCGCGACGGACAGGTGTCCCTGACGCCGCTGAAAGGAACGCCATAGTGATGCTGCTGTCGAACCACCTTCCCGCCGACCACGCCGCGCGTGAGTTGCGCAACGATGTCCGTGACGGTCTGTCCCAAACTCCGAAGTCATTGCCGCCCAAGTGGTTCTATGATGCAACGGGCAGCGAACTGTTCGACCGGATCACGCGGTTGCCGGAGTATTACCCGACCCGCGCGGAAGCCGCGATCCTGGCGGAGCGGGCACCGACGATCGCGGCGGCCAGCGGTGCCGACACGCTCGTCGAACTCGGCAGCGGAACATCGGAGAAGACCCGCATGCTGCTCGACGCGCTGCGCTCGCAGGGGTCGTTGCAACGGTTCGTTCCGTTCGATGTCGATGCATCGGTGCTCAAGATTGCCGGGGAGGCGTTGTCTTCGGAATACCGAGGACTGCGCATCGAAGCGGTGTGCGGCGACTTCGAGCGGCACCTGCACGAAATCCCCCGCAGCGGGCGGCGATTGGTTGCCTTCCTCGGCTCGACGATCGGGAACCTCACTCCCGGGCCGCGCGCGGCCTTTCTTTCCGCGCTGAGTGAGATTCTGCAACCCGGGGACTCGATACTCCTCGGCACCGATCTGGTCAAGGACACCGACCGGCTGGTACGCGCCTATGACGACAGCGCGGGTGTCACAGCGCTGTTCAACCGCAACGTGCTGTCCGTGATCAACCGCGAGCTCGGTGCCGACTTCAATCTCGACGCCTTCGAGCACGTCGCGCGATGGAACCCCGAGGAACACCGCATCGAGATGTGGCTGCGGGCCATCGGAGTTCAGCGAGTGCACATCACGGAGCTGGGAATGTCGGTGGAGTTCACCGACGGTGAGGAGATGCTGACCGAGGTCTCGTGCAAGTTCACCCCCGAGCAGGTCGCGGTGGAGTTGGCCGGCGCCGGTCTCACGCGTACGCACTGGTGGACCGACCCTGTAGGCGATTTCGGGCTTTCGCTGGCCGTCAAGTGATCCCAGACGACGACCTGGCCCGCGACTGGCGGGCCGCGCGGGTGCCTGCCGCGGGTGTGCACGTGGACTCCGCGGCGTGTTCGAGGCAGAGCAATGCGGTCATCGATGCGGTCGCACAGCATGCCCGCCATGAGGCGGAAGTCGGGGGATACGTCGCGGCGCACGCGGCCGAACCAACGCTGCACGCCGGGCGGACTGCGATCGCCACATTGGTCGGGATGACGGCCGCTGATGTGGTGTTCACCACCGGCTCGGGTCATGCGCTGGATCTGTTGCTGGGTAGCTGGCCGGGACGGCGGGTCCTGGCCAGCCCGCCGGGCGAGTACGGACCGAACCTGGCGATCATGGCCGCCAACGGATTTGAGGTACGGACGTTGCCGGTCGATGAGCTGGGCCGGGTGCTCGTCGAGGCCGCCGAAACTGAGCTGCGCCGCGACCCACCCGCGCTGGTGCATCTGACCGCAGTCGGCAGCCACCGTGGCGTAGTGCAACCCCTCGCCGGGATGGTCGAGGTGTGCCGGGCGGTGGACGTGCCGCTTGTGCTCGACGCAGCGCAGGCTCTCGGGCAGGTCGACTGCGCAGTGGGTGCAGACGTCGTCTACTCCTCGTCGCGCAAGTGGATGGCGGGCCCGCGTGGTGTCGGCCTCTTGGCGGTACGGCCGCTACTGGCGCAGCGGATGGTGCGCCGCATTCCCCCGCCGGACTGGCCGGTGGCGGCTTCTGCCATGCAGGCGTTCATGCACCCGGAGGCCAATATTGCTGCGCGCGTGGGCTATTCGGTGGCTTTGGGCGAGTACCTGGCCGCCGGGCCAGGGCGGGTTCGGGATCGGCTCGCGCTCATAGGCAAGAGGACCCGCTCGATGCTCGACGGCGTTGCGGGGTGGCGGGTCGTCGAACCAGTCGACGAGCTGACGGCCATCACCACCCTGGTGCCGCCGGCCGGTGTGGATCCGGTAGCGGTTCGGTCCGCGCTGATTTCCGAGTCCGGGGTTGTGACCACGGCGGCCGAAAACGTTCGCGCGCCATTCGAACTCACGGGGCCGGTGCTACGGGTGTCACCGCATGTGGACGTCGTCGAGCAGGACCTGGAGACCGTGGCTGCTGCATTGCAGGCCATCACCGAGTCGGTGCGCATCTGAGCTGCGGTCGTCCCGCGTGTCGGTGGGACGCGGTATGTTAGAACGTATGTTCGATGGATCGCTCCCGGAGGTCGGCCAGTTGGCCGGGTTGCCTGACGTGGCGCTCGTCGATGCACTGTCGGGATGGGCGGCAGCGTCCGCAGCTGCCGACGCGCGCCGACTGGCGGTTGTCGCGGAATTGGTGACCCGCAGGATGTGGGACCCCGAGCATGCCGACTGGATGGCTGACGACTGGGATGCGGTGGCCGCCGAGATCGGCGCCGCTTTGAATGTCAGCCCGCGCCGCGCCGGCGGCGACATGGAATTGGCGTTGAGTCTGCGTGATCGGCTACCCCGGGTCGCAGCGGCATTCGAGGCCGGGACGGTATCGGTGCGCAGCGTCACCACGATTTCACGGCGGTCTGAGCTGGTGCGTGACCCCGAGGCGCTTGCTGCGTTGGATGCCGCTCTGGCGGAACGTATCTCCACGTACGGGCCGTTGTCGCAACGCAAACGCGAAGCCGCGGTCGACGTGTGGGTCACTGCGGTGGACCCGGATGCGGTGCGTCGCACCAGCAGCGGTGCGCGCGGGCGCGAGGTGATCGTCGGTTCCCCGGACGATAGAGACGGCATCACAGGTGTGTTCG